>JAILJX010000039.1 GCA_024694365.1 Kiritimatiellia bacterium
TCATTCCCCCACTTTGCATCTCTCAGCTCCTCCATTACCTTGAGCTTGAACGCTTCACTATACCTTATTTTGTCCTTCATGTCTACCCGCTTCCTTCTTTGACTTCAAGAAGAAAGTGCTAACCTATCATAAAACGGGACAAAAACCGGCGAAGCGAAAAAACTCGACGATTCCGCCTGGCTCAAGAAACTCCTCGCAAACGAAGCAACCAAGGACTACGTCCGCACAAAATACGAGTTTAACAAGTCGAAGCTGCGCGACGAGATCAAAGGAGACAACATCCCCGACGAGGAGAAACAGGAGATACTCGACAAGTTCGCCGTCGCCAAGACGCCGACCGCAAGCCTGACGGTGAGCAAGCTCGCAGACCTCGACAAGGTCGAGGATGAATTCGCCATGGCCGAACGACTCACCGCCGAAGGAGAGGAGGACTGAAAATGGGAAAGCCCAAAAGAAAACCCGAGCGCCGCCGGGCGACGCCGATCACCGCTCAAGAGGTCCTGCGATGATGCCGGGCGACATGCCCTGCAACGCACCATGTCCCGTCTCTTCCTGCAGGCGCTGCATCGACGGACTCTGCACCGACAATGCACCCTGCGAGAAGAGGGACGATGCGGCTAGAGCGTGCCGAATATCCTGTCGCCGGCGTCGCCGAGACCGGGGACGATGTAGAAGTCCGAGTTGAGGCGTTCGTCCTTCGCCGCGGTGAAGACCGGGACGTCGGGATGCTCCGATTCGATGCGCGAGAGGCCCTCCGGCGCGGCGATGAGGTTGAGAAAGACGATGCGGCGGTATCCGAGCCTTTTCAGCTGCGCAAAAGCGTCGCATGCGCTCCCGCCGGTCGCGAGCATCGGATCTATGACGATGGCGAGCTCGTCGTTCTTCGCCGGCGGGACTTTCGCATAGTACGGCACAGGCTCGGCGGTCTTTTCGTTGCGCTGCATGCCGAGAACGCCGACCTTGGCGTAGGGAAGGACGTGCAGCATGGCATCGAGCATGCCCATCCCCGCGCGCAGGATCGGGACGATGACGATGCTGTCCTCTATCTTTACGCCTGTCGTCTCCGCGACTGGCGTCGAGACCGGTATCTCCACGGTGCGGAGATCTTTCAGGCTCTCTATCGCAAGGAATTCCGTGATCTCGTTCACGAGTTCGCGGAACTGCTTCGGTTTGGTGTTTCTGTCGCGCATGAGGGTGACGCGATGCTTTACGAGCGGATGCTGCAGCACTGTATGCATGATGCTCCTATTCCAGATAAGTTCCGCGGAATACGGCGCGGTGGCCTTTGAGTTCGGGTCCGAAATAAAAGCCGGGGTCCGTCGGCATGTTGTAGCCGGCGTTCTGGGTCAGGACGCTTTCGCGGTAGACGGGATCCTCCAGAAACGTGTGGAACCTGTATGGGGTGGGCTCGGCGCTCATGTATATCCTTATCGCCCTGTTGTCCTTCCTTCGCAAAAGCAGCTCCTCGCGCCAGTCTCCGAAGAGATCCGCTATCAGGCAGGGGCATCCCTTGGAGCCGTGGTTGGAGTCGCAATCCCCGCCTCCGGACCATATGTCTCTCGAGACGCGGTCCTTCACGGAATAGTCGCGTATCACGTCCCCTCCCGAATAGGCGCTTCGCGTCATGTCGCCCTTCCACCATATGCCGAAGCGGAGCGTGGAGTAGTAGTGGATGGTCGGCTTCGGCTTGGGCTTCGGGAGCTGCTGCAGGGTGGAGGCGGAGTATATGCCGCAATGTGCGCCGGAGAAGAGCTCGACTCCGGGGGAGTCGGGATCGATGTCCATGGCGTTGCAGCTGCCCGTGTCAATCGGACCGTTCGCCCTGAGGAGCGTTTTCCCCGACTGCGCATCTATGAGCGAGACTCCGTAGGGGGCGTTTTCGTGGCAGGTCCAGACCTGGAGTCCGCGCGTCGAAGGATCCGCCTGCAGGATGTGCATGGCGTCGCCGTGTCCGTATCCCGTCGTCCACAGGCCCTCGCCGTCATGGTCGACGCACATATGGCCGTAGACGATTTCATCCTTCCCGTCGAAATCGACGTCCCCGACGCGCAGATTGTGGAAGCCCTGTCCGTTATACCCCCAGTTGCGCTCTTCGTCGGTGGTGAAAAACCATTTTTCCTTCAGCTTCTTTCCGTTCCAGTCCAGCGCGAAGAGGCACGTTCTGCTGTAGTAGCCGCGGCAGAAGACCGCGCTTGGCTTGACGCCGTCCAGATATGCGACAGCCGCCAGGAACCGGAACGCCTGATTGCCCGGGTTCCTTGCGCCCCAGAGGCGCTTCACGGCCTGGTAGTCGCGTCGTGCGATTGCGCCGTCATCCTCCAGAACCTTCGGCCGGTACGGAATCGAGTCGAGCGCCTCGCCTGTCTCCCCGGAGAACACGGTGACCCAATTGGGCTCGAACACGAGGTTGAAGTCTTTGGCCCTGCCGTCCTCGAATCTGGCGCCGATGCGGAATTCTCCGCCGGAAAGGATGCGCCCTCTGCCGTCGCGCGTTCCGTTTGCCGTCCTGCACATCACCTCCGCGCTGCCGTCGCCGTCGAAATCGGCGACCATCACGGGATTGTAGTGGGCGCCGGAGCGTATGTTGGGGCCGAGGCATATCTTCCACAGGCTCCTGGAGCTGCCGTCGAGCTTCACGCCCTCGAGCCAGGTCTCGCCGGTCTGTCCGCCCTGGGAGTTGTCCTTGCTGACGGTCGGCCACCATATCACGACAAGCTCGTATTCGCCGTCGCCGTCGAGATCGCCGATTGACGTGTCGCATGGAAAATACGAATATTCCTGTCCGTCCGGGGTGCGGCCGGGCTTTGGCGGGGAAAGCTCTATGTCGTTGTAGCCGATGCGCGCGCCGGCGGGAAGGGTCCAGGAGCCGCTCGTCCTGTAGGCGACCTCCTTCCCCTTCACTACGCCTCTCACGGAATATTTCCGCGCGCGGCCGTTCCATGGGCGGCGATCGACGAACCACGTCACTCCGGATATGGGCTTGGCGTTCAGCTTCTCCTTGCCGCAATAGACGTTGAAGGCGATGTCGTCCGGATCGGAAGACTTGTAGCGCCAGCCGATCCAGACCTCGTTTTCGGATTTGCGGAACGCATACACGCCGCGTCCCATCCTTTCGCGGTGCATCTTCTTCATGTCATAAGCCGTGGCGGGCTGGGGGAAAGCGTCCGTGGAGAGGTCTCCGCGCCTCTGCGTTCCGGTCTCGACGACCTTGGCGCCCTTCTCCTTGACGAGTTTGCCAATGACGGACTCGGACGGGCATTTCAGCGTCGCGCCCGCCATCACCCTGACCGTTCCGCCCCAGCTTGCCGCGGGGCCGAAGACGAGCGTGCCCTTCTCGACGGTGAAGACGCCTGTCGCATCCGGGCACGGATACTGCACGCCGGCGATCCCCTCGCCGCGCTTCACGAGATCGCCCTCGCCCTCGAAGCCGGCCCTTATGACGAACGTCCCTCGCACGACGAGCTTCACGCTGCCGTCGAGCTTCACGGGGGCGGCGCTTTTCATGAAGCTGGATTCGAAATTGGCGATCGCCCCGCCGGAAAAGACGATTTCGCAGGTGCGGTTGTGCGCATAGTTGGAATCGAAGACGAGCCCGCCGGAACCTATCGCGAGAGCGCCGCCGTCCTTCAGTTCGAAGCGTTTCGCTTCGCCTATTCCGCATTGCGCCAGAATCCCTTTCGCGTAGAGCTTCGCGTCCGCGTCGCCGCCCACGGTCACTTCGTCGGGAAGTTCGTATCCGAGCCGCAGGACCCTGTCCTTGTCGACTATGCCCGTGCGCTTCGCCTTTTTGCCGCCCTTCACCTTGGGCCACGGCGGGTTGCCGTTGGCGATCTGGACGATCTGCTGCTCCGACAGCGCGGTGTCGTAGACGCGGAACTCGGCCATCTCGACGCCGGGCTCCTTCCACACCTCAAGCGGAGTCTTGGTCCGCGCCGGCTTTCCGTCTATGTAGGAGCGCACCTTTCCGTCTTCATGGACGACGGCATAGAGGTGGAACTGGCTCCGCCAATTCGCGACCGGCTTCTCGGCGCCGCCCCGCGCCATGGCGAGAAAAGTGCCTTCGGCCGTGTTGAGGCGCGAGTCGGGCATGTTGGACGGGTCGAGCCGTATGTACTTGCGGCTTCCGCCGTAGTCTTCGCAGACCACGGGGATCATGCCGAGTTCATCCAAACCCTCCGGCGCCTCGCCATCCTGTGCGCAAAGAGGCGCACAGGCGAAGAGGGCGGCGGAGAGGATGAACAGTTTCATAATTCGGCTTTAAGCAACGCGCGCGCAGATCCCGGCCCTGCGAGAAGCCGGACGAAATAGCCTTCGATCCTGTCCGCCAGAGGCGTGGCGGAGAGGTCGGTCCCGAAAATCGACGCGTTGGCCAGTATCCCGCGAAGCTCGCCGCGGTAGGATGAGGGATCGTTCCACACGACATTCGCGAGAGCCTTCTGGAGAGAATCCTTGAGAGGGTCCGGCGAGACCTCCATCGCCTCGCCGGCGTCGTTTACGGCAAGAAGATAGCGCATCCACCCGGCGATCGCGAGCGGCAGCGCAACGAGAGAATCGAGATCGCGCCCCGCGGCGATGTAGCTTTTCACGGTCTCGCCGAAGCGTATGCCTACCTTCTGCGACGTGTCTGTCGCGATCCTTCTGGGATCGTCGGGCATGAAGACGTTGGGAAGGCGCTCCTCGACGACTTCATCGATGAAGGCTTTCGGGGAAAGTATCCCCGGGTCCACCACGACGGGCAGGCCCTCGACATATCCAAGGCGCCTGACGAGCTTTACGATGTCGGGGTCTTTCATCTCGTCGCAGATGAGAGTGTAGCCGAGAAGGCATCCGTACATGGACATCGCCGTATGGAGAGGATTGAGGCACGTCGTGACTTTCATCTTCTCCGTCCTGTTGACGGTGTCGCAGTCTGTCATGTAGACGCCCGCCTTCTCCAGAGCGGGCCTGCCGTTCGGGAACCGGTCCTCGACGACCAGATACTGGGGTTTTTCGGCATTGACGAAAGGCGCGATGAACGTCTTTCTGGACGTCACGATCGGCTCCATGCCCTCTATTCCGTCCTTGGCGAGCATCTCCACCACGCGGGGGTGGGGGCGCGGGGTGATCTTGTCGATCATCGACCAGGGGAAAGAGACGGCGGACTCGTCCTCGACATAATCGAGATATTCCCTCGGCGCGAAGCCGTTCTCGACCCAGGCCTTCGCCATCTCGACGACGGACGCTTTGAGCTTCTCCCCGTTGCGGGAGCAATTGTCCATGGAAACCACGGCGAGGGGGAGGCGTCCGGCGTTGAAGCGTTCGAGGAGGAGCGCCGCGACGACAGCCATCGCATGGCGGCTCGATTCGGGTCCGTCCGCCATGTCGGACTCTACCGCCGGCAGAAGCGAACCGTCGGGGCGCCTGAGCTGATAGCCCTTCTCCGTTATCGTGAAAGACAGCATCTTGAGCGACGGGGCGCGGAAGACGGCCTTGAGTCCGGCCTTGGACGGGCCGTCCGAGAAATCGGCCTTGACGCCCTTGGCGACCCCTGCGAGGATCTCTTTGGTCACCGTGCCGTCGGGATTGAGCAGAACGTTGAGGGTAAGGTTGTCGTGCGCGGAGTATATCCTGTCGATTATGTCGTAATCGAACGTGTCGCACGCGATTATGCCGGTCTTCGCAAGGCCGTCATCGAGAAGCCTCTGGCTTATCGAGCCTATGAAGCCGCGGAATATGTTCCCGGCGCCGAAATGCACCCATTCGGGCGTTCTTTCCGTCTCTTCGCGCATTGCCCTTATGTCGAAAGACGGCAGCTTTACGTCCGCCTTTTCCCATGCGGACCTTTCGCTCATCATCGACCCAAGTGAAAGTTTCATCGTAGCAGCCTCCGTTTTGAATTGTATGCCTGTATTATACACGAAGACTTGCGACCGGGCAACACCCGTTCGGGTAATGGTCAATCGAACTTGCAGTTTTCGTACACGGGCTCCTCGAAGTCCATGAATTCGGGGTCGATCTTGATGTTTACGGCGCCTTTCACCGTGCAGCCGCGGAAAGTGATGCGCCTGCCTTGAGTTTGCTGTTTGGCCACACCTTCGGGGAGGGTGAAATACTGCGACCATGGCTTCGCCTGCACCACGTTCCGGCACTCTCCGGTCACGTTTTCGATGAGGATATCCTCGTAGAGCTGCTTCGTGTCGGGGCGAGACTTCATGTTCAGGAGATTTCCGCAGCCCTCGAGTTTGCAGTTTCTGAGAACTATGTTCTTGCAATGAAGAGCCTCGCTGCCGCACGTTATCGCGGAATGCACAACCTTCCCGAAGGTGCAGTTCTCGATAAGGATTCTGACGTTTTCGCCGTTTTCGGGAAGCTTCTCGGCCTCATGGTACTTTCCGCCCTTGAGCGCGATGCCGTCATCGTTCACGTCCATGTACGTATTCCATATGTGGCAGTCGGCGACGACATCGAGGTCTATCGCATCGGAACTCGGGGCCTTGGGGGGATTCTCGGGTCCGGGCGCCGTTATGCGCAAGTTGTCCAGCTTGACGAGTTCGCATTTGTGAAAGTGGACGGTCCAGAAATGGGAGTCCTTTATCGAAAGCCCGGAGACGCGGACATTCTTGGAGTTTGACACGAACACGTTCCTGGGCCTGTCGAGCGCCGTATTCTTGAAACCCTTCTCGTTTTTGCGGCCATCCCAGAACGCGGCCCAGGTGGCCTTCCCGTTTCCGTCTATGGTCCCTTCGCCATAGAGCGTGAAGCCGTCGCACCTGTCGGCGTTGACGAGCGCCGCGTTGTAGACCACGCTCTGGCCCTCGATCCTGGAGGGAATCCTAGGAGCGAGCTTTCCGTCCGCCGGGCCCTTCAAGACGGCGCCCTTCTCCAGTTTCATGTGTACGCCCGGCTTGAAGAAGAGCGACGAGCTGTTCCATGTCCCCGGCCCGAGAACGAGCACGCCCCCTCCCAGCGAAGCGATCTTGTCGACGGCCCCCTGCAAAGCCTCCGTCTGCATCCCGGGTTCGTCAGCCTTCGCGCCGAAATCCTCCGCCCGGTAGAGCGTTCCGAGCTTAGACTCGTCGACAGGCGAAAAATCGGCGAACCAGTCGCTCCTCGCGAAGCCGTCGGGCCAACGCTCGCGCTGAACGATCGAGGGCTTGGCCGCGCCGCGCCTTCTCACCGGCGGCCGGAGCTCTTTCCGGGGAGCGGACCCGGCTTCGGGAGGATTCGGATCGTAGGCGAGTATTTTGACGGGGCCCATCAATCCCGAAGGGAGAACCGGCCAATCCTTCGCGTCGAGGAGACCCTTTCCGCGGTAGGAGGCCATGTTGGCGTCTTCGAACGTCTTCCACTTTATGCCCTTCCTGTCGTAGGCGCGGATTCTGTTGGCGCCGAGGTTGGTGACTTCGACCTCGAGCGTGTTGACCCCCTCCTGAAGAACGCCATCGGGGATGTCGCACATGTAGGGATGCATTATGAGAGTCGCGATTTCCCTTCCGTTCACCCTGACGCGCGCCGTGTGGGCAACATCGCCGAGCTTTATCCCCGAGGGCCTCCCCGCCTCGCGCTTGGTGAGGCTGAAAGTCGTCTTGTAGACGGCGCTCCCCGAAAATTCGGCCTCCTTCTCGCCGAGCTTCGTCCAATCGCCAGGCGTGACCTTGGCATGGGCGGGCGGGAGTTCCCAGCCGGATACGTCGCTCTTGAATTCGAGCGACCAGTCCCCGAGCTTCACGCGGGCGAAGCCGAATTCCTCGCTGAACGCGGGGATGCCGACATTCTCGGGCGCGCCACCCTCGGCCATCCACATGATCACCGACTGCGCGGGCCTGAGGCGCATCGCCGTCACCCCAACATCATCCGGGATGAACTGTCTGCGGCGGCGGTCGGTGTCGCTCGCGAGAGGATGGAGGAGAACCGTTCCCCCGGGAATCGAGAGGAATGAG
Source organism: Kiritimatiellia bacterium (assembly GCA_024694365.1). Taxonomy (GTDB): domain Bacteria; phylum Verrucomicrobiota; class Kiritimatiellia; order RFP12; family UBA1067; genus UBA1067. The sequence continues at coordinate 7,920 of JAILJX010000039.1, forward strand.
TCCACGACCGATGTGTTGACGACGAAATAGGCCGAGCCCCCGCGCCACTTGAAGCGGATCGCCTCGACACCATCGAGACCGGCTACCGGCTTCGCGGAAGTCTTCTTGAGCGCCTCTATCGCATCGCCGTCCTTCTCGAATATGACGGGCATCTGTTTGGAGAGCTCGTTCAACCGCGCAATCGCCTCCGGCTTCATGACTTTAGCCTCGGGGACGACTATCGCCTTGTACTTCGAGACGATTTCGTCGGTGAGGAACGAGTCGGATACGTAGTCGAACTGCCAGCCGCCGTCCCAGAGCCTCTGGGCGAGCTTTCCGAAGGGAATGTCCTCCATCCAGTGCGCGTGGACTGTCATGAGCGACTCGAATCCCTCGGGATCGGTCCACTGGTCGTTTATCGGCCAGTAGAGGAGAACGTCATTGTCGGGGACAGCCTCGGCGAGGAAGCTCTGCACCCGCGTAAAGTAGTCGTTGAGGGGCTTTATGTCGCGCCAGATCGGGTTCCTCGGGTTGAGTTCGCTCGCAGCGTAGAAGCACCAACCGGGCCATGGGGCGGAATCGGGCGAATAGACCGTCGCGTGATAGTAGAGCCTGTTCACGCCGGATAGGAAGAGGAGGTCGCCGAACGCCTTCGTCTCTTCTAAAGTCTCGCAGAAGTGCTCGGCCATCCATGTGAACGACTCGGCGCTAGTAGACTTCTTTCCGGTCAAGTGGGCGGCGGAGGAGGCGAATTTGCTCATCAGTATCGAACGGTCGCCTTCCTTGAAGCGCTCGTCGAAGCGGCTCGTGAACT
>JAILJX010000060.1 GCA_024694365.1 Kiritimatiellia bacterium
TAGGGACGTCCGACAATCTCACCGTCACCGTGACTGGAAACGGCGGAACTATTGAAACCGGCGGCTTTGATATAACGATTGCGGCTGCAATTACTGGCTCCGGAACGCTCAACATAACGGGCGGCGGTTCGGTTACATTCAAAACTGCTCCCACTTGCAAAGTGGTTACCACTGATGGTACTACTGTGACGGGCGCTACACTTCTTACGGCAGTGAGCGTCACGGCTCCGTCGAGCGACTGGTCGAGCAAGACGCTTCCCATTGCTGCATATGCGAAGACGGCTACCGGCAACTGGTCTGTCTACACTGACGGCGGTGCTTCAACTCAGCAGACGCTTGGCAGCGATACTGCGTATGTGGCGGTAGTCGATGTCGACAGCTCTGCGACTGACGCATATATCACTGGTCTTGCGAATGTTCCCGCAGAGACATCAACCGTCTCTGATAGTGATGTATACACATTGATAAACAGCGGTTCTCCCTATATGGTTCTCGGTGGTCATCGTGCTGAAGCCAATAAGATTGGAACAACTTTGTCTGGCGGTAATGCACTGGTGCAGATTCAAGGGGATTCTGCACCTAGCTTTGTTTCAGGAGCTGGCGCTATTTTGTGCTCTACTGTAACGACGAGCGGAATAACGGGCGGCAACGCTGGCGTGACCGTCACTGGAAACGCTCAAGTCAAGGGTTCTATTGCTGGTGGTTGGTATGTGTACGGTTCCGCTAACGGTACTGCCTACGCAATAGGAGAGCTAAATGCCTCAGATTCTGTTGGCGGCAACTCATCGGTTCGCATTGAGACTGTGCAGACTGACAGTTCTGTTGGTGTAGGCTCTGCAGGTGATAGCTACATCGTTGGCGGTTCGATTGTTGATGCCAGATATTCGTATGCGAAAACTGCGGGAGATACTTCGGTTGTGGTGGACCTTGATGATTCGTCCTCGGGGACCTTCAACAAAGTGATAGTAGGAGGAACTGCGAAAGTACACGGCAGCAAGGGCGCTGGCGACTGCTATGTTGCCGGTGACTCGTCCGTCTCAGTTACGGCTCCGGCTACAGTAACATTTAGTAAAAACATCATCGGCGGTCCATATGCTTATCGTGCACAGTCGCAAGTTTATGGAAATTCCGCGGTGGTTATTAACGGAGGTACCTTTACCGGTAAGATTCTTGCTGGCGCTGTTTATGGTGGCATGGGTGGAGTAAATGGCACTGTGACAGAGTGCAATGTCGCAGGATCGGCCACCTTGACCATCAACGGCGGCGTCTTCAATGGAGCAACACTTTCGGGCGGAGCGGCAAGCGGAACGCGAACGCTTGCATTCACAACTGATATAGATGTGTCGACTTGCACAATAGAGAGGTTCGACACTATTTCAATTCCTAAAGGCGTCTCTATTACGATTTCGGCCAATCAGGCTGACACGTTTACATCCTATGGCTATGCGGTCAGTGAGGAGGGTGGCGTCTATAAAGCAAAATTCGTCGAGAGCTTCTATTGGACCCCAGGCTCGGAGAATACCAATTGGAGCAATCCTGACAACTGGCGTGTCGGCACATCGCTCGCTACGACTGATGTTGCGCCGACTGCCGAGGATCCTGCCGTCATATCATCGGCTGCAGAGATTGTAATTGATACAGATTCCTGCGTAGCTGGTCTACTCACCATAAATGCGGCCGTCACGTTCACAGGCAACCCTCTCACGGTTGCAGGCATAGCTGGCACAGGCGCAATAACTCTCGGTGATGGGGCTGGCTTCACCGCTGCGACTTCGAGCATTACGCTTGACAACACCATTACAGTAACGGCTTCCAGCAATTCGCCAGCCGTCCTCAGCGCACCTGCGGGCGCAGGATTTGTCCTCGCAGGAACCTTGACTGATGCTACGGGCTATTTGAAGTTCGCCGGCGGCAATGCAAAGCACAGAATTACGGGAACAAACAATTTCAAGGGAACGATTGAAGTTGCTGAGGGGTGGTCCGCTGCCTCCTTCCTATCCTCGTATGCGCAGGCTAGTGCCAATGTTAAATGGATCGTGAACTATGAAGGCTCAACATCCTCCACGTCCGGGACTGCAAACTTTGTGAACCAGGGTTCCACGGTTTCTGAAGTTGCAGCGGAATTCGGTACGCTGACAGGTACGCTTAAAGATGCCAATGCATCGTCCCATGGTTGCGTAATATTTACGGTTGGAGCGCTTTGTGATGCTGATGACACAATGGCACTGACATATGTCGGTACAAGCAACACGGGCCGCGACAGCGTCTTTAAGATGGTTGGCGCAGGAACGTTCGCCATTGACGCGAAAAATGTCCGCCGCTACGAATGTAATGCCGGAACGATTCAGCTACAGACCGCAGCATCACTGCCTAGAGACGAAGGGTCCATTGTCTTCTCTGGCGGTACTCTTAAGACGGCATATGATCCGTCAGCATACATTGTGGATTCTACGTCAGCAATCGTTTTTGATGATGGAGGAACATCGTATACTTGGGCGACGGCGCTTGCGAGCAGCAACACGGCCGGCTTCACCAAGAAGGGCAGCGGCACGCTGACGCTCAGCGCAGCGCCTGAGTACACCGGTGCGACGACAGTCGAGGCTGGTGCGCTCATCCTTCCCACTGGCTCGTCCTATACGCTCGGAACGGGTACGGTTGTCGACTCCTCCTATACTGGGGAAGGCATCAAGCTCGTCCCTGCGACAAGCATGATGGCCATGGTTGGAGGTGTTGGCTATGCGAAGCTCAGCGATGCCATCACTGCCGCGACCTCCGGTTCGACTGTGACGCTCCTCGACAACATGTGGAACACGACTCCTGCTTCGGACAGCAATCCGCTCACCGAGACGATCGTCATCGAGAAGGACCTCACGATCGACCTTGGCTGCCACACGCTCGAGGCCAACAATGTCCGCGCGTTCTGGATCAAGACCGGCGATGTGACGATCACGAACGGAATCGTCAGGCTTGACAAGGACTATGCTACTTCGCTCAGCACCGCGAGCTCGGTCATCCGCCTCGGCGACAACACTGCGACAGGCGAAGCGAAGCTGACGATCGCCGCGGATTGCGACATCATCACCGACTACTGCTATGGCGTAACGGTCTTCGGCAATACGACGACCGAAACGCTCATCGTGAACGGTACGATCGAGGCGAAGGGCATCAACTCGGCAATCTCGGGCAACGGCTCGACTGGCTATGGTGGTACGACCATCACGATCAACAATGGAGCTGCAGTCCTCACGACCCAGACCGTGGCCATCTACCATCCGCAGACCGGCACTCTCAACGTGTATGGCACTGTGACTGGCGGAATTGAAGCGAAGGCCGGTACGGTCAATGTCTACGAAACCGCAGAGATCAGCGCACTCACGGGAGTAACGCCCGGCGAGACGAAGACCAACCACAACGATGGCCCTTCGACAATCGGCTATGCTCTCGCGGTCGCCGACAATGCGAACTATGCGGGCGGCGCGACGCTCAATGTGACTGGCGGTTTGATTGGCGGTGGACTCGTCAAGGTTGTCGACTCGACGCCTCAGGCCGAGTGTGACATCGAAGTGATCGGAGGCTCGTTCACAGAGGAAGTCCCCGCACAGTTCTGCGCGGCTGGCTATGTTCCGTCTGCAATTGACACCACGACACAGCTCTACACTGTCGACGAGGGCCTGATGATTACGGAAGGTTCGCTCCTCGGCAAGAAGCTTACGATTGACGCGACTTCGCTCGCAGCCATGGGCGCGACCACTGCCGAGCAGTCCGTCTACCTCAACACGGTTCAGGCGAACGGCTACTATGGCTGGCAGAACTACGTGATGAACGCTGATGGAACGACCGTTCTCAAGCCCACCTACACGGCCAGCGGCACGATCCTCACCCTTGCGCCTTCGTTCGGAACGGCCAGGACAGGCGCTGGCGTAGGAGTTGCCTACAAGGTTCAGAAGAAGGTCGGCGAGGACTGGACCGATCTGAGCGGCAATACTTACGATACGGCCGATATGGACGCAGGAACCGAGCAGCTCTTCCGCATCAAGGCGGCCTTCTCGGCTGAATAACTTCAATTGAAAGGAAATCTGAAATGAAGAAAGTTATCGGAATGGCTCTGGCGATGGCCGCGGCGGTATGCTTCGGCGAAGCCCAGAATGACCTTCGCGTCACGTTCTCCACCACGGGGAAGGATTGCTACAAGGACGGCACGACTGTTCTCGACGGCGAATTCTACGCCCTCGTCTGGTCGGCTGGCGAGTTCGGCGGCTTTGCTGCCGACGGGTCGGCTGTCTCTTCCGCCGACAAGGTTCTCGCGACCGTTCCCTTCGCCAAGGATGGGAAGCTCGGTTTCACGAAGTTCCTGATTCCCGCAGCCGAGAAGGCCGATTACGCGACAGGCAGCTTCTCCGTGATTCTCCTCGATACGCGCAAGGCCGACGGCACTCTCGCAGAGCCTGTCGTAGTCGATGGGATGAGAGTTCCCGCCGCTGTCAACGGATGGGTCGCGACTGCGACTGTCGGCGTAGCCGAGGCCGCTGCGAGCGCCTCTCTCGGAGTCGCCTCGCCTGTCGCTATCGCTTCGGCGAGCGCGCTGCCTGAGGATGCGCCTACGCCCGTAATCACGGGCGTCCGCAAGGAAGGGGACTTCCTTATCCTTACGGTGAAGGGCACCGCCGCCTACCTCCGCTACAACGTGGCTGGCGGCGCGACTCCTGATGCGATCGGCACCGTTGGCACTGCCGAGGATCCCAAGGATGGCGCAGCCTCGACCGAGGATACGATCGAGCTCAAGGTCCCTGCGAAGGGCGAGTCGGGCTTCTACAAGGTGATCCGCAACTGATTTCAAGGAAGGAAAGAAACAAATGAAACTCAATGCTTCCATAATTTCCTGCCTCGCCCTCGCGGCTGCAGGCGGCGCGGCGTTTGCGGACGCGACGACTGAAATCACTTCGACTGCGGTCGGCGTTCTGAAGACTGCGGTCACCGCAGAGACCGACGCGCCGCTCGGGGTGCCGTACACGAATACGGTCGACAAGCTTGTGACGGTCGGCGTTTCGGAAGGAGCTGAAATCAGCGTTTGGACCGGATCTGGCTACAAGATTTGGCGGTATAACGGTACGGCTTGGGTAGGCGCTGCCGATGCCAACAAGCAGGCGGAGGAGGCGACTTCCGATTCGGCCAGCTCGACCACGGTTCCTGCGGGGACGGCGGTTTGGTTCAAGCCTGCCAGCAAAGTCGAGGCTGTGACGCTCGTCGGCACGCCTGCCGACAGCTGCGCGGCTACGCCCGACGCTGGCGAGACTTCGGCTCCCAAGTACAGCCTTATGTGCAATCCGTTCGCCAAGCCTGTGGCGCTCGCTGGCATCGAAGGAACCAGTGGCGATCAGATAGTCGTCCTTGGCTCGGATACGAATACGGCCTATACGCATAATGGCACGACATGGTGCACAGGAAAGTGGACTGAGACCACCACCCCGCTGGGCAAAACCCAGACATATTCTCTTGAGCCTGTAGGTGCCGGAGCGACCATTCCTGCGGGCGGCTTCTGGTACATTTCCAAGGGCGGCGCGCCTACAATCGCATGGCCCACCACTGCTGAGTAATCACACTTCATAAGGAAACGAAACAATGAAAAAACTTCTTTGTGCGTTGAGTCTTGTTGCGACAGTTGCCGCTCAGGCTGCCACAGGCGATTACATGCTCTATTGGCAGGTCTCGAGCGATTACATCCAGTCCAACGCCTCTACGGCCAACTATGCGAGCCTGATGGCTGTCATTGACGGCACTAAGACGAGCGTGGGGTCGATTGTGGGATCGTCGAGCGAATATCTTACATCTGTGAGTGCGACTGAGGCGAACCTTGCGTCGTATTCCAGCAGCACGATTACTTCATTCTACGTAGAGTTTTACAACTATACGTCGGCAGGTAGCACGCTTCTCGGAACTTCGGACTCGATAAATTATGATAATGCTCGTACGGCTGGATACATCACAGATTTTCGTGACAGCTACAGCATGATGACCGCGAGTTCTGTTTGGAGCGTTTCCGGCTTCACCGCCGTCCCCGAGCCTACGAGCGGACTCCTGATGCTCGTCGGTCTTGCCGGTCTTGCGCTCAAACGCAAAAGGGCCTGATCGCGCCAGCGTCAAAAATTCCGTCCCAAAGCCCAAAGCGGAGCGCTCGCTCCGCTTTCGCTTTTTCCGTATGCACGGGCGCTGATGTTTTGCTATAATATCCCTCAAGTGAGAGACTTCGACGTGCCGGAAACAGAAACATGAAAAGAAAACCGTATTTCACCTTCGTCGCGACTGCCGCTGCCTGCGTCTTCGCGGCACTGGCTTTCGCCAACAACGTGTCGTGCGTCGTCAACTGGTGGCGCGCTTTCCTTGCCGCCGGAGGAGATTCCTCCCGCTTCGCCGCGAAAGCGGGCGGCTTCCTCCCGTGGCTCGATTGGGCGGCGGTGGACAACTCGGCGGTGACGACTCTCATCCCTTTCCTCGGCCTCGCCTGCATGACGAGAGCGCTCTTCCGCATGATCGCCGGGCGCACGTCCAAGGCGGAGGATTTCCCGTTCTTCAGGGGCTCGGACCAGCTCAATGTCGCTCTCGGACTCTTCGGCACACTTTGGGGCATAATACTCATCGGATACTTCAAGCTCGATACCGTCACCATGGCCGACCTGATGATGTGCCTTCATACGGCACTCTTCTCCACGCTTATGGCTGTCGTCTGGGTTTTCATCATCGATAGACCCCTCATACGCCCCTGGTTCCGCAGCCTCCTCGAGAAACGCGGCCTCGCCGAGCCCGAGGATGGCGATCTCGCCGCCGCTGTCGACAGCCTCGTCGCGCGCCTGGGCGAAGCCTCCGACGCCTTCGACGCCAGGCAGAAGGCGTATGAGGCGGCCTTCGAGAAGCGCCAGCGCGAATACGAGGAGTTCTTCAGGCGCAGAATAGACGAGCTTGAGCGCTCCGTCGCCGCGGAACGCGGCAAATCCTCCGCCCTCGAGGCGAAACTTTCGGCTGTCCGGAGTGCGCTCGGATGAATGCCTCCGGACGCGACTTGGAGGCATTGAGACGCCTTGTGCGTCCGCGCGGACGCGGAGGCGCGACTGCGGACGATCTCCAGTCGCTTCTCCTCCAGGTCGTCTTCGCGCTTCTGATGATATTCATGATCGCCTATTTCATCTTCGTCGGCGACACGAAGAAGAAGGAGGAGGAGCAAATCCTCGACCTCAACCGCCAGAAGCTCGTCGTCGCCCTCGAACGCGTCTCGGAGAACCGGCGCATCCGCTACGGACTCAACGCACTCATGACCCAGGGCGTGGACGGAAAACGCGTCTTCGACGCCGACGACCACGTTAAGGACGGCGCGCTTTCACTCGCGCCTGCCGCCCTCGCCGCATTCTCCTCCGGAAGCGCCGCCGCGTTCAGCGACTATGCCGACCCATCCAAGCTCGCCGAATCGTGGAAAAGCGAAACCCTCGGCTCCGCCGGACTCGACGGCGCCGCGCTTACCCAAGGCGAGACGGAATGGCTTGACGCCGAGATCGCCTCACGCTCCGAGCAGCTCCGCCTCGATGCCCGCGGCGTGCAGCGCTCCCTGGCCTCCCGCCTCCAGAAGGCCGTTATAGAGAACCCCGCCTCCCTGGAGGGCATTGCGGACGCCGGGGCGATCGCGGACGAAATCAAGGCGCGTTCTCTTAAGATGGTCGAGGACGCCATCGGATCGGAGGTTCTCCCGTGACTTTCTGCGCAGCTCTTCTCGCCGCCTCTCTCAGCGCCGGCAATGCGGAATTCGACCGCGCCGCAATCGAAGGCGCGGCGAAGATCACCATGGACCGCTTCGCGGCGTCCGTCGCTGAAGGCGGCTTTGCCGACGGAATGCTTTCCGCGGCGATGCTTGAAGATCCTTCCAGGCACATGATGCGCGGCGAGTCCGAGAAGGTATGCGAAAAGCTCTGGCTCGACGAGGCGGCGAAGGCGTGGGCAGCCGAGGCGGAATCCGTCCGCAGGCGATTGGGCCTCGAGGAGTCGTATCCGCTCGAGATGGATTCCCGTGCCCGCGAAGCGCTCGTCTCCCGCTTCCCCGAGGCCTTCGCGCTCCAGCGCAAGGCTGCCGTGGAGCAGCAGGCGAAGACCATCGTGACCGCGATCCGCCCGGCGGAACGCGATCTCGAGGAGAAGAAGCCCGAGGACCTGGCGAAGGAGCTTACCGAACGGATACTGAAAGAGCAGAAGACTTCCGTCTTCGAGGAGAACAGGGCGACTGTCACGACCGGCATAGTCGAGCCGATGCTCGCCTCCGGCAACGCCGAGCGCAAACGGCAGCTGGAATACGCCAAGCGCGTGAGAAGCGACGCCTCGGCGCCCTCGCGGATCGTCTCCGACATCTCGTCCAAGCTCGAGGCGAACGTCGCCGAGAGGCGAAAAGGCGCTTCCGCCAAAGACGCCTGGGGCGTCTTCCCGTCCGTTGTCGAGAAGGATATCCCCGCCATCGCCGATAAGCGGGTGAGGGACAGGTTTTCGGACGCGATTGGCGCCGTGAAGCTCGATGCCGGCAGGGAGTCCGTGAAGTCGGTCCTGGAGAAGGATCCCGCCGCCCATGCGAAGGCGAAGGAGAGCGAAAAGCTTTTCGCCGCGGCGTATTGCGCCAAGGCGATCGCCGAGGCCTCCGCCAAGAGCGTCGAGAGCGCCCCTGCGGACGAACGGGCCGAGCTTTCCGAAACGCTCCTTATGCTTGCCGCCTCCGAGGAGGCGGCGAAAGCGGCCCAGCGCCTCGTCAAGCGCGATGTCATGCCTGTCTGGAAGGAAACCCGCGCCGCCCTTGCGGACGATTTCGCACGCAATCTCTGGCCGTCGCTCATGGACGGAACATGGTGTCCTTCGGCGGAGCTGGCGGACTCCACGGCAGCGCGAAGCGACTACGACAGGGCCGTTCGCGCTTGGCGCAAGATGGAGGGCATGCAGGCTCTCGCAGGCGCGGCGGACGGAAAGCCCGTCCTCGAGGAGGCGGAGAAAACGGCGGACGCCAAGGTCGCGGAGGCGTTCGCCATCGCCAGATCCGCCATCGCCGCCCAGAGCGCCATCGTCGACGAGGTCCATCCCGCAGTGCTCGCCGAGTCCCGCAGCAGAAAAGAGAGCTTCTTCCGCCGCACCCCCGATCTCGCCGCCATCGTGGAGATGCTAACCGAGGAGACCGGCTCGCGCTGGAACTCCCGGCGCATCGGCATCCTCTGGCCTGACCGCGAACCTCCCGCAAACGCATCCGGGCAGCATGCGGAGCTTTTCCCGAGCGTCAAGCGCAAAATCGAGCTCGTCGCGCGCCAGATTCTCGAGGAGATGCAGGAAAGCCGCGAAACGCCGTCCGAATCTGTCGACGAGGAAAGCGAGTCTCTCGAGCTTTCCGTCACCAGGGAAGGGGACGGACTCACCGTCGAGGTGAAACGTAACGGCGCGCTCTATTCTTCCGAAACCGTCCCCGCGAAAGCGGAGGACTTCCGCAATGCGTTCGACCGCGCCGCACGCAGAATAGCTGCGGACATCCTGAAATTGCGATAATCACGAGAAAAAGAGAAAAGGGGGATGAAATGACGAAAACACTTGCTTGCCTGACCGCCATCGCGTCCGCCGCGTTTCTGCTGCATGGCTGCGGCGGCGCGACCGGCACCAGCCTTGCAGGCGTCTATTCCAACGGATACGGCGGTCTCGGCGCCTCTTCCGTGATTCTCTCCCCCGATGGATACGGAGAGTTCTCCGCAGGCCAGGGCGGCGCGCAGGGCGCATGGTCCGTCCTGAAATGCGGCGACACCGAATTCGTCCACATGCGCCTGGCGGAGGAGGCGAACGGCGGGCTGGTGGAGGCGGACGCGCTTTTCGAGCTTGACAGAAAGAATATGACGCTCGACTACTCCTCGATGGCGAAGAGCCTCAACGAGGCTGTCTCGATCGCGATGTCGCTTCCGCCGGACCGTCCGGAGAATCCGCAGTTCCATTACACCCTGATCACCAACGAAGTTCCGGCCGAAGTCGCAAAATCCCTCGCCGACTTCCCCTCCAACTTCGCCGAAGCCAAACGCCGCTCAACCCAGCGTCAGGAGACCCCAGTGGTGGAGTAAAAGTGGCGGAGTAGCGCAAAATCACAGGGACTTCCCCGAATTTTTCGGCGCAAAAGGATGTTTTCATGGGAATATTGTGGGTTATATTGAGTTGGGGAGCGATCATTTTCATCTGGTCGCTTCAGGCAAAGGCTGAACAGCAGCGCAGAGCCGAAGCCGTTCAGGCTCGTCAGCGCGAAATAACCAACCTTCTGCTGGATTCCATGGCGAAGATGCTCGCCATGATATCGAAGGCCGACGGAAGGATCAGCAAAGGGGAGGTCGAAACCGCCAGCCGATGCCTGAAATCGCTGGGACTGACGGAAGAGGAGTACAGGCGGTGCGTCACGGCGTTCAACAGCGTGGACTCCGCCTCGGATGCCGCTTTGCGCAGGTGCGCCCGGGAATTCGCCGCCGTCGCGACGGTGGAGGCCCGTGTTCTTGTTTATGAAATGCTGTGGGTGGTGACGGCTGCGGACGGTGTCCTTGCGTCCGGCGAGAGCAGGCTGCTCGTCGCGGCTGCGGACGCATTGGGCATAGATCCGTCGTACTACGCCTATTTCAGGAACAGATATTTCAGCGCGGACAGCGAAGGCGCCGTGAATGCCGGAGGGCATGACGACGGGCTCCGCAAGGCATATGCAAAACTAGGCTGTACTCCGTCCAGCACAGACGAGGAGGTGCGCTCTGCTTACCGCAAGCTGGCGATGCGCTATCATCCGGACAGGCTGAAAGCGGATGGCGTGCCGGATGGGATGATAGCCATGGCCAACAGGTCCATGGCGGAGATCAATGCGGCATGGGAGACGATAAAGCGGGAAAGGTCGCGGCGCTGACGAGCGCGGTCGTGGCGCCGAACCTTATGCTCCAGCAGGCCCTCCCGGTTGCGTTGCGAAAAGCGGAAATGGTATAATGTCCGCATTGAGGGATTTGACGATGGTTATGAGACACAGAGATCGGGAGCTGTTGCGGTTTGAATGGGTTGAACCGCAGGGCGTTCGCGTAATCTCCGTCAACGATGCGGAGCGCAGATTCCTCCCGCTTGAAATGCACGGCGTCGCGGACGCCGGGACGCTTTGGAGGTGGCTCACGCAGCGCACGGTGCCGAAGCACCGGCACTACATCCAGATGATGCTCGGTAACCTCGGCATCATGCAGAAGGACACCCGCGCCATAATCGAGATGAGCAAGGGCCTCTCGCTGAACGACGTCTATTGGGTCGTCCCCGATGGCTTCGCCGGCGAATGGAAGGACTTCAATCTCTACGCCAATCCATTCTCCAAGACGCTTGCCGTGATGGCGTTTACGGGAGGCTTTCGCGGCGAGTTCGATCCGTCGCGGGAGGCGACCGATTCGCCTGAGTTCACGACCAACGGCATGCTTGCGAAGTGCTGGCGCAGGCGCGGCGGAGAGGTTTTTCTGTACAAGGGCGGGACCGAAGGCTCGTCCAATTCCGGCTTTGAACCATATTCCGAGTTCTATGCCGCGCAGATCGCCGAGGCGATGGGGCTGGATCATGTCGCATACGGTCTGGAGAAATTCAAAGGACGGCTTTGCTCGACATGCCCGCTTTTCACAAGCGACAAATACGGCTATGTGCCGGCAGGGCGGGTCGTGCCGCGTGACGAAGCTCTTGCGGACCCCCGGTTTGCGGATGTCTTCCTCTTCGATGCCGTCATCTTCAACACCGACCGTCACATGGGCAACTTTGGATACCTCGTCGACAATGACACTAACATGATAGTCGGAGCCGCGCCAATATTCGACAACGGATACGGACTTTTCTCGCTTGCTTTGTTCAGTCCGGGCCGGAGGCATGACGAGTTCGACGACTTGCGCAAGTTTGTCTCCAGGGTGGCGCCCGCATTGTACGACAGGTGGCTGGGGTTCCCCGGCGGATTGAATGCAGCGATGCGTGCACGTCTTGAGCGACTGAGAGGATTCAGGTTCAAGCATCACAAGTATTACAATCTGCCTGTCGGCCGGTTGCACGCAATTGAATATTTCTTGCAGAAACGGGTCTCTGAAATTCTTGAATTCGGCGGCAAATCGGATGATTTGCTAAACATAGGGTCTGTTTCTGACAGTGTAAATCATGTGGTCGAGGGATCGCTTGCGTTGCAGATAAAGTCCAATCTGAGGGCGGATCCGTTCTTGACGTATGTAGAGCTTGCGGAGATTCTGCATGTATCCGAAAGCAGCGTTGCGCGGAAGATGAAGAACCTTCAGGCGACAGGCGAAATCCGCCGCATCGGCGCAGACAAGAACGGCCACTGGGAAGTGGTGAATAACCAAGACCTCAGTGGAGGAGCAGGAGTGGTGGAGTAAGAGTGGCGCGTCCGGCCCTCTGCCTCACAAATGGAGGCAAATCCTTGTGCACGACTCTCATATTTGCTACAATATCCTTCAAAGATGGAGACTATGGATGAGATGTCGCTCAACAGCGACGTGACTATGGCAGGCGGCGAGAAGCCTCTTCTCGCCGGACGCTATCGTGTCGTCAGGCAGCTCGGACAGGGCGGCATGGGGTCGGTATGGCTCGTTGAAGATACGAAGCTCGACAACAAGCTTTTCGCGGTAAAGATGCTGCCCTCGATACTCGTCGCCAACAAGCGTGCCTATGCCCAGGTGAAGCGCGAGGCGCTTGTAGCGATGAAACTGGTGCATCCCAACATAGTGCAGGTCCGCGCTTTCGAGGAGGATTCGGCCCAGGGCAATCCTTTCCTTGTAATGGACTACATCGAGGGCAAGACTCTCGACGACATTCTCGGCGAGAAGGGGAAACTCTCTGAAGAGGAGACCGGGAAGCTTTTGAAGCCCGTTGCCGCAGCCCTCGACTATGCCCACGGAAAAGGCGTCGTCCACCGCGACGTAAAGCCCGGCAACATCATCATCGACCGTGAGGGCAATCCCTTCATTCTCGACTTCGGCATAGCGCGCGAGGTGCAGGAGACGATGACCCGCGTC
>JAILJX010000045.1 GCA_024694365.1 Kiritimatiellia bacterium
CGTCCACAGTCCAGTTGCTATCCAACCTTTGCGCTTCGCATAATGCAGGCGCGGGAGCAATAACGGCTTACGCACTGCCATGGTGTCCCGCCTCCGAGGCAGTGGTTGGAGAGCGCGGAGCGAAAAAGACTGGCAGCAACTGGAGTTCGACAGGCTAGGCGGTTGGTCGGTTGCGTAGCGCAACCTTTCGTGTTCAACCGCATGGTCACAAGGTCCATGTTCAGCGGTTATACTATGCGGAGCGAAAAAGACTGGAAGCAACTGGAGTTTGACAGGCTAGGCGGTTGGGCTGTCGCGTAGCCCAACCTTTCGTGTTCAACCACTTTCGTGTCGACGAAGTCGCTTTAGTGATCCGGCCCTCGGCGCTGGGCAGCGAAGCTGCCATGAGGAGCGGGATGAACTGGCCAATGACGCCAGTCATTGAAGCCAGGGCATCACGCGCCTCATAAAGGCGTCGTCAGACGCCAGCGCCGAGAAAAGGCCGGCTTTCGTGGTACGCGCCGCAGGCGCAACACCGTGGTCTGCACCGAATCGCGCCTCCCCATCGCGCCTTCGCTATTGGTATTGGCTTGCGCGTCACTTGGGCGAAGAATGTGCAAAATGTCGATTCTTCGCCCAAATGGCATTTGACAGATATGCCAGAAATATGCTATTATATGCTTGTTTTATTCGAATAAAGCATTTGGAGGATGTTTACGTTCGTAGGCAGAGAAGAGGGCAAGCATTTGAGTATATTATAGCATATTTTCGCCGCCTTCACATTCACTATTTTTCACTATTTTTCACTAATCCATGGGTTGATTGGCGTCAGAAGATTACGTCCTCGACAATGTCCTCGTCACACAGCTCGCCAATGGCGAAGATGATTTCGCCGTGTTCGACTCGGAGAGGCGAGAGAAGTGCCTCTGTCACAGGCAAGATGACGCTCACCAAGAAAATGCCACAAAGGACGCAAAAAGATTTATCCGTGGCATGAGACATCACGGCGGTGATGTATTCCGCGATATGGCAATCCGGAACGGGAGGTCAGTCGCCGAAGAGGTCTGCGGCGATCGAGTAGAAGCCCGAGCCGTCGTAATGCGGGAAGGAGAGCGTGATTGCGCCGCCTCTTCCCGCCTGCTTTTTTGTTCCCCCGGTGAGGCTTGCCGGCGAGGACCCGGACTTGATCGAGTAGTAGACGCCCGGGATCGGGTCGCCGGTGAAGTTCAGTGATGTTTCGCCGCTTGCCGAGGCTATCGAGGCGAGGCTCTCCGAGGCTGCTGTCAGAATCGTCTCAGCCGATTCCTTTATCGCCGCCTCTCCCTCTTCGCTCAATTCGGGGACGATGTAGTATTCATTGTTTCCGTCGGGTCCGTAGGTGACGAAATCGAAAAGGGCGGTGTAGCGATTGCGGTCGGTGGTCATGCTGCCGAAGAAGTTGGCGGATGGTTCTACGTATGCGCTGCCGTCGTAGCCTCCCGCGAGAAGGGTCTGCGCTTCGTAGTAGGAAAGGCCCGTCTTCCATTTGAGGGGGTTGAAATCTCTAGTAGGGGGCGTGTAATCAGGATCGGCCACTATCATCACATAGCCGTCGGTGTAGAGGTGGGAAAGATCCCAGAGATATCCTTTCTCGGGCTGTTCGGGGGATATCTTCTTGAACTCTCCGCTGAACTTCGGCAGATAGCGGCTGTCGAACACGTAATACTTGTCGTTCGCGCTCACGCGGAACTTTTCGATGTTCCCGACGTTGAGCTCGAGCGTGGCCGTGGTGGAGATTTTCCACGTGGCGGAAGTGGACGGACGGAAATTGCTGCTCTTCGCGCCCTTGGTTGAGGACCAGAACAGCGGCATCTTGAGCGTACTTCCCGAGAGAAGCGTAACGTTGCCTTTGGGGCAGAGGTACTGTCCGTAGAGCGCGTCGTCGCCGGATGTGAGGACTCCGCCATCGTTTACCGTTATCGGGCCGTTGATCGTTCCGTAGCCTCTGAGAGTGCCGTTGCTGTTCACCGTCACCGCGCTCGTCGCAGGGAGCGTTCCGTCGACTATGAGAGTTCCTTCATTCACTTCCGTGGTGCCCGTCAAGGTGCTGGAGCCGGTGAGGCGCCAGTATCCCGTGCCGACTTTCCTTACCGACGTCGTTCCCGTTCCCAAATGGTCGGCGTTATAGTCGTTGATGGTTCCCGCGAAAGTCTCGTCCGAATTTGCGGAGCCCACAATCCAGAGCGTCCCCGAGCCCGAGCTCTTGGTGTCGGAGCCCATGAGTTCCGTACCGGAATCTCCCGAGAGCCCTCCCAGGCAGCATGTCACGTGCCTGTTCTTCGAGACCATCCCGATCGTCCCCGTGAGGTTGAAGCGCGTATTGGGGCAATTCCAGCAGCCTTCGTGGTAGAAAGTGGCCCCGCTCGCAGTTCCGTTCGCCGTGATGTTGCCCTCGAAAGCGTTTATCTTCGTATCCTTGTCGATGAAGCAGCGCACGTAGGGGATGTTGAGCGTCAAGTCTCCCGTTCCCGTTATGCGGCTTTTGAGGTAGCAGTGGGTGGCGAGCGAAATCTGCGAGCTCGTTCCCTCCTCGACCTGGATGGGGACGGAGTAGGTCTGGTATTCTTCGCTCGCGCTCCTGAACATCACGTGTCCGCCGGCGAGGACGATGTTGGTGACCGTGTTGCCGTTCGCGAAGTTCCTCGCAGAGCCGTAGTCGCCCGTGGTCGAAAGATACAGCGTCCCGCCCTCGAGCCTGACGCCGCGCTTCTTGGAGCCGAAGAACGTGTTGGCGTCGGCGATTTCGATCGTCCCGTCGCCAACCTGCACGAAGTCGCCGTCGCCCTCGATGGCGCCCGAAAGGGCGAGGGTTGTCGACGAGCCGGAGACTCCGAGACCTGAAGTGCGCCTGAACTCGAGGTTGCGGTTGGATGAAGCGCTCGAGCCGTTGTAGATGTAGGAGCCTCCGTCGAAGACCCAATACTGCGCATCGTTCGGCGAAGCGCCGAGGGAGGACGCCGTTCCGCCATCGGCTATGGAGTTGAACCAGATCGTCCCTTCGTGGTTTATTATCTTCCCCAGGTAGGATCCTGCGCCTATGAGATGGAGCGAGCCCGTATTCCCCTTGTTGATCGAGGTGAGAGTGTCGGTCGAGCCTTCGTACTCGCCGATGTTCCCGACCTTGTTGAGCGTCAAATCTCCCGTTCCGTTCACGACTATCGACTCGGGCTTTACGGACGACTGTATGTTAACTTTCTGGGTGGTCTCCGTGTCGAGGAGGACCTTGTTGCCGTCCGCGAACATCGTGCGCTCGACCCATGCGCGGTGGGTTCCGTCCCAATACGTCTGGCCTTCGGCAAGATGTAGATTTGGCTCGTAGGTGTCGATGTCGACCTCCGCCGCAGGCGCGGAGCGGGTGTTGATGCGGATTTCTGCGGGGGCTGAATAGACGAAATTTCCGTTTTCGAGCCCGACGGCCCTTACGCGAAGGTCGTAATACGTCCCGGGCGCAAGGCCCGTCACGCGATGGTAGTTGGTGTTCGGCTGGCAGCGGTATACGGTCTGCCACTCGCCGTTCACCTTCTTTTCGACGAGGAAGCCTATCTCGCCGTAGGTATAGTCGCGCCATGTGAGCTTTATGGTGGTCGTCGTGTCGGAGACGGCGCCGAGAGTGAAGGGGGGGCGCAAGTAGAGTTCCCTGTCGGAGGCGGTGATGGAATTGATGTAGTTCTCGATGTTGAGGCGACCGTTCGAAGCCTTCCAAAGAGCGTCGGAGGCGTTGGTCTTGTCGAGTCCGTTGGCCTCTTCCCACGAGTCGGGGATGCCGTCGTTGTCGCTGTCGGTCTTCTTGGTTCCGCCGTACCAGGTCCAGCTGTCGGGAGCGCCGATGGCGAGCGACGACTCGTAGGTGATGAGTCCGCCCGATTTGCCGACCGACTCTACTTCATCTACCATGTAGCAGTCGTTCGGATCGCGGTAGGGGAGCGAAGCGCCGACTTTGCGGAGGTTCTTTTCGAGAAGCTCGCATCCCGGGTAGAGAGGAACGACGGGGTAGTCGTAGCGTGCCGAAACCTTGTCGCCGCCGCCTGTCTGCGAGTCGTCGATGCATGTCGCGTCGAGCTTTCCGTTCCTGTTGAAGTCCTGCCAGTTGTCCGCGCCGTAGAAGTGGAAGTCGGAATTTCCGCCGCCGAGCGCGTTGGAGGAGGAGCTGACGGGTCCGTTGATGAAGAGGTTCCCCTCGATTATGCAATAGCTCGAACCCGACGAGTCGCCGCCCATTATGTAGCAGCCGTTCTTCCAGTTGTATACGATGTTGTTGGCGTAGTGGTTGATGCCCTTGACCTTGTTGTTCCTCGTCGAGTTGTCGACGTAGAGGTTGCGCCAGAGCGTTATATAGTCGCCCTGCATGAGTCCGCCCGCGGAATGAGTCATGAGGCCCTGGCCGAAG
>JAILJX010000122.1 GCA_024694365.1 Kiritimatiellia bacterium
TGAAGTAGTTGACGTACTCTTCGAGCCTCACAGACTCTTCCGGAGGGAGGCGCTTCATTTCAGTCAAATACCGGCGCATCGTCGTGTAGCTGGAGGTGTCGACATCGAGTCCGAACGTCGAGAGAGGTTCGCTCGCGGGACTCTTCCAATCGTTCTCCTTAAACTCGGCATAGCGCTCCGCTTCTGTGCCGCAAGGATTTCGCGACCATCCTGCATCCACCCAAGCTATCTTTTTTTTGCCTAACATCCGAGGGGGCGCGGACCTGGTGGCTTTAGTGCTGCGCGTCAGCATCATAGGCTCCCTCGACACAGACGCCCGCTCATTGCCCCCGCTCTGCACGCCAATTTCAGGTATGCAAGCTTCCGCCTCTTCGGACATTGCGCATGCCAACTCGATTCGCGGCTGAGGCTGCGGGATGGTGGCGACATGGTCCGGAGAACCGCTCCCGTCGCCATTCTGCAGAACGACGACGGAAACTCCGAGCAAAATCGCGAACGATGCGGCGATGCCAAACGTCCTGCGCCAATTGACGCGCACAGTTTCCGGCCTGCACTTCTCCGCGAGAGGAATGAAATCCCCGCCGGAGACGAGGAATTCCCGCTCGTATTCGCCCGCAACGCCCCTTGCGGAAAGCCGGGTCTTCGCGGGGCAGATCGAAAGAAGCGTCCTGAGGGCATCCTCATCGACCGTATCGACGATCCAGCTCCTCGAGGCGAAGCCCTTCGAGGCGGTGCAGCTGTTCCAGAGCTGGTAGACGCGATTGCCCTCGAGCGCTTCGCGGGGGGAAGCGGGGACTGTGAACGGCGAGACGGGGATCATGAAATAACCCGCGCCCCTCTCCTCCGCAACGAGCGCAACGAAAGGTCTCGCCATATCCGCGAAGATTCTTATTTCCCCGACCTTCACAGGCGAGTCGAAGTCTGCCTCTCCGCGCGGCTTCTCTCCAGTGAACCCAGGGCGCTTGCCGCCCTCTTTGTATATCTTCCACTCTTCTTCGAACGTCTTGTTCATAGTGCACCTCCGATCCGCTTGCGCATCGATTCCGGGATGGACTCTTCGCAGATTTCAAGCAGAACCCTTCCAAAGAGCGGACTTCCCGCCGCCTCTATCGTCTTGGCCTCTTTCCTGAACTCGCTCATCGCCTTGTCCCTCATCGCATACGCCCGCGATTTTTTTGTTCCAAGGCCCTCGAGAATCGCCGCATCCGTTATCGGCACATCCTGGGCCGTCGCATACAAAAGGGACGCGACGGCGCTTTTTTCCGCTTTTATCGCGAGGGAAACCCTCCCCAGCAGCTCTTCGATTTCGCGGCGCATGGGCTCAAGATCGAGAAGCTCCGCGGGATCGCTCCCGGAGGACGGCTCGATCGAGGCTATTTCTTCAGGGCCTGCGCTCTCCCACTCTATATGGCGCCTTCCATCGGCCCCTTTCACTTTCCTCGGCCGCCAACCCTTGATGGAAGCAATCCAGTCGAGGACGATGTCATGCACCCTCCCTGCGCCGGAGCCGAAGAGCGTTCCGCACGCGAAATCGGACATCCGCAGCCCTTCGGACTCGATTCGGTAGGCGAAATACGACTTGAGCGGCTTTTTCCCGTCACGCGTTCCTTTCAGCCTGAAGTAGGCGTCGAAGACGGATACTGGATCGTCGGCTCCCGCATCATCGCGCGAAACGCCGCACTTCGCGAGATTCGAGTACATCGCAGACTCGACCTGACGCCTCAAAGCCGCGGAATTCCCGGCCGAACACCCCTCGACCGAGCATATCTCAAACCATTCCCGCCATGCCGAATCGCCGGCATAGCGCCCTGATTCTTCACCGTTCATATTCACCTCCATATGTCAAAGGGACGCCGTTGCGGATTTTCCGCACCTTTTTCCGGCAGAGCGGCGATTTATCCGATTTCGATTCTGTGAGGCCTTTTCCCATCTGGCTCATTCGACCATTTCGCCACGCATTGCGCGATTTTCCCGAGAGAGCGCTCTAGACGTTTCTTTCCGAGCGCGCACTGCCATACGACTATCACATTCCAACCCGCTTCGCGCCAGGCCTCCTCGTTTGCATGGTCGCGCTTGACGTTCTTGGACCACTTCTCCATCCAGAATTTGACGTTCGTCTTCGGCATGGTGGAATCGCTGCAGCCGTGCCTGTGCCAGAAGCATCCGCGCACGTCGATAATCGTCCTTGCCTTTGGGATGACTATGTCCGGCTTCCCCTTGTATCGCCTGTCGCATATCCTGTACCGCCAGCCAAGGGCAAAAAGGCGCTTTCGCACAAGCAGCTCGGGCCCCGTATCCCTGGCCCTTATCCTGGACATTATGACGCTGCGCTGTTCTTTCGTTATACGGTCCATCGATATCAGCCCAAAACGACGTCAAGAACCATCATAAGGGCGAATCCTAGCGCGAAGCCTATCGTCGAATGGTTGCTGTGAGGCTCCCTCGACGCCGCGGGAATCAGCTCTTCCACGACAACATATATCATCGCCCCCGCCGCGAACGAAAGGAAATGCGGCAGAGCGGACGAGATGTGGCTCGCAAGATAGAACATCGCGAGCGCCCCTATCGGCTCGACAATCCCGCTCATGGCGGCGGCGAAGAACGCACGAAACCGTCCGGAGCCCGCAGAATGCATGGGGAGTGATATTATCGCGCCTTCGGGGATGTTCTGGATCGCGATTCCGATCGATACCGCAAGCGCGGCAGAAGGCGAAAGCGCAGAAGCCCCCTCCGAGCCCGCCATCACAACGCCCACGGACATTCCTTCGGGGATGTTGTGGATCGTCACGGCGAGCGCAAGCATCGCAGTTTTCGAGAGTCTCGCGCGCACACCCTCGGCTTTCTCCGCGCCCACGTGGAGATGGGGCGTGAATTCGTCTATGAGAAGCATCGCAAAGACGCCGCCCAGAAACGAGACGGCCACGAAAATCGCACGCACGCCCGAGCACCACTCGAGAGCCGGCGCGAGAAGCGACCAGAACGACGCCGCGACCATCACCCCGGATGCGAAACCGAGCAGCGTCTTCTCAAGCCCCGCAGCCATCTCGCGCTTGAGGAAAAGCACCATGGAGGAGCCGAGAACGGTCCCCAGAAAAGGAATGGCGATCAAACTCCAGAACATATTCCGACGAAGAGATTATCACATATGTCCGTACCTGTCAATGGCGCCTACCCGAACACCTGCGCACTGAAAGTCCTGAATTTCGCCCCGCTCCTCCAATCGTCGGGCATGAGCCCTGCCTTCAGCGAAAGATGATCAAGCATCGTCGGAACATCCCACCCCTGCTCTGTCGCGACCTGCGGAAGAAAGACGGCGCTCCGTCCGCGCTTCTCCAGGATGACGCCATCGCGCCCCGCCGTGATTTCGTCGGGGCCGGAGACAGGCCGCGGCTCCGAGAGGACGGAGACCTCGAGCTCTATGCGGGCAAGCTCCGCCTCTCTCACCGGCGAGAACCTCGGATCGCGCAACGCCGCGCTTTCAGCCATCTCGCGCACCGTCTCGCTTAAAGGGGAATCCGAAACGATCATCCCTATGCAGCCGCGCAGCATTCCGTTTTCGGTCAATGTCACGAATGCGCCGCAATGCCTTGAAAGCTCCTCCTTCACCTCGTCGGGAATCTCAGGCCCGGCAAGTCCACTGCCCGGCGAAACGGCCTTGCGCAGGGAATGCATCGCGATTTCGACGAGCGCCCGCCCGGCCTCGCGTGAAAGCGCTCCGCCCTTGGATCCCGCAAACACGGCGGCCGACATGTAGCCTACGACATGAGACCAATCCCCCGTCTTGCCGGCCGATGTCGCATATTCGAGCTTTTCGAACCGCGCAGTCTTCGGCAGAGCGGCGATGAGAAGATGCAGCGCCGAGGCTCCGCAAATCGTCGCTCCGGTTCTGTGCAATGCATCCGCCCAGACGCGGTTGTCGTTTTTCGCGAGAGCCCTGAACATCTCCTCGTCCAGCTTCGGCAAAAGGCGTTCCGCATCAACTTCGAACGGAACATAGTCGAAATCGCGTCCGTAATGGGTGAAATCCGAGCTGATGATGACGAGTGTGCGGGGCGTCATGAGCTTCCGGAAGGCTTCTCCGAACTTTGCGAGCGCCATCTCGTCCTCCTTCGTGCGGCAATCCCAATTCCCGACGATCGCAGCTCCGAGTCTGCAACCCGGGAGATAGCGTTTCACCAGAGGGAGCTCTATGTCTATCGCATGCTCCATTGGATGCGCCGCAGGGCAGAACTCGGCCCCGGGCAACGACTCCAGTTCGTCGTGGAGCCCTTTCTCGAACTCCACCGGACCAAACGGCGTCGCCACTTCGCCGGCGGGCTCTACGCTGAACGTCCGCCCCAAAGCGACGCGATGGCTCGGCGCCAGGATTATGGCCCTGTCGTATCGATCCGCCAGAAGACTCGCGAAAGCCCTTGCGGCAACCGCTCCAGAGTAGGCGTACCCTGCATGCGGAACAATTATCGCCAAGGGGTGGTCAAGCTTGGACGGTGAAGGCTTCCCGTCCTCCACAAGACGGAGTATCGCATTCGCATCGTCCGGATACCAAGTTCCCGCAATTGCCGGAATCCGCATTTTCAGAACCTCCCGTATATCTCCCTGCCGCATCCCGGGCAGCGATTGTTTTCGATTGCGTTTGAAAGAACATCGAATCCGCGCCTTTTTATCAGCATTGTGCCGCAGGACGGACAGAACGTATCGGCATCTTCATCAACATTCCCTATATAGACGTACTCAAGCCCTGCCTCCTTGGCGATTTCTCCGCAGCGCGAAAGAGTCGAAAGAGGCGTTGGCGGACGGTCTATCATGCGATAGCGCGGAAAGAATCTCGAGAAATGGACCGGCACGCCACTTCCAAGTTCGCCTGCGACAAACGCGCACCATTCCCGGATGTCACGCTCCGAATCGTTGAAGCCCGGGATCACCAGGTCCGTCACCTCGAGAACCGCATCCGATACGGCAATGGCTTTAAGCGTTTTGAGAACCGGATCGCGATGGACTCCGCAATTGGAGAGATATCCCTCTTCCGACATCGTTTTCAGGTCTATGTTCGCGGCGTCGAGATACGGCAAGAGTTCGGCAAGAGGCCCTTCGTTCACATACCCCGCGCTCACGAGGACATTCTCTCCCCCCGCATCGCGGACCGCTTTCGCGCAGTCGAGGACGTATTCGAACGCAACAAGCGGCTCGTTATAGGTGTAGGCGACTGCATTCGTGCGCGATCTTTCCATGAGAGAGACGAGGTCGCAGGGCGAAAGCGCCTCGTACCCGACCTGCCCGGGCGAAACCTGCGAGATGTCCGAATTCTGGCAGTTGAGGCAGTGGAGATTGCAGCCGGCGGTGCCTATCGAAAGGATGCTCTTGCCTGGACGGAAATGATAAAGCGGCTTCTTCTCCATCGGATCGATCGCGACGGCGCATGGCCTGCCGTAAGCGAGTGGCGCGACTCTCCCGCCGACATTCCGCCTGGCGCGGCAATTCCCCGTCTCCCCCTCCGCAAGAGAGCACTCCCGGGGACATATTGCGCATGTCTGCCGATCCGGTTTTATCTGCGTCACGTTCATGCCATGCCGATATTGTACCATATTTGCCCCCGCCTGCCCGTCATTTTCCTTCCCTGCCCGACTGCCGCACGATCCACTCCATCAGGAAGTCGACGATGCGCGACTGGCGCTCGGGCGGGATTTCGGTTCCCTCGGAAACCTTCCACCACTTTGCCATGCATCCGCGGCAGCAGCACGCGCAGGCATGCTGGGCCTTGAAGACGGGATGACCTCGCATGGGGGTCTGCTTCCCGTCGTTCAGCGGATGCGCAGGCGCGAGCTTCGTGCGGACGAAGTCCTCGGCGTGACGGCGAATCGTCTCCATGCCCTTCTCGGCGATGTACTTCCGGTCCTCCTCCGAAAGACGGAAGCGCGACCGGAACTTCGACCTCGCGAGCCTCGCAAAGGCCGCATCATGCGAAACATAGCCTGTTGAATCGTCAACCCTCTCCATGGCAAGGAATTTTCTATTAGATTACATTAGCTTGGGTTGGAATATGTCTAGATTCCGTATATCAAATCCAAAAGGAGCGACGGCTGGCAAAATCTGAT
>JAILJX010000034.1 GCA_024694365.1 Kiritimatiellia bacterium
AAAACAGCGTCTCCTGATTATGGTTGAAAAGTGCGAAGCCGTGGAGCGGTAGCGAGAACATCAACCGTCGGAGTTTTTCCAAAACCGCGCAGAGGGTCGCAAAGGTTCGGCAGCCCAAAGTAAAATTGGGGAACCTCCAAATCAAGTTGCGGTTGCCAAATGCGCACCAAATATGGTATACTTTACGGACTTTACGCAAAAAAGAGACAACAATGGCAATCGTACTAGGTCTACCAAAAGGCAGTCTGCAGGAGTCGACCTTCGCGCTTTTCAAGCGCGCGGGGTTCAACGTCTCCTGCTCCAGCCGCAGCTACATACCGTCCATCGACGATGAAGAGATAAAGTGCCGCCTTCTGCGCCCCCAGGAGATGAGCCGCTATGTGGAGCTCGGCCTCCTCGACGCGGGCATCTGCGGATACGACTGGGTCTACGAAAACGGCAGCGACGTGCAGGAGGTCTGCGAGCTCAACTACTCCAAGGCGACCTCCAACCCCGTGCGCTGGGTTCTCGCCGTGCCAAACGACTCCAAGATCAAGACCGTAAAGGACCTTCAGGGCAAGCGCATCTCCACCGAGGCGATCGGCCTCACCAAGCGCTATCTCAAGAAGCACGGCGTCAAGGCCGATGTCGAATTCAGCTGGGGCGCGACAGAAGTGAAAGCCCCCGAGCTCGTCGACGCGATCGTGGACCTCACCGAGACGGGAAGCTCTCTCAGGGCGAACAATCTGCGCATCGTCGACACGATCCTCACCTCGACTACACGCATGATCGCCAACAAGAAGAGCTGGAAGTCGCCCGCGAAGCGCGCCAAGCTCGAACAGCTCAAGATGCTCCTCACCGGAGCTCTCGAGGCGCAGAGGCGCGTCCTTCTCAAGTGCAACGCCCCGAAGAAGAGCCTGGACAAGGTCGTCAAGGCGATGCCCGCCCTGCACGCGCCGACGGTGAACACGCTTCACGGCGGAGAGTGGTACGCGGTGGAGTCCGTCGTCGAGGAGCGCGTCGTGCGCGACATAATCCCCGAGCTCACCAAGGCGGGAGCGACGGGGATAATCGAGCTGCCGCTCAACAAAATCATTTTCTGATCAGGAAAACGGCCTAGCTAGCCGGCAAAACAAAAAGGAGAAACAACCCATGGGTTCCATCAAGAAGAAAAGGCGCAAAAAAATGTCGAAGCACAAATACGACAAGCGCATGAAGGCGCAGCGCCACAAAAACAAATAAGCTTAAGGCCCGGCTCTCGAAGAACCGGGCCTTTCGCTTGCCTTTCTGCACGCCTTCGCGCGGGCGGCGTCAGCGCTTTGAGGGATGCACGTAGTTGGTGTCCTCGGGGACGTCGTCGGCGGTTACCTTCTCCTTCTTGTACTTTCTGTAGCTCTCGGTAACGTCGTCGGCCGGGACGTTTGTCGGACCCTGCGGCCAGCCCCATGTTCTCCAGAACCACGTGCCGTTTGGCGTGGCGCGGCTCGCGTAGATCTTCGTCACGGGCGACGAGCCGTTCGCCTCGGCGGCGAAGGGCGCTATCCAGCTGTCGTCGATGGGCGAGGGGTCGCCGTCGCCGAAGAAGTGCCATCCGTTGTCGTAGAACTCGGGCCAGGAGTGGTTGCCGGGGATGGTCGTCCAGTTGCAGCCGACGAGCCTCGCCGGAATGCCGACGGCCCTGTAGGCGCAGACCTGTATGATCGTCATGCCGGTGCAGCTGGCCATGTGGATTCTCATGGAGTGGAACGGGGACTGGTTGGCCTTGTCGCGCTTCGTCGAGTAGTGCACGTCGAGCGTATCCCAGATGACGGAGTTGATCTTCTGCACGGCCTCGGAAGGGGTTTTGCAGTCCTTGACGATCGGCGTGAAGATCTTGGTGAACATCGGCCGCCAGTCGTCCTTCTCCTCGTCGATTACGGTGTCGGGGAGGATGTACTCCCTGAAGAGCTCGTCGGTCAGCTGCTCTTTCCACGGAGCCTTCTCGCGCGCGGCTGTCGCGAGCGCGAGGGAGTTGGTGTTTGCGAAGGATGCGGCGGACGCCAGAAGCGCCGCTGCGATTATCGTCGTTTTCGTTGCGTTCATATTTCTGTTTTCTTTCTTTGGATCGGACTTCTTGGTGTCAAAGCGCTCTCAAAAGCTTGCTGCGGCCCTTGGGGACGTAGTATCCGCGCCGCGAAGGCTCGGGCGAGGCCTGTATGACCTCCCCCGTCTTTATGATGCGCGGCCGGCCTATGGTGGTCGTCTTCACCTTCTTCGCGAGCTTCTTGGCGAGATCCTTGTACTTGCGGTAGCGCTCGGTCACGTCGTCCGCCGGGACGAGGCCGACCATGGGGACGTTCGGGTCGCCCCACGTGCGCCAGAGCCACGTGCCGTTCGGCGTGGCGCGGCTCGCGTAGATGTGCTTGGAGGGGTCGGAGGCGTCCGCCTCGGAAGCGAGAATGGCGGACCACCTGTCGTCGATGGCGGACTTGCCGTCCTCCCCGCAGACGTGCCATCCCTTGTCGTAATACTCGACCCATGAGTGGTTGCCCGGGCGGGAGGTCCAGTTGCAGGTGACGAGCCTCGCGGGCACGCCGACGGACCTGTACGCGCAGACGAGGAGTATCGTCTGGCCCGTGCAGCTCGCCTTGTGGATTCTCATCGAGTGGAAAGGGGACTGGTTGGGGAAGTCGCGCTCCATGGAGTATTTGACGTCGAGCTTTTCCCAGACGACGGCGTTAATCTTGCGCACGGCCTCGGTAGGGTTGCGCGCGCCCTTGATGACGGGCACGAACATCTTGGTGAACATAGGCCGCCAGTCGTCCTTGGCCTCGTCTATGACGGCGTCGGGGAGGACGTACTCGTTGAATATTTCGTCGGTGAGCTGCCTCTTCCAAGGCGCCACGCGCCTGACCTCCTCGGCGAGCTCCTGCGACGTGACGCCCTCCTTGCCGGCGAGCTCCACGAGCGAAAGCCGCTTCGCCTTCTTGGGAGCGGCGAACGCAACAAGCGCCGCAACAAGCGCAAGCGCGAATACCGTTGTCTTTTTCATTCTTTTCCCCCTTTGATGCTTTTGCCGTATCAGTGCGCGTCCAGCCAGTTCGAGCCGGAGCCTATCCCCACGTCGAGCGGCACGCCGAAGTCGAGGGCGGTCGACATTTCGCGGCGGACGATCTCCTTCACCGTCTCGGCCTCGTCGGCGGGAGTGTCGAAGAGAAGTTCGTCGTGTATCTGCAGGACCATCTTCGCCCGGAGGTTCGCGGCCTTTAGGGCGCGGTCGACCTTCACCATCGCGACTTTTATGAGGTCCGCCGCAGATCCCTGGATAGGGGTGTTTATCGCATCGCGCTCGGCGGCCTGGCGCGCTGTCGCGTTGCGCGAGTTGATGTCCCTCAGCGTGCGCCGCCTGCCGAGGAAGGTTGTCGCGTATCCCTTTTCGTGCGCTTCGGCGATGGCCTTGGCCATGTATTCCTTCACCTTCGGATAGAGCCTGAAATAGGTGTCGATGAGGTCCGAAGCCTCCTTCCTCGAAACTTTGAGCCTCTGCGAGAGCCCGAAGGGCGATATGCCGTAGATTATGCCGAAGTTCACCATCTTGCACTTCGCCCTCTGCTCCGGGGTGACGAAGGCGGGCATCACGTCGTAGACGCGGCTTGCGGTGTCGCGGTGGATGTCTTCGCCTCGGCGGAACGCCTCCAGCATCGCCTCGTCGCCCGAGAACGCGGCCATGAGCCTGAGCTCGATCTGGGAATAGTCGGCCGAGACGATCACGTGGTTTTCGTCGCGCGCGACGAAGGCGCGGCGGATGAGCTTGCCGCGTTCCGTGCGGATGGGTATGTTCTGGAGGTTCGGGTCCGACGAAGAAAGGCGGCCCGTCTCGGTGAAAGCCTGCGCGAAAGTGGTGTGGACGCGTCCGTTTTCGTCGATGAGCGCCGGCAGCTTGTCGACATACGTCGATTTCAGCTTCGTGCAGGCGCGGTAGTCGAGGACCATCGGCACGACGGGATGGGCGCCGGTCAGTTTGGAGAGGGTCTTTTCGTCCGTGGAGAACTGACCCGTCGCCGTTTTCTTGCCGCCCGGGAGGCCGAGCTTCTTGAAGAGCAGTTCGCCGAGCTGCTTGGGGCTGTCGGGGTTGAAGCCGGGATCGGCGAAGGCGAGAATCCCCCGGGTGAGGGAGAGTATCTCGCGGTCGAGTTCGCGTCCGTAGGCCTTCAGCGCGGCGACGTCTATCTTCACGCCCTCGCGCTCCATGTCGGCAAGTATCTTGACGAGAGGCTCCTCGGCCTCCTCAAGGCTCCTCATGGCCCCGGATGCCGCGACCATGGGCCTCAGGGCGTCGTCCAGCCGCAGGGCCACATCGGCATCCTCGGCGGCGTAGTCGAGGATTTCGGCAGGCTTGAGGGCGCTCATCGGACGTTGCGCCTTGCCGCGCTCCTTCTCGCCGATGAGGTCCGTGATCGGTATCGGACGGTACTTGAGGTACTCCATGGCCAGGGCGTCCATGCCATGGCGCGCGGCTGCGTCGAGGCAGTAGTGCTCCAGGAGGGTGTCGCGGGGAGTCGAGGCGAAGCCTATGCCGTAGCGGTGCAGGACGGACCTGTCGAACTTCACGTTGTGGGCGACGAAAGTCTTGGAAGGGTCGGCGAAAAGCGCACGGAACGCGTCGATGTGGTCGGCGGTGACATACCACGCCTTGCCGGGGGCTGTCGCGAAGGAGAAGCCTACGAGCTTGCAGTGGTGGGCATCGGTGGAGTCGTGTCCGAGCTGATCGGGGGCGGTTTCGGTGTCGAATGCGATGCGTCCGGCCTGCATGAGCTCCGCCGCGAGCGATTGCGCCTGCTCTTCGGTCTCGACGAGGCGGTAGTCGTGGGGGAACGAGGCGAGAGTCGCGAGAGGCTCGGCCTCCTGCGCGGGTGGCTGCGCCGGCGGCTCGGCGTCCGCCATGCCGTCGCCGAGGAATTCCGCGGCGAGGCGGCGCAGTTCGAACCTTGCGCAGAAGCTGCGGAGTTTCTCTTCGTCCACGCCGTCGAGGCGGTATGCGTCCCAGTCCGGCTCGACGGGGACGTCGGTGCGGATGGTCGTGAGAAATTTGGAGAGAATGGCGTCGTCCTTGCCGGCGAAGACTTTTTCGGCGAGCTTGCCTTTGAGGCGCGGGATGTTCTCGATTATCCCCTCGACGCTGCCGTACTGCGAGAGGAGGCCGGCGGCGGTCTTTTCGCCGACTCCGCGCACGCCGGGGATGTTGTCCGACGCGTCCCCCGCGAGCGCGAGGTAGTCTATCATCTGCGAAGGGGAGGAGAGGTGCCAATGTTCGCATACGCCCGCCTCGTCGTAGATGGCGGCGGAGTCGCCTGCATGCGCGGGGCGGTAGAGCTTCACGCCGGGCCTCACGAGCTGGGCGGCGTCCTTGTCGGGCGTCGCGAGGTATACGTCGAAGCCTGCGGCGGCGCCTTTCACGGCGAGGGTTCCCATCACGTCGTCGGCTTCGAAGCCGTCCATGCGGACGACCGGGATTCTCAGCGCTTCGGCAAGTTCGAACGCCCAGGGTATGGATGCGGCGAGGTCCTCGGGCATCTTCTCGCGCTGCGCCTTGTAGGCGGGATAGCGTTCGTGCCTGAAGGTCGGACCGCCCGGGTCCATGGCGAGCACGGCGCGGGTCGGCTTTTCGCGTTTGAGGATGGAGGTCAGGCCCGATGCGAGGCCGATCAGGGCGGAGGTGTTCACGCCTGCGGACGTAAGCCGCGGCTTCTTCAGGAAGACGAAATGTCCCTTGTACAGGAACGGCATGAGGTCTATGACGAAAAGCTTCTCCATGGAAAGTAATTATATCAAATTCCGGCCTGTGTGTGTTGGCGGGATGGTGCGAGATACGCATGTGGGTTGGAGGTTCCCCAATTTTTTGGGTATGAAAACGGCCACACCCCAGTAAACAAAGGGTGAAGTGGCAATATTCATTTTGCGTTAAGTGAAAAATCCACTTCCGGTTTGTAATTGAACTCCGAGCGTTTGGGCTCTCGCGCGTGCTCTTGCGACTTTCGCTTCGCGAAAGCTCCTCACTTCGCTCGTCGGCCAACCTGACGCCTTCGGCGCAGGCGCATCTCCGCTTCGCCGCTTCGCACCATACAACGGCTATACATGTGTCGGTTGAAGTGTTTTTGGATGCGGCTGTGCCGCATAAATCGGCCGAAGGCCGCTAT
>JAILJX010000061.1 GCA_024694365.1 Kiritimatiellia bacterium
GCATGGGCGCCGGCCGCGCCGCCGCGAGCGACGGCGGATATGGATGGCTGTCGCAGGACATCGCGGCCGCCCCCGCAATCCCCGAGCGGTCCGCCGCGAAGACCGTCGGCCTCGCCCCGGCCGGCGGCAGAGACTCCAGCGAAAGCAGATTGGCGCGCTCGTTGCGTATCAGGTCGGGCCTTACCGAGATCGCCCGGCCTGCGATCTCGAGCGCCTTTTCGGAGGCCCCGGCCGACAGGTTCGCGAATGCGAACACCGGGTTTTCCGGACGCTCCGGCTGCTCCCTCGCGGAGAATCTCAGCGACCCGTAGGGGAAAAGCGTCGCGAGAACGCCCGCAAGCAGCAGAATCGGCGCGAGCGACAGAAGCTCGCTGCGCATCTTCCTGCGGGGTCTCGGCCTTGGAGGTCTCATTCGAAGTCTGCCCGGCCTTTCTTTTCGGCGAAAAGTATCCTGCTTGCGCCGCTGCGCCTGGCTATGCCGGCGAAACGCTGTATCGTGCCGTGCCTTATGCGGAGATCGGCCAGAACGTACAGCGTCGGCCTGTCCACGGTCCTGAGCCTCTCGCGCATCGCGTCGGAGAAGGACTGCATCTGGGCGTCGTCCTCCAGGATGTACCGCTGGTCGTTGAAAAAGACCAGCGTCCCCTGGGAGTGGGGCATGAGAAGCGCGACATCCGCCGTTTCGTCGATATCGGCGGCGGACACGTCGCTTTGGGAGGCGGGAAGCTCGAAAAGGACGCCCTCGGAGAGCGTGAACGCGCGCTCGGCGTACGACAGCATAAGCAGGAGCAGCCCCGCCGTCAGCCACGGAACCGACGCCGAAAGGGCCCGGAGTCCGCGCGGCAGGGACCCTCTCGCGCCGCCTCTGCGCCTCTCTCTCCACCCCCAGCTGCTCACGCGCGCGCCTCCTTCGAAAGGATGTAGCCCACGATCTCCGTCGCCGCGCCCTCGAGATCGGATACGAGCCTGTCCAGTTTCAGGCGCAGAGCGGCGTACATCACCCCGGCGGTTATGGCGACGGCCAGGCCGACCGCCGCAAGCACGAGCGCCGAAATCGCGGTACCCATCAAATCGGCCCTCGAAACGATGTCCTGATTCACCATCATGACGGTCTTGATGAAGCCGAAGATGGTGCCGAGAAGTCCGAGAAGAGGGGCCGTCTCGCCGATTATCGCAAGAAGCGCGATGCGTCTTTCAAGGCGCCCCATCTCGGAGCGTCCGCAGGCGTCGACAGCCTCCCTGAGCGCCAGCGCGGACCCTTTCCGGTGGCGTATGGCGGCAGCGGCTATGCTGGCGACGGGAACGGGGGTGTCCTCGCATATCGCAAGCGCCTCGGCCTCGTTGCCGCTCTCGAGAACGTTCATGACCCCTTTCAGGAAATCGGACCAGTCAACCTGCGCGCTTCTGAGCTCCAGCAGGCGCTCTATGAAAATGAACAGCGCGGCCGCTGCGAGGACCGCGAGAATCCAGAAAATGGGACCGCCCGCAAACGTCATCTGAAACTTCCTTTCTTTTTCAGCCGCTTCCTGCGCCTTACGGCTTCTCCGACCGACGCTTTCACATCGCTTGTTTCGACAAGCTCCAATATCCTGTCGGCGCTGCCGACATGTCCGCGCAGTTCGTATATCTCGGAAAGCCTGAACGCCGCCCGGGCGAAAAGCGCCTTGGATTCTTCATCGTAGACCGCGCCTTTCATCCGTTCGGCCCTGTATGTGCACACGACCTCGCTGTAGTACTGGTCTATCGCATCGTCCGTGCGGCCCATCTTGTCAAGGGTGTTGGCTATCTTGAACGAGAGCGACAGCTTTTCGTCCTGGGTCAGACGCTCTCCCTGGAGGATGGCCCTGTAGCCGTCGAGCGCCTCGGCGTAGCGCGCCGCGTTGTCCCCGCCCATAACGAGAAGCACGTCGGACTTCAGTATTTTGGCGCGCCGTCTTTCGGCCGCCGTGACGTCTTTCGCGAGCCCCACCTTGTCGAACACCACTATGGCTTCGTCGAAGCGGCACAGCTTCACGAGGGCTTCGCCCTGTATCAGAAGCGCGGTCGCCTTGCCGCCGGCATCCGGGTGCGTCTTGGCGAGGGACGTAACCAGCGCCACGGACTGCTTGTAGTCCTGGTCGGAGAACGCAGCGCGCGCAGCCCACGTGAAGGCGGCCGGCGCCTCCGGCGAATCCGGGGCGAGTTCGGTCGCGTACAGTGTGAAAAGCTCGCGGGCGCGGCCCCACTTGCGGGCGTTGTACGAGAACTTGGCGAGCCAGAGCGCCATCGCCGCGCGGATCGAAGGATCCGAACCGGTTTTCGCGATCTCCCCGGCCCTAGTCTGCGCCTCGTCGTCCCTGCCCTGCCCGTACAGGCAGAGGACCTGCAGATATTCCATCCTCGGCGCCCTCGCCGGATCGCGCGCCGCGAGATCGGAAAAGACCTTCTCCGCCTCGCCGAACCTGAAGTCCCGGTACAGATCCAGCCCCTTCGACTCGAGATCGCTCAATTCCACGAACGTGCGGCTCTTCGCGCCGGACGGCGTGGCGGGATATCTCTCCAGGACGCTGCGGTACATCTCCATGGCCTCCGCGGAACGGCCTCCGGCCGACAGGATGTCGGCTTTTGCGAGAAGCATCCTCGCACGGTCCTCGTCGCCGCCCGCAGTGTCGAACGCCCTTGTGAACGCATCCAGCGCTTCATCGGTCTTGCCCTGGCCCTTCAGCGCCCACGCCCTGCCCTCCTGCACCGCGAATTCGTGCGCCGCATCCGGCCACACCTCCAGCGCGACCTGGTACGTGTCGGCGGCCTTTGCGCAGTCGCCCGCCTTGAGATGGGCGTCGGCCAACGCCAGGAACGCCTCCTTCGCCCCATCGGCGTCGGGCGATTCCTTCGCCAGGAACCTTATCGTCTTCTCGCCCTCGGCGAACGTTGCGGGATCCGAAAGAAGCGCCTGCCCGAGCCTGAGCCCCGTCGCGCGCTTGAGCTCCGGATCCTCCATCCTGGCGCACGCCTTCCTGAGCGCCTCGGCCTCGCCGAGAGATGTCGCGGCGGCGGCCAGCACGGTCTCCGCCGCATTCGTGGAATCGACGACCGTCCTCCATATCTCCTTCGCGCCGGCGAGGTCCCCCGTCTTCTCCTTCGCCCACGCGACGTTCATGGCAAAACCGATGTCCGACGAAGGGAAACCCGGTTCCGCCGCAAGCTTCAGAATCTCGGCAGGATCGTCTCCGCGCGTTCTCGCGATGTCGGCCTTGAGGGCTATCGCGAGACCTGCGTAGACCGGATCGGAGAAATCGGCCGAAGCCAGCATGGCGGACGCCTCGTCAAGCCTTCCTGCGCCTTCGAGGGCAAGCGCCCTTCCGTATACGAAAGGCTCGCCCTTCTCCCCGGGATGGGCGTCAAGCGCCTTGAGCGCCTCCTCCCATTTGCCTTCGCGCACGTGGCTTTCGAAAACCACAAGGGCGGCCTCCGGACCGTCCACCTTGGCCGCATGCTTTCTCGCTACGTCGTAGAGCCCGTCGCGCAGCGCGTTTTTCGCCACTTCCATGTCGTCCGCGGACAGAACCGCCGCGGAAATGGCTGTGACGATCGCCGCCAAACGTTTCACACGAACTCTCCCATGTAGCCCATCTCGACGAGGAGCCTTTCGTTTTTCATCCAGTCCGGCTCGACCTTCACCCACATCTCCAGCGCGACCTTCACCCCGAAAATGCCCTTCAGCTCCCTTTCGGCGCATTGACGGACGTATTTGACCGTCTCCGCGCCGCGTCCGATGACTATCGGCTTCTGCGACGGACGGTTGACCAGTATGTCGACTTTGACGTCCCAGCGGTTCGTGTTCTCGGCTATGCTTTTCACCGCTATGCCCAACTCGTGCGGCAGCTCCTGATGAAGCCGCGCAAGATATTTCTCCCGGATGACGTCGGCGATCGCAAGCTTTCTCGGATAGTCCGTCACCATGTCTTCGGGGAAAAGAGGCTCTCCCTCCTCCGCAAGCGCGAAGAGCGCGTCCATTACGGCGTTGGCGCCGCCTTCGGTCGTCGCTATCGCCTTCACCCAGACGGGCTCCGGCCCCTCCTCTTCGCGCGCGGCGCAGGCCTCCTTCCACGCATCGCGGAACATCGTCTCGTAGAATGGCGACCTGTCCGCCTTGTTGAGCACGAAGACCGTCTTCTCTGTGCGCTCCTTCGCCACGCGCTGCATCCATCCCGTGTCTTCGAGCTGCGGCTCCTGCGAAGCGTCGAACACGACGCAGAGGATGTCCGCCCCCGCCGAGGAGCGTCTCGCCATCCTGTTGAGCAGCTTGCCGAGCGTGCCCACCGCCTTGTGGAGACCCGGGGTGTCGAGAAGGACGAGCTGCCCGCGCGGATCGGCGACGATCCCCCGAACGGTGTTGCGCGTCGTCTGCTCAACGGGCGAGACGATTGAGACCTTCTCGCCGACAAGCCTGTTGACAAGCGTCGACTTCCCGGCGTTCGTCCTGCCGACGACCCCTACGACCGCTGCCTTGTGGATGGACGGCTCCGCCATGGCTCAAGGGACCGGAAATCCGGAAACGAGTTCCTTAGCCTCGCGCTTTACGCGCTCCTGCACCGAGGCGTCCGCAACGTTGTCGAGCACGTCGGCGATCCATGTGCCGATCTTGATCATCTCGCCCTCCTTCATGCCGCGCGTCGTGACCGACGCGGTGCCGACGCGTATGCCGGATGTCCTGAAGGGGGACTCGGTGTCGTAGGGGATGGTGTTCTTGTTGACGACGATGCCCGCCGCGTCGAGGGCCGCCGCGGCCTCCTTGCCGGTGATCCCCTTCGTGGATTTCACGTCCACCAGGAAAAGATGGTTGTCGGTGCCGCCCGATACGATCCTGTAGCCGCGGTCCTGAACCGTCTTGCACAGAACCTGGCAGTTCTTGACGACCTGCTGCGCATAGCCCTTCTTTTCGGGGCTCATCCATTCGCGGAAACATACCGCCTTTGCGGCGATGATGTTTTCGAGCGGACCTCCCTGCATCCCCGGGAACACGGCCGAGTCGAGCGCCTTGGCCCACTTCTCCTTGCAGAGCACCATCCCTCCGCGCGGTCCCCCGAGCGTCTTGTGGGTGGTGGTCGTCACGAAGTCGGCGTAGGGGACCGGCGAGGGATGCGCGCCGCCCGCGACTAGACCCGCTATGTGGGCCATGTCGACCATCATTATGCATCCCGCCTTGTCGCATATCTCGCGGATGCGCTTGAAGTCTATCGTGCGAGGATACGCGGAAGCTCCGGCCAGGAGGATCTTCGGCTTCACTTCGAGAGCCTGCCTCTCGAGCGCGTCGTAGTCGAGACGCTCGGTCCCGCGGTCGACCGTGTAGGGGACGATGTTGTAGAGCTTGCCGGAGAAATTGACCGGCGAACCGTGCGAGAGATGCCCGCCCTGGTCGAGGCTCATGGAGAGGATCGTGTCGCCGGGATCGATCGTCGCGAAGTAGACGGCCATGTTGGCCGAGCTTCCGCAATGGGGCTGAACGTTCGCATGCTCCGCGCCGAAAAGTTCGCATGCGCGCTTTCTGGCGAGTTCCTCCGCCGCATCCACCGGCAGGCACCCGGAATACCAGCGCTTGCCCGGATAGCCCTCGGCGTACTTGTTCATCAGCACCGAGCCGGCCGCCTCGCGGCACGCGCGTGAAGAGGTGTTCTCGGACGCGATGAGGTTGATCTCCGCGTCCTCCTGCTTCGTCTGCGCCTCGATCGCCGCGAAGACCTCGGGGTCGTCGTGCATGAGCCCGGAGCAGTCCGAAAGGCGCTCGGCGCGCTCGAGCTTCCAGCGGCGGCGGGCATGGCGCTCGCTTTCGTCGACGGGAGTGGTGAGGAAGGCCTTCGCGATTTCGACCGCGTAGTTCGGCGAAACGACGTCCGCGCCGAGGCAGAGGACGTTCGCGCCGTTGTGCTGGCGCGTCACCGTCGCCGCGTCGGTCGTCGCGCAGATGGCCGCGCGGACGTTCTGGAAGCGGTTGGCGACCATCGACATGCCGATCCCGCTGCGGCAGACGAGAATGCCGAAGTCGGCCTCGCCAGAGGCGACGGACTTCGCGACCGCGATCGCGTAGTCGGGATAGTCACAGCTCGCCTTGTCTGACGGACCCTTGTCGAGGATCTTGTACCCTTCCGCAAGGGCGTTGGCTAGGACGGACTTGAGCTCGAATCCGCCGTGGTCTGAAGCAATCGCAATGTTCATCGTGTTTCCTTTGGAATCTGTTGTTGCCTTGTAGTGCAGATGTATTTGAATATTATACCAAAAACTGAGAGGGTCGGCCGTCGTCAGCAGATGACGGCCAACCCCCTTGCCTGCGCAATGCGGACGGCCCTGTGCATCAGCCGTTCTTCTTCTCGAAGTCCTTCATGAAGGACACGAGAGCGTCTACGCCCTCCATCGGGAACGCGTTGTAGATCGACGCGCGCAAGCCCCCGACGGAACGGTGCCCCTTGAGAGAGCTCATGCCGAGCGCCTTCGCCTCGTCGATGAACTTCTTCTCGAGCGCCTCGTCGCCGCCCTTGATGCGCCACGTTACGTTCATGTTGGAGCGGAACTCCTTGAGCGCCGTGCCGGTCCAGAAGTCGCTGGAGTCGATCACGTCGTAGATCTTGCCCGCCTTCTCGGCGTTGAGCTTGAAGAGGTTCTCCTTGCCCATCTTCTTGACCCACTTCATCGTCTCGCCGAAGATGTAGATTCCCCACGTCGGAGGCGTGTTGAAGAGCGAGTTCTCGTCGACGTACGTGCGGTACTGCAGCATCGTCGGGATCTTGTCGTCACCCTTGGCGGCGAGCTCCTTCTTGATCGCGACGACCGCCATGCCGGACGGGCCGAGGTTCTTCTGCGCGCCCGCGTAGAACATGTCGAACTTGTTGTAGTCGCGCTCGCAGCTGAGGATGTCGGACGACATGTCGCAGATGAGCGGGCCGCCCACCTTCGGAAACTCCTTGAGCTCAGCGCCCGCGATCGTCTCGTTGGAGCAGAGGTGGTAGTAGGCCGAGCCCTCGGACCACTTCCACTCGTCCGCCTTGGGCATGCGGGTCGGGATGTCCTTCGCGCAGTCGCAGGAGACGTTGATCTCCGCGCCGCGGAGCGCCGCGACCTTCTGGCCCTCCTTGAGAGCCTTGTTGGACCATGTGCCCTGCTTCGCGTAGTCGGCCTTGCCGCCCTTCGCGAGGAAATTCATCGGGATCATCGCGAACTGCATCGACGCGCCGCCCTGGATGAAGCAGACGGACCAGTCGTCGCCGAGGCCGCAGAGCTCCTTGAACGTGGCGATCGCCTCCTGGTGGATTGCGTCGTAGTCCTTGCCGCGGTGGGACATCTCCATCACGGACATTCCGCAGCCCTTGTAGTCGACAAGGTCCTTCTGCGCGTCCTGGAGGACTTCAAGCGGCAGCACCGCGGGGCCCGCCGAAAAGTTGTATGCACGAGACATGTATCTTTCCTTTCGTTTGTTAGAACTTATCTGCACCGCCGTAAGAGTTTATCGAGTAGGCGGATTGGGGAGATATTATACTCTTTCCGTTTTCCGCGCGCAAGTGCACGCAGGCGATAAATTGTGGCCTGCCCCCAGGCCAGGCACGTCGCGAACCGACCATCAGCCAAAAGCCGTCTGATTCGAGATTCCGTAGTGGTCGATACTGTCGCCCGCCCGCGGATCCAGAAGACCGCCACGGACAAGCTTCATGCGGACGGACTGAGAGATCGGACGCGTCCCGATTATGATCGGAGCCGTCACCGCAATCCACTCGTCGACCAGCCCGGCCTCGGCAAGCGACACCGCGAGCTTCAATCCGCCTTCGCAGTAGACATGCAGGAATCCGCGGCGGCCAAGTTCCTCCAGCGCCTCCTTCGCGTCGGCGAAGACGAGCGTCTCGTTCTTTCCGTCGGTGAAGACCTGCGCGTCCTTCGGCAGTTTGCCAGAACGCGAGACTATCACGCGCACGAGGTCGCGGTTGGGGATCTGGTGCGAGAGCAGGGACGGATTGTCCCTTCTCACAGTCTCGCCGCCAACCATGATTGCGTCGACTTCGGCGCGATGGGCGCCGACGGCCCTGCGCGAATATGCGGACGATATCCACTTGGAGTCGCCCCTGAAGTCGCATATCCTTCCGTCGAGCGACATCGCCAGCTTTACCGTTACGTACGGAAGCCCCGTCTTGACGTGCTTGGCGAAAGGCAGCATCATCTTCGTCGCGACATCCACGCAGTCACGACGGCGAAGCATCTCCTCGTCACACGAGCCACGCTTCATCACAGTGCGGTCAGTCGACCAGCACTCGCACATAATCCCTTGCTTCGCGAGAACACGCTTCGCCTTGCCGCGGTTCTTCGGATTTGGATCGGGAACCGCGAAGACGACGCGCGAGATTCCGGCCGCGATTATCGCATCGGTGCACGCGCCTACGCGACCCGGCTTGGAGCATGGCTCGAGCGTCACGTAGATTGTCGCGCCTTTCAGCGACCTCGCGCCGCGCCCCGCTGCGTTCTTTATCGCGGCGACTTCGGCGTGGTCCGTTCCGGCCTTTTTGTGCCAACCCTCGCCGATGATCTTGCCGCCCTTCGCTATGACCGCCCCCACGGCGGGATTGGGGCGAGTGTGCCCTAGCCCGCGCGCGGCAAGCTTGAGCGCCCTGTACATGAACTCGCTTTCTTCGTTCACACCACTCCGCGTCCTATGCGCCCCTGCGCTGAAAACCAGGCGCAGTCCTTCAACTTTTCAACCCTTCAACCGTTGAACCTGCTTCCCGAACTTGTCGAGAACGCCGTTGACGATCGTGCGGGACTTGGGGCTGGAGAACCAGTTGGCGAGGTCGATCGCCTCGTTGATGACGACGGGCTTCGGCACGTCGGACCACTTCATCTCCCATATCCCCATCCTGAGGACCGTGCGCTCAATGGTGCCGAGACGATAGAGATCCCAGTTGTCAAGGAGAGGGACGAGTATGTCGTCGATCTCCTTGAGGTTGGAAAGCACTCCGACGACACGCTCCTCGGCGAACTCCTTGAGCTTCCCCCGGGGCTCTGCCCTGCCCTCCTCTTCGTCGAGGGAGGCAAGCTCCTCCCAGAAGGAAGCCATGAACTGCGGAATTTCGGCGGGCGGATTGAGATCCGCCGCCGTCAACATCTGAATCGCCCATTCGCGGGCCTGTCTGCGTGTCGCCGTCATATCAAAGAACCTTTTGGCGCATATTATACCAAAAGCTTCCGCGCCTGTGTTGGGCCAGCGTCACTTGACGCGGCCCGTGTAGGCGTCGACGCCGCTGGAGTCGACTGCCGCGGCGAAGAACTTGGACGAAGCCGCCTCCATCGCCTTGTCCCACGGACGAGGTCCGCCGACAAGCTGGACCGCCCAGAGCTTGAGCTGCTTCTTGCGCCAGTTGACGGAGCAGTTCGTGCCCCACGCTCCGCCGTGTCCGAACCACGCGTTCTCTCCGTCCTCCTCCGGCTTCGGGGCGGAGAGCCCGAGGGAGTAGCCGCCAAAGCCCTGCGGACGCGTCGAGACAGCGAGGATGGACTTCACCGTCTCTTCCTTCAGGATGCGCACGCCGTTGTCTCCGACACCGAGGTTCATCAGCATCTTGTAGAACTTGTACTGGTCGTTCGCCGTCGTCCAGAGCCCGGCGCCGGCGGACGCGAAGACGTGTCCGTCGTTGTACGGACGCTGCTCCCATCCGTCCTCGCTCCTCCATTCGGCGGGCGCGTCCTTCTTGCACTCGTACATCTCGATCTGCGTCTCGAGCTGCTTGTCGGTGGGCCAGAACCAGGTCGACTTCATGCCGAGCGGATCAAGCACCGTCTGCTTGAGGTAGTCCTCCCACTTCATCCCCGTGACGACTTCGACGACAGCCGCGCCGATGTCGATGCCGGTGTTGGAATACTGATCCTTCGTGCCGGGGTCGAACAGGAGAGGCGAGGCCGCGGCGATTGCGGCGGTCTGGCGGAGCGGCGCGCCGCCGGACCATCCTCCGCCCTTGATGTTGTTCTGCTTCGCGGAGATCTCGAACGGGAATCCGCCCGTGTGGTTTAGGCACATGCGCACCGTGAGCGCGTTCTTCGCGCGCACGAGCCTGCGCACTCCGTCCTCGTTGGTCTTCTCCTCGACCCAGAGAGTCGCGAACTCCGGCAGGTACTTGGAAACGGGATCGTCGAGGTTGAGCCTGCCCTCCTCGACGAGCTTCGCGACGGTGACGCCGCAGAAGCCCTTCGTCTGCGAGCACTGCATGTACACGTCGTCCGCCGTTATCGGACGCTTCTTCGCGACGTCCGCATAGCCGACGCACGCGGTCTCCTTCACGCCGTCGCTGTAGAGTATGCTCACCGCGCCCGGAAGCTCCCCGCTCGCCACGTACGGGGCCAGCGCGTCCTTCGCATAGGTCGTACCCGAGTCGCGCCCGCACGGAGAGGTGGCGCATCCGGCAATCGCGACCGCCAGGGCCGCGACAAACAACAGTTTCTTCATTTCTATTTTGTCCCCTTTTGTTTTTGAATATACAACGGCGCGGCGGATCCGCCGCGGCCCGTGCCGCGCAGACCCGTCGCGCCAGCAAGCGGCGTCAGGCGATCTTAGCGTCGACGGCGTTCTTCTTGACGGACTCGACGCCGGCGAGGCACGCCTTGAGCGTCTCGTAGGCTTCTCCGACCGCGATGATCTGTCCGTTCTTCGCCTTCAGGCGGAAGCGGCTCTTGCCGGCCTTGTCGGTGTAGACCTCGAACTTGGGCATGGCCTTCTTCTCGAATCCGTCCACAGTCTGGTCTTCGACTGCGGCGACCGGCGCGTTCTTCGCGACGGAGGCGATGCCGATCTTGGCGGTGCGGAGGGTCTTGTACACCTGCGAGGTGGCAACGACCTGTCCGTTGGACGCCAGAAGGTTGAAGGACACTCCCTTCGGGGATGTCTTGACTTCGAATTTGCCCATTTGTTCTCCTTGGTTTTTGGTTAACGATAAGCCGGCATTCACCGACCTTGCTGACATTATAGACGAAAATGCGGAAAAGAGCAACCCCCCATTGTCCTTTTAGACTTGCCCGGAAACAGCATTGGCGAGCGACGATGTAAACGAGCATTCGGCAAAGCAAGTGCATCACCTTGGAGACGTGGGCATTGAATGTGCAAACGCTTCCTCATAAAGCCGCCCCATGTCGCCGGCGGGGCGACATTTCATGCGACAGCCAAGGAGGTGCGGCGTCTCGTCGCGCCACGAGTGGGAGGTTCGCGCTTATCGCGGCCGACGCCCAGGGGGTCCGTCGCTCCGCGACGGACATTGGTCATCAAAGGGATACCAAATCGGCACGCCCGCCGCAGCCTTGTCAATACAGTGTTCCTTTCTATGCGATACTCGCCATTCAATCCGAAATCTTACTCGGATACACGATCCTCCCGCAAAAATCTGACAATGCCCATTCTCGACATGTCTGCCGCATTTTGTAGAATCCAGGAGCCGCCCAGCCCCAAGCCCAAAACGGCACCTTGCGCCCCCGCCGACCCAAGGAGGTGGAGCGTCCCGCTCCGCCACAATGACGCGGCGAGACGCCGCATCTCCTTGTGTCGCCGGACCGCTCGACGACCTCCTTGACGAGTATCCAGCCGTCATAGAAGTACGTGTACGTCGCCTCGGGCGTGATCTTCTGCACGCGGCGTCCGAGGTGGTCGTAGCGGTTGGAGACGATGGGCACGTCAACATTCTGGGGTGGCCTCATATACGCGCTTTCGTCAAAATCAATCCGGAAGGTTTGCTTCGGGGTAGGCGACAAGTTCGTTGATGGCGTTGGTGACGTATGCATATAGTCCCGTGTTGACACATCTTGCCTCTGCTGCACGCATTATAGCCAGTCGTCTTTTGCTGTATCTATATGTAGAATCAACAGACTGGATCGCAACATCCAAACTGATGTGCATGGTATTTATGTCACGCGCGAAATCAAGTGCGAGAGCCATGCATTGTGGGCGGTACTGTGTCATTCCTGATATACCATAAACTTTCCTCAATAAATCCTCGCATACCTGGGATCTGTTCCCCTGCTTGTCTCTAGTCATCTCGTTGGTAGACATAAGATAGCTTCTTGCAACATCTATGGTATTGCTGTTAACGCCACAAATACGAGCGACGGTGCGCACCGCCCTGTCACCAACGGCGGGATTAGTTGCACACGAATAGAGAAATGGTAGTTGCTCGGAAGTAGCATACTTCTCGAGTTGCCACATTGCCATCTCGGCATACCATGCGTCATTCGTCTGCGCAAGCTCCACAAGTATGCGTGCAAGGCGGTTCGTATCTTCCTGCAGCCCT
>JAILJX010000116.1 GCA_024694365.1 Kiritimatiellia bacterium
CGCATCCTCAAACTCTCCGACGCCAAGGCACGCCTCAAAGCCTGCATCGACGCCATCAGCCTGGAACTCGACTCGCTCGAATACGAAACGAAAGCATTCGCGCTCCAGCACCCCGACGTCTACAGCAAAGTCGGCAAGAAAATGTCCATCGGCATCACGGAAGACGCAGTGTTCAAAGTCTCATTCGACTGGACTTTCGAACGGACCGAAATCAACCGGAAGACCGGCGAAGCGAAAAAACTCGACGATTCCGACTGGCTCAAGAAACTCCTCGCAAACGAAGCAACCAAGGACTACGTCCGCACCAAATACGTGTTCAACAAATCCAAGCTGCGCGACGAGATCAACCAAAACATCACCGACGAGGAGAAACAGGAGATACTCGACAAGTTCGCCGTCGCGAAGACGCCCACCTCAAGCCTGACGGTGCGTCCGCTCGCCGACATGGACAAACTCGAGGAGGAACTCGCCGCCGGAGAGAAGCTCGCCGACGAAGGAGAGGAGGACTGAAAATGGAAAAAGCGAAAAGAAAACCCGAGCGCCGCCGGGCGACGCCGATCACCGCTCAAGAGGCCCGGCGATGATGCCGGGCGACATGCCCTGCAACGCACCATGTCCCGTCTCTTCCTGCAGGCGCTGCATCGACGGACTCTGCACCGACAATGCACCCTGCGAGAAGAGAGACGATGCGGTTCATGACTCCACCACCGGGGTCTCGTAAAGCTCCAGGAAACCCTGGGGACAGGATGGGCTTCGCGCGCACCTCGCCGGGAAGAGCGCCGGATGGCCGGACGATTTCGAATCCCTGGCGTGGCCGCTGATGGACATGCTGGAGACGATAGACCTCAAGACAAGGGCCTACGAGTCCATGATCCGGTCGCTTGCCGGATCGGGCGAGCTCAAGGGCAATATCGACAG
The DNA here is from genome assembly GCA_024694365.1 of Kiritimatiellia bacterium. Lineage (GTDB taxonomy): Bacteria > Verrucomicrobiota > Kiritimatiellia > RFP12 > UBA1067 > UBA1067. The sequence goes on from JAILJX010000116.1 coordinate 919, forward strand.
GGTGCGGGAGGTGTACGGGATAGGACTTCGGAGGCGAGGAGGTCGAAGGCGGCGGAGAGCTGGGGGTCGCGGCCTGCGGCGATGTCGGCGGGGGTTATCGCGACTTCGACGTCGGGCTTGGCGCCGTTGCCCTCCATGTCGACGCCGTCCATGCGGAAGACGCCTGCGCGGGGGAGCCTGGCGACGCCGTAATCGAGGATCTCCTCTCCGTAGGTCGTTATCACGCTGCCCGCGGTCTCTTCGCCGACAAGCTTTCCGCGCCCGAGGGTCCGCATGGCGTGGGCGAAGACTTCGCCGTTGGAGAAGGTGCGGGAGTTCATCAGCACCACGACCGGCATTTCGGCGACGATGGGCCTTCCGCAGCGTTCCATTATGTAGCCCTCCTTCTTCATGCCGCGGTAGAGCGAGCGGACGTGCCGGTTGCCGCAGAGGATGTCTATGAGCCTCTCGGCGGTGCTGCCGCCGGTGTTGAAGCGCACGTCGACTATGAGGCCGTCCCTTCCGAAGCACTCGGCGAACACCTCGTCGGTGAAGGCGTCGGCGTTCTCCTCGTCCATCGAATCGACGGCGATGTAGCCGAAATTGCCCTTCTCCCGCGCGAGAGCGCGTATCTTCTCCACCTCGGCGACGCGCATCTTCATGCGCGCTTCGGAGTGGCTCATGCCGTCCAGTTCGCGCACGAGGCGCTTTCCCCCGCGCTCGAGCTCGATGCGGAACTTGTGCGGGAGGGGTCCGTTCAAGACCAAGGACGGATCCATGCCGGGCATGACGACGCGTCCGTCGACCGACACGACGGTATCGCCAGGGAGGACGCCATCCTCGCCGCGGTCCGCGCCGGAGCCTGCGATCACGTCCCTGACGAGCCATCCCCTGCCTTCGTGGGAGCGGTCGAAGCGGACGCCGAGGTGGGCGGTGGAGATGTCCCATCCGCGGTCCCACGGGAACTTCGCCCATCGCTCCTTCGAAACGCCCTTCGCGCTGAATCCGAGATGGGAGGAGTCGAGTTCGGCGTGCATCATGTTGACGACGTGCGCGAACGCATTCCAGCACGGGGCATAGCGCGCGGCGAGGCGGTACTTCTCCCTCGCTGCGGGCCAGTCGGCGCCGTTCATGGCGCTGTCGCGGTATCCGTCCCTCAGGAGTGCCCAATCGGAGAGGAAGGCGAGCTCCTGGTAGTCGTGGACATCGGTCGTCTGGTGGACCTTGAACTTGAATGCCTTTTCGCCTCTGGAGGGGCGCGCGTCGATCGAGCCGAGAATCACGTCGTCCTTCCCGGCCTTCGTCCACGAGACGATCTCGGGATCGCAGTCGAGAAGCTTCTCGGGCTTCATGCGGTCGGGGAGGGAGACGGTCCAGCGTTTGGAGTCGTCGGAAAAGGAGAGGCGTCCGTCGGGAGCGAAGAAAGCGCGCATGCCCTTCACGCCGGTGGCGCGGACGCGTTTCGGGAGGTCGGGGAACGCGGAGGGGTCGAAAGCGAGGGTGAAGAGGTGGGAGACGTCTCCTGTGGCGGTGCGGTCGCCCGAGAAAGCGACGGTTTTTCCGTCCGCAGACCAGGCCGGATCGCCATCCCACTTCCAGCTTCTGGAGATGTTGCAGGGCGCGGGGGCGGGCTTGCCATCGGGGGAGCGGTCCCAGGAAGGAATCAGCCATATGTCGGCGTTGCCGAAGCTGTCGTAGAGCGCCGCGGCGACGAAGAGTCCGTCGGGAGACCAGGCGTAGGATCCTGCGCGCGAAGACTCGACCTTCGCCACAGACACGACCGTGCCGTCGGTTCGGGCGAACGAAAGCCTGCCCTGGAGGTTCTGCCATGCGAGGAGGGAACCATCCGGGGAGACGGAGAGGGATCTGCGGCAGACGTCGTCGAACGTGAGGCGCTCGCGCACGAAAGAGACGTTTGCGGACCAGGAGAGGTTGGTGTCGGCGCGGCGCATGCGCCATAGGTCTGCGCCGTCACCGCGGTCCGAGAGATAATAGAGCGTCGAGCCGTCCGGAGAGAACGCGCAGTCGCGCTCATGGGTGCGGGAAGAGCCGTGGAGGAGGCGAGGCTCGCCTGCGGCGTCATCCTTCAGCTCCATGACCCAGAGGTCCCCTCCGGCTGTGAAGGCGACCTCCTTGCCGCCATCGCGGAAAGTGCAGTTGCCATCGCCGTAGTTGTTGTCCATCTTCGCGTAGCTGCGACGGACGCTTCGCGGGGCCGAGGGGTCGAAGAGAGCGCATCTGAGGGGTATGCGGCGCGGCTTGGGGTCGGCGGATGTCGGGTCCATCGCCCAAAGGTCGAAGCCTTTGGCGAAAACCATCGTCTTCCCGTCGCGCGAGAGCGACGGCGTGAAAACGTGGTCGTCGGTGAAATGCGTAAGCTCGCGGTCCTCGCCCGATTCCAGCGAGCGGCAGCGGACATTCCTCACGCCGCGCTCGTTGCTGAGATAGTAGAAGCCCTTTCCGTCGGGCGTCCATACGGGAGAGAGGCAGTCGGCCCGCCCCGCTACAATGGGCGTAAACGCCTTCGTGTCGAGGTCGTAGAGCCATATATCGCCTGAGCATGGGGAGAGGGTCGATTCGCTCCGCTTCCTCAGCTCCAGCCCCCGCTCCTGGATATTGGAGGCGAAGAGCACCTTCTTCCCGTCGGGCGAAATCGCCGGGCTGAATGCGGGCGCGTCGAAGAGGAGCTGCTCCGCCCTGCGCCCCTCCATGGAGACGAGTATCGGCCGGCGCGCAAAGAGCATGCTGGAAGTCGATTCGCTCGCGTCGTCGCGGTAGGCGAGCGAGACCATCCACTTTCCGTCCGGCGTATAGCCCCACGGCGCAAGGCTCTCGGTGTGGAAAGTTACCTGGCGGGTGTTGGAGGCTACGAGGCGCTCGAGATCGAGGTCGGCCTCGAAGAGCTCCTCCGGGCCCCACCTGTCGGACATGAAGGCTATGCGGCGCGAATCCGGCGAAATCCACGGCCGCGAATCGCACGAATTCCCGTCGCCGAGGGGAACGGCCGTCCCGCCTTCGACCGGGGCTAGCCAGATGCGGTCCTTCCACTCGAAGGCGACGCGCTTTCCGTCGGGCGAGACGCATGGATGCCCGGGAAGATAAATCTCCGACCAATCGCGATCTTGCGGCGCCAGCGACAGGAGATGGTTCAAGGCCGCCTCGCCATCGCGGAATTTTTCGACGTTGGGGACGTCATCAGGCACTTTGCCGAGCTCTTTGTCGCTTCCGAAGACGACGATCTTGCCGCCGTTCGCCGCGAAGAGGCGGACGAACTCCGTAAAGCGCTTCTTCTTAGGATGGGCAATCACCAGGACGTCGCAATGCTCCAGGCCGCCCTTCGCGATTCCGTCATTGTCCAAAAGCCGCACGTCAAGCGAAGGCTCGCGGAGAAGGCGCATCGCGAACATCGCGCCTTCCTTGCCCGGGCGAGAGGACTGAAAGCCGACCGACAGGCTCCCGCGCCTGCGCTGGGGATATTCGGGCTTGAACTCGCGTCCGGTCAAATACCCGAGAGCCCCGCGGATCATGTCCTGGGTATTGTCGTAGGCCTCTGGATGGGGAGATATGGCGACGACCTTGCCGTCGCCGAAGGGACCGGCCACAATCGCGCTTTTGTGCGTCATGACGGGCTCCTTCGCGTCGTCATGGGCATATACTCCTACGCAATCGAAGGTCGCGACAGTCTTCACGGGAGAAGTTTCGGCGCCTTCCGCGGGGAGCAGCACGGGTCCCCCGTGATAGTGGACGGCGCGGCATTCGTCAGGCTTGAGCCCGAGGAGCGGAGCATGGTCGGTGGAGCGGATGTCGAGCTCGGCGCCGCCTCGGTAGGGCTCTTTCTGGGCGCAATACGGGACGAAGCCCAGGCGCGTCGCCTTGGGGCTGTCCGTATCAGAGCGCGTGAGCGCCATGTAGCAGCCGGCGCAAGCGCCCAGGTAGCCTCCGCCCGAGCGGACGAATTCCGCGATATTGGTGAGGCCCTCGGGTCCGAGCGCATCGCCCTGATCGCCCGCATGGCCCCCGGGGGCGATGTAGACGTCGAAATCCTTGAGCGCGCCGGAGCGGACATCGTCAGCATCGACTGCCGCGTATTCGCAGCCGGGGGAAAGCGAGACGAGCTTCGCGAGCTTGAGCGAAGAAGCCCCGGCCGCCCCGAAGCCCATGTATTCCGCCACGCGCACGGGCTTCTCCACCTTTGGAAGAGGGGCTTTATCCATCTTCGGGAGGGGCGCCGACTTTATGGACTTGAGGATTCCCGGAACTTCCGCCGCGGAAGAGGCCAGAATGAGGTTCGTGTGGCTGCCGAGAGTCTTCCCGACCTCTCCCCACGAGACGATTTTGCCGCCCCTGTCCATAAAGGCGAAGAGCCGTCCTATCTGCCCGCCATCCTTGACGAGATTCTTGGCGATGTAGGAGTCCTTAGTATCGGGCACCACAAGGGCGTCGTAATGGCGCAAATCCTCCCTGTCGAACTCGTATCCCGAACATGGAGCGAGGTCGCAATCGCCGCCGCGCATGAGCGACAGCGCGAGATTGGCCCCCTCTACGCCCATCCCTGGAGAACACCACCATCCGACGGCGAGCTGGCCGATCTTGCGCTGGGGCGCGCGGAATTCCACATCGCGGCCGGTGGTGAATTTGAAGGCCGCGGAAAGCGACGGCCACGAGACGGGATAGTATTCGGGGTGGCCCGCGAACACCCACACCTTGCCCTTGCCGAAAGTCCCGGCGACAGCGCTCGCGTTTCCGCCCATCGAGGGGAGATTCGTCTTGCAGGAGTGGGAGTGGAGATTCGATTCGAATTCTGCCATCGTCTTGAAGTCGGCGCCGGGTATCTCCGGGCCTGGAATCATGACGGGCCCGCCATTGAACCTCTCCATATACGAACCCGCCTCGATGCCGGCGAGCGCCTCCGCCTCCTTCGTATATCGGACCTGGAGCATGGCCTCGCCTCCCCAATGGCCGGTCAGATGCTTGTAGGGAACGAGCCCGAGCGTCTTCTTCGCCGGCTTATTGCCGCCCATGACGAGGAAGGCCCCCGCGCATGTGCCCACGAACGAACCGCCCTCCTCGATGAAGCGGCGGACCTCGGCCTTGCCCTCCTTGCCGAGTTCGTCGGCCTCGACATTGGCCATTCCGCCGGGCATGGCGAGAAGATCGACATTCTTGAGGGCGCCTTCGCGGATTGCCGCGCCGTCGACATAAGTAGCCTCCAGTCCGGGAGAGGAACCGACGAGCTGAACCCAGCGGAACATTCCGATTCCGCGCGCGCCGGGGCCTACATACACGGCCACACGGACGGGAGACGGAGTTTCCGCCCCGCCGAAAGCCGCACCCGCGGCTATCAGCAGAGCGGCCGAGAGAAATTTCCTGATTGTCATTGTCGCGAATCCACAGACATGCGCCGTCACCTGATGCTCAATATGAACCCGCCCTCTTTTACCTTGAGGATGAGTTTTTCGACGACTTCCTCGTCCACAGTCTCAGATTCGGTCTTCAGCAGAGCGATAAAACGAGACTCCATCACCATTTCGGACGTGTCGAGAGTCAGATTGGAGATGCTGCCGCTGAACTTGTTGGCGAGCGTGTATTCTCCCGCCGCGAACTCGCCAGCCGGCTTGATCGTCGCCGTGCCTTCGGAAGGCGGAGTGAGATTGCCCAATTTGACGCCGGGAGCGAGCTCGAGAACGGTCCCCGCCGCGAGAGTGACGCTTCCGTT
>JAILJX010000119.1 GCA_024694365.1 Kiritimatiellia bacterium
TCACACTCAAGCCTATTTCTTTGCAGATGGCTTCAAAGCTAGCTTTTACTCTTGGTTCGGCTCGCATCGTTATCTGAGCTGCTGGAATCATCACTATCCTCCTTCATCATTGATTTGATGTCAATATGATATCATATCGAAGTCTCAATTGTCAATAATGAACTCACAATCGATGGGGACAGTCCCCGCGATTTTCGTTCGGGCAGCATGTCGGAATCGTCCGCGGTTTCTTGTGGGGCGCGAAAGCTTAGCTCCTCCCCTGAGACAGGGGAGGTGTCGCGAAGCGACGGAGGGGTATGAGGGTAGTGTTCAGCAGCCAGCAGCCAGCAGCCAGTGCGGGAGGGTCGCGGTCATGGGCGGCAGGGCGAAGAGAAGGCGGAGCGGGAGGCGTCGGACGGCATCCTCCAGTCGCCGCGCGGCGAAAGGCCCACGCTGCCGATCTTGGGTCCGTCAGGCATGGCGCTGCGCTTGAACTGCTGGGTGAAGAAGCGGCGGAAGAAAATGTCCAGCCACTTGGAGACGGTCTCCATGGAATAGACTCCGTCGAACGCGGCCAGAGCGAGGCGCAGGATCTTCTCCTTCGGGGCGCCGCGGCGGAGGAAGTTGTAAAGGAAGAAATCGTGGAGTTCGTAGGGGCCGACTTTGTCTTCGGTCTCCTGGGCGATGGTTCCGTCGGCGTTGGCGGGGAGGAGTTCCGGCGAGACAGGAGTCGCGAGGATGTCCAGGAGAGCGCGTCCAGCGGGGGATTCCGCGCCGGCGCGGCGTTCGGCGTACCATTTCACGACGTGTCTGACGAGCGTCTTCGGGACGCCTGCGTTCACGCCGTACATGCTCATCTGGTCGCCGTTGTAGGTGCACCAGCCGAGCGCGAGCTCGGAGAGGTCTCCTGTGCCCACCACTATGCCGTTCGTCTGGTTGGCGCGGTCCATAAGCACAAGGGTCCTCATTCTGGCCTGCGCGTTTTCGTAGGTGATGTCGCGATTCGCCTCGTCGTGGCCGATGTCTGAGAAGTGCGCGCGGACGGCGTCGGCGATCGGAATCGTTTCGATCGCGAGTCCGAGGCCTTCGGCGAGGAGTTCCGCGTTGCCCTTCGTGCGGCCCGTGGTGCCGAATCCCGGCATGGTGAGGACGTGGACGCCCTTCCTGTCGAGTCCGAGCCGGTCGAAAGCCTCCACGGCGACGAGCAGCGCGAGGGCGCTGTCGAGTCCGCCGGAAAGTCCAACCACGGCGTCGCGGCAGCGGATGGCGTCCAGGCGGGTTGCGAGTCCCGTCGCCTGGATGGAAAGTATCTCCTCGCATCTTGCGTCGCGGCCGGCGCCGTCGGAGGGGACGAACGGATGCGGATCCTTCGGACGGGCAATCGCACCGGAAGCGGGAAGCGCGTCGAAACAGAGACTCACGCGCCGCGCCTGGCCAGCCTCTCGCGCCGCGGCGCGCCATGCGGTGCCCTGGACGCGTTCGAAAGCGAGGAAGCCGGGGTCGAAGTCCGCAAATACGGTCCGCCCGTCACGCGAGAAGCGCTCCCCTTCGGCGAGGATAGATCCGTTCTCGGCGATCATGGCGTGTCCGCCGAAGACGGCGTCGGTCGTGGACTCCCCGACGCCCGCGCCGGCGTAGACGTAGGCGGCATGGCATCGTGCGGACTGGCCGAGAACGAGCGAGCGGCGATATGACGTCTTGCCGACGAGTTCGTTGGACGCGCTGGGGTTCGCGATCACATTGGCGCCGCCGAGGGCGAGCTTCGCGGAAGGCGGCTCCGGCGCCCACATGTCCTCGCATATCTCGATGCCGAGCGAAAGGCTGCGGGTGGAGTCTTCAAAGACGAGTCCGCGTCCGAAAGGAACGTCGAAGCCGGCGAGAGTGACGGAATCGAGGTCGGGCGCGTCGAAGGCGGACGCGAACCATCGTGGCTCGTAGAACTCGCGCGAGCCGGGGAGGTAGGTTTTCGGAACGACGCCGCGGATCGAGCCTGATGACACTACGGCCGCGCAGTTGAAGAGGAGGCCTGCGGCGCGGACGGGGAGGCCCACTACGAACGCGGTCGCCGGATGGCTTGCCGAGCGCTTGACGAGGGCGGCGAGGGAGCTTTCCGCCTCGTCGAGGAGAGGCGAATGGAAAAAGAGATCCGCGCACGTGTAGCCGGTGAGCGCGAGCTCCGGGAAGACGATGAGAGACGCGCCCTGCGCCGCCGCATCGTCCATCATGGAGGCGACGGCGTCCGCATTGGAACGCACGTCGCCCGGTTTCACCCGCGGCACTGAAGCCGCGATGCGTATGAATTCGTTCGTCATGCGGGATATTATATCAAATCCCGCCCCGATCTGCATCAAATGCCGCTGTCCACTTGTATGTCGCCCTCGGGGGGAGAGAAGGGTCAGCTTATTGATACAGCTCTATTGATACAGAAACTCATGCTAGCTTGTACTCCCCGACGGTTTAGAGATTATGTCTCAGACTCCCGCTTGATTTAGACCAGAAATCATGTTATAATTTAGACCGATTTTAACACTGAAAGGAGAACAGAAAATGGTCACAATGCCTGTACAGGAGGTTAAACGGCGCGGTATGTCCGTGTTGGACAATTCGCTTTCCAACGGCCCCGTCTATGTCATCAGCCACAACTCTCCCCGGTATGTCGTTATGTTCGCCGAT
>JAILJX010000015.1 GCA_024694365.1 Kiritimatiellia bacterium
CGTTCCCCGCTTCGCCGCTCCCGCGCCCTGGCCTCGCCATAGGCTGCGCGATACTTGGTCGCCGGGATACCGGCTCGGTCGTCTCGCTTGCCTCTGGCGGTCCATGACGCGAACCGCGCCGCCGCGTGTCACTCCGCTCGTCCGCAAACCCCTCGTCCCGCTCCTCATCTCGTTTATCGGAATTTCGTTTTCGCTTCATCGCGCAGTCTCGTTTGCGTGCTGAGGCACCACCGGCGCACGGGCTTATGACTGGGGGCGTAGGTGTCCTCGCCTACGCAATAGCGGAATCTCGTTTCCGTCTTGTGCGCAGTCTCGTTCCCGTGCTTCGCGACATCTGCGCACCTGGGAGGGACGCGGTCCTCCGTGTCCGCTGCTTCCCGCGAGAAGATTAGGGTCGGTTAGGGTCGAGTAGGGTTCGGCAGGCTGGCGGCGTACGTCTCCTCGCCTATGCGCGGGCGTAATCCCGTCTTCGTTTCATCGCGCAGTCTCGTTTGCGTGCTGAGGCACCACCGGCGCACGGGCTTATGACTGGGGGCGTAGGTGTCCTCGCCTACGCAATAGCAGAGAGACGGTCAAGCGGAGGCTCCGGCGGTCTGCGGGGCGGTTTCACTGCGGAGCTATTTATGGTATAATACACTACAAGCCCCGACAAGGCGCTTTCACACCGGAAAACACCACTTCAATGGGAGTCAGGCCATGAGAAAAATCATCTCTGCGGCGGCAGCCGCCGTCGCTTTCGCCGCTTTGGCGTCAAACGACGCCGCAAACGATTGGACGCGGATATACCTCGGCTCGAATCCCAGCGTCGGGGGCGACGGACGGCAGTTCGCCTTTGAATGGAATGATCACCTCTGGATAGCGCCAACCGAGGGCGGCTACGCGAGGCGCCTGGGGACGGGGGCCGCCTACGACTCGTGGCCGGTCATGAGCCCCGACTGCAGCAGGATCGCGTTCGCGTCCGACCGCGAAGGCGGCACGAAAGTCTTCGTCTTCGACGTTGCGCGCGACGCCGTAAGGCAGATAACGTGGCACTCCGAGTCGACATGGCCGAGGGCGTGGACGCCCGACGGCAAGAGCCTGCTGTGCCAGGCCTACCGCGACGCGTCGGGTCCGAAGACCTGCGAGCGCATCACGATCGTCCCCGCCGAGGAGCGCGGCGCCGAGACGGTGCCTTTCGACGTGTCGGCGACCGACCCCGCAATGAGCCCGGACGGCTCGACGATGCTCTTCACGCGCCGCGGCGACGAGCTCTACCGCAAGCGCCCCAATTCGCTGGGGCCCGCCGCGGGGCAGATATGGATGTTCAAAAACGCCACGCGCGAATTCATCCCGCTCGTGGTGCACAAGACCGACTGCCGCGATCCGCTGTGGCTGCCGGACGGGTCCGGCTTCTACTACCTCGACGCGACGGGCGGGGTGAGGAACGTATGGCGCTACGACATGGCGACGAAGGAGGAGAGGCAGCTTACGTTCTTCACCGACGACCACGTCTTTCAGCCGTCGCTAAGCGCGGACGGCAAGACGCTCGTCTTCCGCCAGGCGTTCGACTTCTGGCGCATGGACCCGACCGCGGCCAAGCCGGAGCCGGAGAGGATAGTCCTCCACCCGGAGCCGGGCTACGCCGAGCGCGGGACCTCCCGCCGGCGCTACTACAACATGTGCTGGAACAATGACGCCGACGGCGACGTGTCGTTCTGCGACAACGGCACGCAGATCGCGTTCACCGCGGGCGGCGACCTCTACGTGATGGACACGGTCATACGCGAGCCGACTCTCGTGCAGGGGGCGACCGCGACCCACGAGAGGGAGTGCGTCTTCTCGCCCGACGGGACGGTTCTCTACTACCTGAGCGACCGCGGCGACAGCTCGACAGTCATGAAGGCGACGCCGGCGGATCCGTCGAAGCCGTGGTGGGAGAATTCCTCGTTCGAGAAGACGCCGCTCGTCGACAACATCGGCCAGCGCCAGGCGCTGAGCATAAGCCCCGACGGCGGGCGCCTCGCGTGGCAGGATCCGTGCGGAGTCTTCACCTTCGCCTCCACGAACGGGACGATCCTCACGCGCGGACCGAACGCCACGATGGGCGGCTCCTACGCGTGGAGCCCCGACGGGAAGTGGGTCGCCGCGCAGCTCTCGGACGAATTCGGCAACGCCGACGTGTGGATAATACCGACCGAGAAGTCGGAGCGCAAGCCCTACAACCTCTCGCGCAACTTCAAGTATGACGGCGAGCCTGCGTGGAGCCCCGACGGGCAGATAATCGCGTTCGTCTCCGAGCGTCCCGAGCTGGGCGAGGGGAGGTTTTTGAGGTACGTCTATCTCGACCGCGCCGTCGAGGATGTGGAGACCTACATCTACGAATTCGACAAGTCGCGGCGCACGATACGCGACAACGCGACGGACCCTTCTCGCTACGCGGGGCTGGACCTCCCCGGCGAGCGCTTCGCCGCGGGCGAGGGCACGCTCATAGAGTGGCCGGATCTCGCCGAGCGCGTGAGGACGCTCAACGTGCGCGCGCGCGCCCCGTTCTTCCGCTGGGACTCGCGCACGATCGCCTACATGGCAACCGACCGCCGCACCGACACCGTGCGCCTGCCCGACCGCCTCGCGCCGGCCAAACTGTTCGATTGCGCCGGATCGCCCCGCGCATGGGTGAAGAAGGACGACCGCGTTCTCTGGGTGGTAAACCGCCTGCCGGCGATAAACGACAGGAAATACGAATTCACCGTCTACCAGAACACGGACTACGCCGACTACCAGGAGCTCGCGTTCCGCACGGCGTGGGCGAGGATACGCGACATGTACTACGATCCGAAGACCCACGGGGTCAACTGGGTGAACGTCGGCGGGAGATATCTCGACCCCGCGCGCAACGCGTCCAGCTACTCGGTGTTCATACGCGTGATGAACATGGTGCTCGGCGAGCTAGACTCCTCCCACCTCGGCTTCTACGCCGACGACAACAGCCGCCAGGAGTGGGTGAAGCGCACGCCCTCGGCAGGGTGGAATGAAATGACCGCCCACCTCGGAATACGCTTTGAGCGGGAGCAGGCGCCGGACGGGTGGGTCGTCAGGGACGTGATACCGGGGGGTCCCGCCGACCGCCACGGGATAGGGATAAGGCCGGGCGACGTCGTCATAGCGGTCGACGGAGAGCAGGTCGGCGGCGGCAAGGACCCGACGAAGGTTCTCAACGGACCCGCCAACCGCAAGGTCCGCGTCACGTACCGCCGGGCGGGGGCGGGCGCGGAGACGGTCGTCATAACCTCGTGCAGCTATGCGGACGCGAGGGCGCTCATCTCGGCGCAGGAGCTCAAGGAGAAGCGCAGCATCGTGCACGAGAAGAGCGGCGGCCGGTTCGGCTACCTCAACATAGACGCGATGAACTGGGAGAGCTTCTGGTCGTTTCAGCATGACGTCTTCTCGGAGGGATACGGACGCGACGGGCTCATCATCGACGTGAGGTGGAATTATGGCGGCTTCACGGCGGACCAGATGCTGCAGATACTGCTCGGCGGCGACCACTCGCGCGCGGTGACGAGAACGTGCGGGGCGGGGTATCTCTTCGGCTACTGGGGGCGGCCGGTGTGGTCCAAGCCGATAGTCGTCCTGTGCAACGAGTACACGGGGTCCAACGGCGAAATCTTCTCGCACGCGATAAAGACTCTGGGGCGCGGTCCGCTCGTCGGCCGCCAGACGGGCGGCGGCGTCATAGGCACGTTCGACAATCCGCTTCTCGACATGGGCTCGTTCCGCGACGCGCGCTACGGGTGGTTCGTCCTCGACGGCACCGACATGGAGCACAACGGCGCGAAGCCGGACTACGAGGTGGACGACCTGCCGGCCGACATCGACGCGGGGCTCGACCGTCAGCTCGACAAGGCGATAGAGGTTCTCGAGGGCGAGGTGAAGGCGTGGCGCGAGAAGAATCCGCCCGTAGATTTCCGCTATGCGAAGTGACGCGGCGGCGCAGGCAAAGGCAGAAAAGGAAAACGGAAAATGTTCGCTAAAATCGCCCTGACGGTCGCCTTCCTCATCGTGATGGTAGGCATAGGCGTGTACAGCCGCAGGCATTCGCGGTCGGTCGACGGCTTCGTGCTCGGGGGGAGGAGCGTGGGGCCCTGGCTCACCGCGTTCGCGTTCGGCACGAGCTACTTCTCCGCCGTGGTGTTCGTCGGCTACGCGGGGCAGTTCGGGTGGAAGTATGGGCTCGCCTCGACGTGGATAGGGGTGGGCAACGCGGTAGTCGGCTCGCTTCTGGCGTGGCTCGTGCTCGCGCGCCGCACGAGGCTGATGACGCAGCGCATCCGCTCGCGCACGATGCCCGACTTCTTCGGCACGCGCTACGGTTCGGAGCGGCTCAGGGTCGCAGCCTCGATAATCGCATTCGTGTTCCTCATCCCCTACACGGCCGGCGTCTACATGGGGATATCCAAACTCTTCGAGCTTGGGTTCGGGTCTGCAGTGCCCTACGAATTCTGGGCGATCACGATGGCGACGCTCACGGCCGCATACGTGATACTGGGCGGATACAAGGCGACTGCGATAAACGATTTCATCCAGGGCCTCGTGATGCTCGCGGGGATAACGGCGGTCATACTGCTCGTCGTGAACCACCAGGGCGGGCTCTCCGCCGCGGTCGGGAAGCTCGCCGAGGCGAAGCCCGACGCCTACGACCTCTCCATGCGCGGGAAGGAGCTCTACGCCAACTTCAGGCCGGGCGACTTCGCGTCGTGGTTCGGTCCGGCGCCGCTGAGCCTTCTCGGGGTCGTGATCCTCACGTCGCTGGGCACGTGGGGGCTGCCGCAGATGGTGGGCAAGTTCTATTCGATAACGGACGAGTCGGCCATCCGCCGGGGGACGGTCATCTCCACCGTGTTCGCGATCGTCGTCGCGGGGGGATGCTATTTCATCGGCGGGTTCGGGCGACTGTTCGTCAAGACGGCATTCGATCCGGGAAAGGGGCGGCTCGCCTTCGACGCGATAGTCCCGCAGATGCTCTCGGGCCTGCCCGAGGCGCTGATGGCGCTCGTGATGCTGCTGGTCCTGTCGGCTTCGATGTCGACTCTCGCGTCGCTTGTCTTGACCTCCAGCTCGACGATGACGCTCGACCTCATATACCGCGACAAGAAGTCCGAGGAGGGAGAGGTCGCCGCCGGGCAGATCGACGACGCGGTCGCCGCGCAGATAGAGCGCCGCAAGGTTGTCGTGATGCGCGTTCTCATAGTCTTCTTCATCGTGATCTCGCTTTTGATAGCGCTCAGGCCGCCGCAGTTCATCGCCCAGCTCATGGGCATATCCTGGGGGGCGCTCGCGGGCGCGTTTCTCGCACCGTTCCTCTACGGACTCTACTGGCGCGGCGTGACGCGCGCGGCGGTATGGGCGTCGTTCGCGTGGGGGGTGGGCCTGACGGTCGTCAACATGCTTCTCGGCAACCCCATGAACCCGATCGACTGCGGCGCCGCCGCGATGCTCGGTTCTCTCGCGGTCGTGCCGGCCGTGAGCCTCGTCACGCCGCGGCTGCCGCGCTCTCTGGTGGATTCGGTCTTCGGCCGCGGCGAAGCGGAGAAGGGGGCGGCGGAATGAAAAGATGGATGCGCGCGGTTTTGCCCGCGTTTCTTCTGGCGATATCGGTAGGCCAGATATACGCTTTCACGAATTTCTCGGACCCGATAGCGCGCCATCTGGCGTGCGGCGACGCGGCGGTCGCGAAGGCGCTTCTGCCGAAGGTGCAGTTCGCCTTCTCGCTCGGGATATTCTTCCTCGGCATGGGCGCGGCGTTCTTCGGCAAGATAGTCGAGAAGAACATACGGCTTTCGACGATCGTCGGGACGGCGCTCTTTCTTTCGGGGCTCTGCGTGACGGGCCTCGGCGTCTCGGCGAAATCGATGGCGCTCATCTATCTGGGGTACGGACTTCTCATCGGCCTCGGAACCGGCATCATCTACATCTCCCCGGTGAAGACGATGATGCTGTGGTTCCCCGAGCACAAGGCGATAGCGGCGGCGCTGCCGATAATATCGTTCGGCCTCGGTTCGACGCTTTCCACGGTCGTGTACAAGGGCTTCTCGGCCGGCGGGCCGGGCTCGCTCTTCTCCGTGAGCTTTCTCGGATTGTACGGATGGTTCGGGGTCGGCGAAAACGCGGGGGCGGTCGCCAGGGTTTTCCGCGGCTTCGCCGTCTTCTACGCGCCGGCGATGATAGCCTCGGCGTTCCTCCTCAAAAAGCCGAAGGTCCAGGTGCAGAGCTTCGGCCACGACATGGCGTCGCTCGGATTCAAATACTCGGATCTCATGAAGAACCGGTTCTTCTGGCAGGCGTGGCTTTTCATGTTCCTCAACATCTCCGCGGGGCTCTGCCTGATACCGCTCGCAAAGCAGATGATGAAGTCCCCGGCTGTAGGATACTCCGAGTCGCTCGCGACGGCCGTGGTCGCGCTCGCCGGCGTGATGAACGGAGGGGGCAGGTTCCTCTTCGCGTGGTGGTCGGACCGCCTCTCGCGCCGCATAGACATACTCCTATTCATTCTTGCGATATCCGCGGGCGTGATGACGCTTTCGTTCTGGCCGCCTGTCATAGGCCTCGCGATGCTGGTGATAAACGCCTGCTACGGGGCGGGGTTCTCGGTCATACCGGCGATTCTGGCCGACCGCTTCGGCATGACCGACATATCGAAGATACACGGCGCGGTTCTCTCCGCCTGGGGCTTCGCGGGGCTC
This sequence comes from Kiritimatiellia bacterium, assembly GCA_024694365.1. Lineage (GTDB taxonomy): Bacteria > Verrucomicrobiota > Kiritimatiellia > RFP12 > UBA1067 > UBA1067. The sequence continues at coordinate 6,720 of JAILJX010000015.1, forward strand.
TTCGCCAACCAGTTCGCGATCTTCGTGGCCAACCTCTTCGGCGGCTACGGGGAAGGCGGCCACGGGTATGCGGCGGTCGTGGCGATGCTCGTCGCGGTGTATTTCCTCAACCTCCTGAACGCGTCGTCGCTGCGCGCGATGACAATGGCGAAAGGCGAAAGATGAAAAACCTCCTCTGCGCAACTCTGGCGTTCGCATGCGCCGCATGCGCCGCCAAGCCGTCCGTCGAAGTCGTGGACGGCAACAACATGCCGGTCGTGAAAGCGTCGCTCGACGGCGTGGAGTGCCTGATGCTCGTCGACACGGGCGCGTCCCACACGACGTTCGATCTCGGGTTCGCGACAAACAGCTTTCCCGGCGCGGCGCTGCAGGACGTGATGCTCGTCGGCGCGACGAACGTCGCGACGCCGCCGAAGTTCATGCCGGCGAAGAAGCTCTCCGTCGCCGGCGAGGACATCCCCGTCGCGGGGGTGATGGTGTTCGACCTCTCCCACCTGCCGAAGGCGGTGCGCCGCCCCGTCGCGGGGATACTCGGCATGGACCACATGCGCCATGCGCCGTGCCTGCTCTCGCTCAAGGAGGGGACGCTTTCGTGGAATCCCTCCGACGCGGCGAAGAAGGGTTTCGTCAGGGTGCCGGCGCGCGCGCGCGGCAACGCCTGGGAGCTGGCGGCGAAATTCCCCGGCGGACGCATCGCGTGGCTGCTGGCGGACACCGGGTCGACCTTCACCTTCATCGACGCCGAAATGTGGCGCAAGGCGGGGGACGCCGTATCGATGTCCGCCGCGGGCGTGAACGGGACGGCAGGCGAGACGAACGAGCGCGGAGTGAAGGGGAGAGTCGAGTTCGGTCCGGACTTCTCCGCGCAGATCGAGCCGATGCTCACGCCGCGCAAGGATCTGAACCAGGTCGGTTCGGACGTGTTCCGCAATGTTGACATCTACTTTGACGATTCCGGAGTATGGCTGAGATAGATCTGCCCCTCGAGGAGCGGTCGGCGGCGGTGACGCTTTCCGACATGGAGATTTTCGTCTTCCCCGAACTGATGTATTCGCTCGTGCTGGCGAACATCGCCTCGCCGCGCCTTTGGGCGTGGAGGGATCTGGAGTGGTTCGCGGGGATAAGGCAGATGCGTCCGAAAAAGCGGCTGCAGCGCCTAAGGCAGCACATAATGGACAACTACACGTTCAATCTCGATCTGGACACGTGGGGGCTTACGAAGCAGCAGACCGAGCTGAAGCGCTTCGCGCCTTTTCTCTCCCCGGACGAGATAGCGAAGTCCAACGCGCTTTTCGGCTATCAGGGCGACGTCTACTACTACGACATAGACATACGCCGCCATTTCGGGCTCGACAAATACGACGGCGACACGATTCCGTACTGGAAGACGGAGACGGTGGAGGCGATGGATGCGTTCCGCCACAAAGAGGGCCACGCGGTGGGCGCGGGGGAATGCGTCTCGCTCGCGGGGCTTTACGCCGCCGCGGCTTTCGTGGTGTGCGGCCTGCCGCTGGAGTCCGTCTACCTCATGGCGACGCCGCTGCATTCGCAGAATTTCGTGGACGTCGACAGCGGAATCCTGACCAACAACCGCAGGCTCGTAACGCGGGCGATGTGGGCTAACGGGACGGTCATCTCGCGCCAGGCGAGGAGGGCGCTGGAGCACGAGCGCGTGACGATAGTCTCCCACTCGACAGGGTGGATACATCTGCTCTACCCCGAGGCGACGATCGCGCCGGAGGCGTACGGACGCTTCCGCGAGAGGCTGTCTTCGTTTCTCATACCCCCGGAGGACGCCGCCGACAGGGCGGTGGTCGTTCCGCGGCTCCCGGACGCGGGGAGGGTGAAGTTCGTCTCCGGCGGCGAACCGCTAGGGCTCACGCCGGAGATGGAGCGCGCGGAGGTGCTCGAGCGCCTCGCCGCTTTGAGGGCTGCGAACAGGTCCGCCGCCCTCGCCCCCTACGCCGCGCACGATCTCTCGGCGACGGAGCCGGAGCCGTTCGTGCTAGCGGCCCTCGAGCGCTCCCCCGTCTCGCGCGCCGCGCTCGCGGGGATGGACAGGAAGGAGGCCGTTTCGCGCCTCCGTGAGATGCCGGGGGAGTCGATATACGACGGAGACGCCCGGCTCGCCCAGCCGGACGAGGTATGGAATTTCGGACGCGGCGACGGACTGGAGAAATGCCTTGTCGCGGCGAACGCCTTCGGCGGCACGGAGATAAGGCTCGCGGGAGGCGAGGCCCATCTCATGGACGGCGAGAGGTGCGTCCTGTCGCTGCCGACGGCGAAGACGGGGGTCAGGGACAAGACATGGAGGCTTTCGCGGTGAACTGCAAAGTGATGGGGATAGTGAACGTGACGCCGGATTCGTTTTCTGACGGCGGCAAATTCTTCAGGCCCGAGGAGGCCGTGCGCCGGGCGCTGAACATGATCGCGGAGGGGGCGGACATAATAGACCTCGGCGGGGAATCGACGAGACCCGGCGCGACGCCGATAGGCTGGCAGGAGGAGTGGGCGAGGCTTGAGCCCGTCCTCAAGGCCCTCGCGGCGGAAAACACGGGGACTGTCCCCATCTCCATAGACACCTATCATCCCGAGACGGCGGAGAGGGCTCTCGACCTGGGGGCGGCGATCATCAACTGCGTTTTCGGGGGGACTGTCCCCCGACTTTTCGAGATATGTGAAAGAAAAGGCGCAGAAATCGTAATTCCCGCACTTTCGCTGGGGACTGTCCCCATTGAAACCAGGCGGACCGTTCCGTATTACCTCGACCCGATGATAGGCTTCGGTACGAGCCGGGAGGAGGATCTGGAGCTTTTGAGGTCGATACCCTCGCTGGCGGAAAAGGGGAGAGTCCTTGTAGGCGCGAGCAGAAAGCGGATCGTCAAAAAGCTCACGGGGGAGAAGCTTACCGGCAAGAATCTCGGCGGCAATATCGGGATAGCGGTGTGGTGCGCGATGAAGGGCGCCTCGGCGGTGAGGGTGCATGACGTGCGCGAGACGGTGCAGGCTCTCAAAGTGGCGGCCGCCTTGGAGGGGAATGTCGCTGCGATTTCTGAAGGGGACTGTCCCCGCGATTGAGGCGAAAAGCTATGGAATTTGTCGCAATAGACTTCGAAACTACAGGTTACGACTGCGGATGCACCAACGAGCCGTGGCAGCTCGGGGCCGTGTTGACGAGAGATTGGGAGATTGTCGAGACGAGGGAGTGGTTTTTCGATGTGGAGGGCGCGCCGGAGCGTGCGCATGAGGCGGATGCTCTCGGCACTCTCGGCAGCTCCTTTGAGACGTGGGCGCCGTTTCTCCTCGGAAAAAGGCTAGTTGCGCACAATCTTGCGTGCGAAAAGACGATACTCACGAGAGTCGCGCCGCTCACGGAGTGGGGTCCTTGGGTGGATACGCTCCCCCTCGCCAAGGCGAGATATCCGCATCTCCCCTCCTACAAGTTGGGGGATCTCTGCGAAATGTTCGGATGCGTCCCGCAGATGGACGGGCGCACATGGCATGACGGACTCTACGACGCGGTCGCCTGCGCCATGCTTGCTGAAAGGCTGAGCCGATGAAGAAACTGGCGCGCCTTTTCTTCGAAATGTTCCGCGTCGCCCTCTTTGTCGTCGGCGGGGGGTATGCGATAATAGCGGTATGCGACGATATCTTCTCCAAAAAGCTGAAATGGACCGAAGAAGGTGAACTTATCGACATGCTGCCGCTGTATCAGATGATGCCGGGGATACTCGCCGCGCACAATGCGGTTTATGTCGGACGCAAAGTCGCGGGGTGGACGGGGAGCGTCGTCGCCCTCGCGGGGGTGGCGCTGCCGAGCATAATAGTCTTTTCGTTCGTATCTGCCGGGTACGACAGCATACCGCTGCACAATCCGTGGCTGGAGTCCGCCTTCACGGGACTTCGCGCCGCCCTTACGGGGGTGATCGCGGCGATGCTGATACGCACATGGAGGAAAAGCATACCCGACGCCTCCGGCTTCGCCATATTCGCCATCGCCCTGGCGCTTCTCTTCACCCCGCACGTGCCGGCGGCCGCAGTCATAGCCGCGGCGCTCCTGGGGGGGATCGTCGCCGCTCTCGTTCCGGGAAAGGGGCGCGCGGCGCTCTCGTCGCCTCTCGCGGCGCTCCTTTTTCTCCAGTATGGCGCTGTGGCGTTCGGCGGGGGGTATGTGCTCGTTCCCGTGTATATTCAGGATTTTGTGGGAGAAAACGCAAGATATCTGCAGATACCGCCGTCGGAATTCGCGAATCTGATGGCTTTGACGCAGATGACGCCGGGTCCGATAGGCATAAACGCGGCGACATATTTCGGCTACAGGCTCTTCGGCGTCGCGGGAGGGGTCGTCGCGACGGCGTGCATACTCGTGCCCGGGTTCATACTGCTGTCCCTGGCGCTCGCGTCGCTCGAGAAATTCCGCGAAAACCACATCGTCAAAAGCGCGATGGCATGGGTGAGGCCCGTGACGGCGGCGCTGATGGCGGCGGCGGTATGGTCGTTTCTCGGGATGAGCGTGTGGGACCTCGACCCGTCGCCGCACGTTTCGTGGTGCACGGTGGGGTCCGTAAACTTCAACATTGCGGCGCTCGCGACCGCCATCGCCGCCGCGGCGCTCGTGCTTTCCAAGAAATGCTCCATAATGACGCTCGTGCTCGCCTCGGCGGCTGTCGGCGCCGCCTTGCGGGCGTAGGCGGATTTTGGTATACTATGTCAAAATCGTCCAATCACAAGGGGAGCTACATGTTCAACAGAAACAGCAACATTTGCAATGTTTTCGCGGCGATTGCGCTTGCCGCATTCCCGTTCGCCGTCTTTGCGGGGACCGACGTTCCCCTGACGGGCATAACCGCGGAGCGTTTTCCCGACGCGGACGCGGTCATGGTCGACGGCTTCGAAGATTGCACGTACTTCGCCGACGGCACGTATGTGACGACGAACGAGCAGTGGACGGCGGTGCTGACCGAGAAGGGCCGGCGCGGCGAGAGCGAGCTGGAGATGGGCTATTCGCGCCGCTACGGCAAGGCGGAGATTCTCGCGGTTTCGATCATCTCGCCCGACGGCACCGAGCGTGCGGTCGACTTCGCGGCTACGACGAGCGAGTCGACGGACAACTCGTCGGCGAGCGAAAACATCTACGACCCATCCCACCGCAAGATCGTCTGCACGATCCCCGGAGTCAAGATCGGCGACATCGTGTACGTCAAGACGTGCCACTCCATCTTCAAGCCCAGGATCGAGGGGAATTTCTCCGATCTTTCGGTTCTCGAGTGGACCGCGCCGATGATCCGCCAGCGCGTGAGGATACGCGGTCCGAAGGAGCGTCCCCTCAAGCGCCAGGCGATACGCCATCCGCTCGGCAACGTCACGGGCAAGGTCACCGAAGAGGGCGACACGATCGTCTACGAATGGGTCGCGGAGAACTCCGCCCAGGCGTTCGAAGAGCCCGACACGCCGCCGCTCTACACGCAGCTTCAGCATCTGCGCGTCTCTACCGCGGCCGACTGGCCCGAGATTTCGCGCTGGTACTGGGATCTTTCGCAGCCGCATTTCGCGAAGACGAATCCCGCGATCACCAACCAGGTCAAGTCGATTCTCGCGAAGTGCCCCGTGGGACTCGACGACTCCGTTCGCCTGGCGAGGATCGGCGCGATATACAAGTGGGTCGCGCAGGAGGTGCGCTACATGGGCCTCACGATGGAGGACACCTCGCCCGGATATGCGCCGCACGACGTTTCGATAACGTTCGACAACCGCTACGGCGTCTGCCGCGACAAGGCCGCGCTTCTGGTGGTGATGCTGCGCATCGCGGGCTACGACGCGTTCCCGGTTCTCATCCACGGCGGCGCGAAGATGGACCCCGACGTGCCGATGCCCTACTTCAACCACGCCATCGCCGCGGTGCGCGCGCCGGGGTCCGCCGCCGCGAACGCCGACGGGTTCATCCTCATGGACCCGACCGACGAGTCGAGCCGCGATCTCCTGCCCGCCTACCTCAGCGACAAGTCGTATCTCGTCGCGACGCCCGAGGGGGAGACGCTCCACACCTCGCAGGTCGTCGACCCTGACGTGAACGGGGTGAAGATCGCGAGCGAGGGCAGCCTCGAGAAGGACGGCTCCATACTGATGACGACATCGATCGACTTCTCGGGCATCAACGACAACGTCTACCGCGGAACGTTCCTCAGGAAGAAGCCGGCCGAGCGCCGCGAGATGTTCGAGCGGATGGTCCGCAACGCGGCCCCCGGCGCCGAGCTGCTCTCGTTCGAGCTTGCGCCCGCCGATCTCCAGGACACGACGAAGCCCCTCAAGGCGAAGCTTCTCACGCGCGTTCCCGAGACGATCCTCAGGGGGGAGACGCGCGACGAGTTCACGCCGCCGCTCTTCTCGCGCATTTTCGGAATGGCCAACTGGCTGCTGAACGACAACACGTCCCTCGCCAAGCGCCGCTTCCCGCTCGTGCTGACGTCGACCGCATCGGCGGACGAGACGCTCGCGATAAGGCTGGAGGGCAACCTCGGCAAGCCGCTCGTCATGCCCGATGACGTGGACATCGAAGGACCTTACGAATTCCGCCGCAGCTACAAGGTCGCCGACGGCGTCTTCACCGCGACGCGCCGCCTCGCGATCAACGCGGTCGAGCTTTCGCCCGAGGAGTATTCCGAGACGCGCGAGAACATAAAGAAGGTCGAGGCCGCGGGGCGCAAGAGGCCCGTGTTCGCGAAGGATTCGGACGCGAACGCAAACATCCGCTACCGCCGCATCGCGCGCGACTACAGCATCGAAGGCCCCCGCACGTGGAGCGTAACCAACACGGTGGAGATGGAAGTCTTGACGTACGACGGCAAGAAGAGCGCGGCCGAGCTCAACTTCAGCTGGAGCCCGACGTGGCAGACCGTGGAGCTTCTCGGGGCGACCGTCTCCAAGGACGGGAAGACGGTCTCCGTGAGCGAGAAGGAAAAGAACGTGTTCGACTGCAACTGGGCGGCGGCGGCGCCGCGCTATCCGGCGTCGAAGCAGCTCGTCGTGAACCTCCCCTCGGTCGAGGTCGGCAGCGTCATCCGCTACACGACGGTCATGACGTTCACTGACGCGCCCGCGGCGTTCTGCGCAACGTTCAACTATGATGCGTTCGAGCCTACCGACCTCCTCGAGGTCAATCTCAGGGGCGCCGTCACGAAGAGCATCACGCGCAGAAACCTGAAGGTTCTGAAATCCGAGCCTCTGCAGGCTGACGGACGGCTCTGGCGCGACTGCGAGACGGTGTCGCTCGGCGACTTCAAGTCGCTCGCCGCGCGTCTCGCCCCCGCGACGGAGGTCCCCGCCCTCGATTGGCGCAAGGCCCTCGGCGAGGACGCCGCCAAGCCGTGCGGGGAGGAAGGCGTCGTCGCGATCCGCGACTGGATGACGATGCACGTGCGCCTGGCGGGTCCGTCGCTCTTCGAACTGCCGGTCGACCGCCAGCTCACCGACCCTGAGACTGTCGTGGCCGAGCGCTACGCCACCCGCCTCGACTATGCGAGGACTCTCGCCGCCCTCCTCAAGGGCGCGGGGTACGACGCCGACGTCGTCTTCGCCTCGGCGGACGCCGAGGCCGTAGAGGCGCTCAAGATCGAAGACCTCGAGACGCATCCCTACGAAAAGCTGTTCTCGGCGCCGGTCTGCCGCGTGACGCTCCGCGAGGGCGGGTTCCTCGGCTTCGGCGGAGAGGAGAAGACGTTCTTCATAGCGAACGAGAACGAGTACACGCCGCTTGGCGCGACGGCGTTCGTAGACTCCCACTATCTCGACGCGAAGACGGGAGAGATAAAGACGGTGACCGTTCCGGACGAGAACTTCAGGAACAGGTCCGAGACCGAGTACACGATCCGCATACGCGAGAACGGTTCGGCCGACATAGACGTGAAGGATCTTCTTTACGGACCCGGCGTCGGCGTGTTCAGGAAGACGTATGCGGAGATGCTCCCCGAAGACCGCAGCCGCCACTATCAGGAGGTGCTCGGCGCGATTTCGCAGGCGGCCGACGCCACGGGCGATCTCATCACCGACACGGAGTCGTACCCGGCGGTGCGCTCCTACTCCTGCCACGTGCCGGACTATGCAACCGTCGCCGACGGCGCGATAACGGTGAACGTCCCCGAGATGGGCGCGCACGTGTTCCCGCTCACGGGGGCGGTCCGCGAGACGCCGATTGCGACCGGTGCGCGCGAAAGGGTGTCGACGGTCGCAAGGCTCATATTCCCCGAGGGATACGAGACGGTCGAGGTCGCGCCGTCCGGCCTGGAGATCGCCGAACCCGCCACGGGCAGGCTTTGGTACGAGTACGACACGGATCGCCAGATCCTCGCCGAAAAGGTCCCGGGGGAGGGCGCGCGTATCAACGTCTGGCGCTTCACGTTCGACCGTGCCGACTCGGTTCTGGATCCCGTCTGGTTCGACCATCTCAAGTCGCTCGACCGCCGCGTAACCTCGCGCGCCAACCGCACGGTGACGGTTCGCAGATAACGGCGTACGCAACGGAGTTTCCGCCAAGTTCACCCGCCGCGAAGCGGGTGAACTTTATTTTTTGTATTGTCACTCCTAAACTATGATGCAAAATGGTAGAATATGTAATCATACTTTAAGAAAGATAGCTGCTATTCAAGAAACACTTTGAAAAAAGGGCATTTCAAGTGTCAGACCGAGACTGTTGCAAAGATTTGATAATAGGTCCGGTATCGCATACCGCGCCGTTTGCGAGATCCAAGGCCTTGATCCTGCCTCCTGATCTCCCCGAGGATCTCCAGTCCTTGGTTGTCATGGACCACAAGCTCGGCATGTGCCGGTTCGACGGCGTGCGCGAGTTCTACATCAACTACCCGAAAGACGGCCGCGCGTTCATATCCGCGGCCAGGTATGCCGTCATCGGCGCGACGGCGCTCGGCGACACGGGGATGTTCAACTGCATTCTCGCCGACGTCGCGAAGTACCCGCGAAACGTGAAGCATCCGCAGGCGGAGCTGGCTGCTTCCGTGTTCCACTCCTGGCTGAGGCAGTGGCTGAAGATCCCGGACGACGGCGTGTGCGAGAGGCTGAGGTCGGTCGATCCAGAGCAGCTGCCGGACGCGTGGCGGTCCCATTTACACTATTCGCTTCTCGGCACGCTCATGGCGCACGGCGAGCTGATGGCCGCGTACGCGCTGGCGGTCGGCGAGCTTTTCTACACAAAGCGCCATGCCGGAGAGTCGCTCGACGAGACGTGGCTCATGGTCGTGTGCGCTCTCGCGAACAGGGATGACGGGCGCCCCGACGACGAGCTTGTGTGGTTCGGCAGGGCCGTGGATGCGGCCGGGAAGGCGGGGTATGCGCTGCCGTTTCTCGGTATAATGCTCGGCAGCGGCAGCATGCTGGAGAAGGCGCTTGCGGAGCGCTCGCCGGCGATGCTGAACGTCGTCAGGGAGCATACCAACGGTTTTCACCGCGGGCGCATCAGGCTAAGGAATGCGTACACGGGCGGGGCGGCCGCGGAGTGTCTTACGATGCGCGAGTTCTATCTTGCGGCGCAGCTTGCGCGCGGGATGAGATACAAATCGCTGGCGAAGCGCATGGGGATCACGCCCGGGAGGCTCAAGAACATAGCTTTGCAGGTGCACGAGAAGCTGCACGTGCATACGAAGAAGGAACTCGCCAGGTTTGTCTGGTGACGGGCGGCCGCGGCGGAATGCGGCAGAACTTGAAAAGGGGCAAAATGAAAAGACTGGCGGATGTTGCGTCGGCTCTCGCCTGCGCGGCCGTGCTTTCGGGCTGCGGGGGATACGAGTTCGAGGGGAAGAAGGCGCTTTCCCGGGAAGAGCGGCGCAGGGCGGAGGCCGCCCTTGCGGCGGAGAGGCTCATCGTGGAGACGGGCAACTACAGCGCGGAGGACGGCATGGTGACGCTCGGCGGGCCGGACGGGAGGGCCGTGCCGGAGTCGGCCGCGGGCAATCTCGAAATACCCGCGAAGGTGAAGGGGCTTCCCGTCGTGCAGATAGGCGACATGGCGTTCGCCGGCTGCGCGGGGCTCGAGAGCGTGACGATGCCCGGCAGCGTCGCGCGGATCGGCCGCATGGCGTTCATGGGCTGCGCCGGAATCAGGTCCGTCACCATACCGGCGGGGACGCGGACCGTCGGGCCGGGCGCTTTCGCGGAATGCGCGGGGCTGAGAAGCTTTCGCGTCGATCCGGCCAACTGGAATTTCAGGGCGGAGGACACGTTTCTTTTCTCCGGCGACGGCACGGTGCTCGTCGCGGCGCCCGGCGCGGTGAAGTCCGCCATAATACCCGCGGGGACGAGAACCGTGGGCGATTCGTCGTTCAGGGGATGCAGGGCCCTGGCGCGCGTAGCGATGCCTCCGGGAGTGGAGCGCATAGAAGGATGCGCGTTCATGGACTGCACGGCGCTCAGGAGCGTGGAGCTGCCGCGCGGCCTCGTGGAGATAGGCCGCAGCGCGTTCGCGGGGTGCGGAGCCCTCTCGGTCCTGACGGTGCCGGCCGGCGTGACCGAGATAGGCGAAGGCGCGTTCGATGGGTGCGGGGCGCTCGCCGAGGTGCACGTGCCGAAGTCCTTCCCCGCGGGGCTGAAGTCGCGCTTTCCGCGCGGGTGCGCGTTCGTCGAAAAGGACTGAGCCGTCTCCGGCGCGGCGTTTCTTGCCGGCGCAAGGCTGCGCTCCGGCATTGACAGCGAGAACGATTCTTGGTATATTTTACGGTGAAGCCGGTGCGGCGCGGGGAGCGGGAGGTCCGCCACGCCGCCGCAAGGCACCGTTCAGGAGGAAAAGGGATGAAAAGAATTCTTTTGCCGCTGGCGGCCATGCTGTGTCTGGCCCCGGGGGCGTTCGGGAGATCCGTCAATCTCGCGACGCTCGAGTCGGACTACACGGCCGCCAATCTCGACACGCTCTACGGGACGCTGTCGGGCAACTACAGGATTTCCATCGCCGCCGGAGCGAAGGTGATGCTGAGGGACGCGGTCATCACAAACTGCGTGGGCGGCGCGGAAAGCAACTACGCGGGGTTGACGTGCATCGGGAATGCGACGATACAGCTTGTGGGCGAAAGCACGGTCGAAGGCCTGTCCACGGTAAAAGGCATCCCCGCGACCAATCTTAACAAGCCGGGCATATACGTGCCAGAGGGCGACACGCTGACGATCACGGGTTCGGGAACCCTCCGCGCCTTCGGTTCGCAGTACGGCGCCGGAATAGGAGGCGGCTGCAACCTCCCCTGCGGCAACATCTCGATAGAGGGCGGCACAGTCATGGCCTACGGCGGGGTATGCTCCGCCGCGATCGGCAGCGGCGACGGCGCGGACTGTGGACTTGTCTCGATTTGCGAAGAGCCTAACCGCGACTTCGGCTACGTCTTCGCCATGGCGCACGCGTCCGGCGGCGTTTGCATCGGCGCGGGAAGCGGCGGCTCGTGCGACGGGGTGGACGTGGGCGGTCATCTGACCGACTCGACGAACGGCGAACTGCCGGCCCGTCTGATAATGCCGTGGAATGGAGACCTCGGTGCGCTGGACCAGCCCGAGATCACGGCCTTGGACGGCATGACGATCGGGATGGTCCTCGCTTCGCCGTGCAAGGTGAACATAGCCGACGGCGCTACCGTGACGCTATCGAACGCGTACATAAAAATCGCCAACGCCGGGAACTGCGGTTGTCCCGGGCTTACGTGCCTCGGAGAGGCGGAGATCGTCCTCGCCGGGACGAACCAGATCGAGGGGCTGGACGGCATGTATCCGGGCATATACGTGCCGGAGGACGCCGTTCTCACGATCGGCGGCACGGGAACGCTCAAGGCGAGCGGCGGCAGCGTCGGGATGAACTATGGCGCCGCGGGGATCGGCGGCGGCAACTTGCTCCCCTGCGGCAGCATCGAGATAACCGGCGGCAATGTCGTGGCGACGGGGAATTCTTCCGCTGCGGGGATCGGCGGCGGCTACGGCGCGGACTGCGGCGACATCGTCATCTCCGGAGGGACCGTCATCGCCACGGGCGGCGACAACGCCCCCGGCATCGGCTGCGGATACGCGCCGGTCTCCACCACGATCTGCGGGTACATCTCCATCACCGGAGGCCATGTTGACGCGAAGGGCGGCGCCTGGGCGGCCGGAATCGGAGCCGGCGCGGGATTCTCCCACTGCGGAGACGTTGAGATACTTGAAGGGATAGAGTCCGTCAAGGCGACCAGCGGCGAAGAGTGCGGATCGCCGATCGGATTCGGCGACGTCTCCGGCGGCATAGGCTCCATAACGGTCGCGGAGAGCCTTGACGACCGGACTGAGGGGTCCACGAGGACGATACGGCCCTGCACGGTCTACGGCATAATTTTCCACCGCAACGAGGCGAGCGACGGCTGGCGGGCCGACTACGAATTCGACTACGGCGTCCTTACGGCGCTGCCGACGGTGGAGGAGCTCGGCTGGGCGAGGCGCGGCTTCGAGTTCAAGGGCTGGGCGACGAGCGCGGCGAACGCGGCGCGCGGCAAGGTGTGGAAGACAGACGGCGCGGCGGTCTCCACCGCGGCGAAGCCCGGCAAGACGCTTCACGTCTACGCCGTCTGGGCGCTCAAGAATGGCTACTACGCGATAAACTTCATCCGCAACGACGGCGCGGGGACGTGGCGCACGGTCGGCTTCAAGTATGGAGCGAAGACGCGCATGCCGTCGGTCGCCAACGGCCTCGGCTGGGCGCGGCGCGGATACGACTTCATGGGATGGGAGCTCACGACCGCGAACGCCAACGACAACACGAGGGCTTCGCCATGGAAAGGTGACTGGGCGTACGTGTCGAAGCCCGTCATGCCGGGCAAGACGCTCACCGCCTATGCGAGATGGCGGCTCAAGGGCGGCTACTACGAGATAAGGTTCAACAAGAACGACGGGTCCGGCAAGTGGAGGACGCTCGGCTACGAATGCGGAAAGCGCCAGAAGCTCTCCACGATAGCGGGGCTCGGGTGGACGAGGAGCGGATATTCCATGGCAGGATGGGGCGCCAGCAAGGCCAACGCCGACGCCGGCAAGGTGTGGAAGCTCGACGGCGCGTGGGTGAAGGACGGCACGGCCGAAGGCAAGACGCTCAGCATATACGCCATCTGGGATTGACGGACGAAAAAAATTGAAGGAGGAAAAATGAAAAATCCTGCGCATAAACTGTCGAAGGTTCTTGTTGCCGCAGCCGCAGTGCTGTTCGGCGTCGCGTCCGCGCACGCAGACGCATACATAATCAACAACTATAAGTGGAGTTTCACCGTCGATTCGAGCGGTGCGGCTACGGTTACCGGAGCAAAGACGAATCCCGGCGGCGATGAGCCGAGAGGCGTGTTCAAGATACCATCGTCCATCAACGGCCACACCGTGAAGGCAATCGGTTCCGGGGCGTTCGCGTCCTGCTGCAATGTGTCCGCGCTGGAGCTTCCATCCACCTTGGAGACCATCGGCGAGGGTGCGTTTTACGAATGTGAGTCGATTACGCGTCTGTATGTCCCCGCGAGCGTGACGTCGATAGGCTACGAGGCGTTCGCCTACTGCAGCAGCCTCAAAACCGTCCATCTTCCGAGAAAGGCATTTCTCGGGAAAACCGATACCTCAGAGATATTCCGCGGCAGTGCGTCTGGTTTGGACATAAGATACTACGCCACCGCCGTAAGCGGCGGGCACACGTGGCACTATGAGGTCGTAAGCCGGAAGGGTCTATACTCTGCCGAACTCGCGAGGCCTGTTGCCTCGGCCATTACGGGTCAAGACCTCGCCGGGCCCGTCGTGGAGGGCACTCTTTCCTCGGGGGCCGGCATCGAGGTTCCGTACTCTCTCGGCGGATATAATGTTACGAGCATCGGGGAGCGGGCGTTCCATGGCGGCAACTCTATCGGCAGCGTGACGATTCCGAACAGCGTGACGAACATCGGGGATTATGCGTTCTACGAATGCAGCGGCCTTACGAGCGTGACGATTCCGGGCAGCGTGACGAGCATCGGGGATGATGCGTTCTACTATTGCACCAGCCTCGATGACGTGGTTATACCCGACGGCGTGACGAGCATCGGCCAGTATGCGTTCTACTATTGCAGCAGCCTCAAGACCGTGGCGATACCCCCAAGCGTTACCGCAATCGGCATCTATGCGTTCAAACTTAGCCCGCTTGAGGAAGTCCGTGTTGCGCCCGGCGACAGTTATCGCGTCGGGAACTTCCTGAAATCCGCCGGCTCTTCGGTGTCCGGCGTCGATTTCGTTGAGACGTGTCACGTAGGCAGGGTATACGGGCTTGGCGATTGCAAATGGTATTACACGTTGAAGAACGGCTATGCAAAGTTGCTTGGGGGCGAATTCGGCTCCCACGGTGCGGCACTTGCCGGCAATGTGACGATTCCGTGGTCGGTTGGCACCATGGTCACGGAAATAGGCGATTCGGCCTTCACCGGGCTGGATCTCACGTCTGTCGTCATCCCCCAAACGGTCAAGCGCATCGGCGATGCGGCGTTCTACGACTGCGCGTCGCTGACTTCGGTTGCAATGCCGGGTGTGGTGACGATAGGCGAGATGGCCTTCGAAGACTGCGTGAAGCTTGCGGACGTGGACCTGCCCGACAGCTTGAAGACCATAGGGATTGAGGCGTTCTGCGGCTGCCCGCTGAAAACGCTTTCGCTTGGCGCGAACGTGGCGAGCGTCGGGAATATGGCGTTTGGATATATTGATTTCGAATCGGTGACGCTCGAGTCTCAGGCGGCCGTCAACTCGTTTGAGTCGGCATTCGAGCACAGCACGATCGCCAGCCTGACGCTAGGCGGGAGCGTGAAGGTTGGCGACAATGCATTCTGCAAACGTTCCGACCTCAATTCCGTCACGATCGGCGGCAGCGTGCAGCTCGGAGACTTCGCGTTCGCCGACTGCGCCAACCTCAAGTCCGTGACGATAGGCAAGGATGTGTCCGGCGCCTGGGAGGGCGGCTTCAAGTGGTGCAATTCGCTTACGAGCGTGACGCTGGAGCCCGGGCTTGCCGCAATCGGGGCGGAGGGTTTCGAGTTCTGCGAGTCGCTGACGAGCATCGCCATACCCTCGAGCGTCACCAGCATAGGAAGCGACGCATTCTGGGGCACCGGCCTGACCAAGGTCTACGTGGATGCGGGCGACACGTCGCGCGTGCGCGCCATGCTCGAGGAGTCCGGATTCAGCACGAGCGGGATAACCTTCGTCGATCCCGCACCGGCGGTCTACAC
>JAILJX010000042.1 GCA_024694365.1 Kiritimatiellia bacterium
CGGGCGAGGCGGATTCGGCAGGACTGCGACCCGAGGCTGTATATGTATACGCCGAGCGGTCGCAAGGACGCCGACATCCGCCCGCCCGGGAAGGCGAGCACCGTTGCCCCGATCGTGACCGCGCGATGTCAGGCAACACACACCCATCCCCGCCCCCATCCGCCCCCATCCGCCCCCGCCCCCACACCCCTCCCACACCCCTCCCCCGCCCCATCCCCACACCCATCCCCACAAAGGGCATATTGACAGAACCCGCCACCCCGCTGTATAATAAATGAACGCTCGGCAAACCCGAACAACACGAAAGGATCCGCTGCAATGCACAACCTGATGGCCTACCTCTTCTTCTTCGCGACAGCTGCGGCTAACGGTGCGGAACGCCAATACATATGGCCCGAAGACCTGATGCCCGACCCAAGCACGAACCAGATCGCCGCCATGACCGACGTATCCCGCGCCAAAGGATTCGTGCCTGGCGCCTGGCGCCGCCCCTATATCGAGTGGGATCCCGAGCCCGACGACGGACTCCGCTCCGACGCGTGCATAATCCTCATCTCCGGCGGCGGATACCAGAACCAGTGCGACGTCGGCCTCGTGAAAGAATGGCGCAAACGCTTCGCCAAAGAAGGCGTAAGAACGGTCAACTTCGTCCACAGAACCCCGCGCCCCGAAGGCAAGGCGTTTTACATGAGCGCATGGCAGGACGGACAGCGCGCCGTGCGGATCGTCAGAAGCGAAGCCGCGAAGCGCGGATTCGACCCCGAGAAGATCGGCGTCGTCTCCATGTCCGCCGGATCCCACCTCGCCGCGCTCCTTGCGGCAAGCTCGCAGACCCCGGCATACGTGCCCGTCGACAGGCTCGACGAGGAAGTCCCGTGCCACATAAATTTCGCCTGCGCCTTCGCGCCCGCGTACGGCATGACCGACGGACTCGGCGAAGCGAACGCCAACGGCGGCAATCCTCCCGCGATTCTCGACTCCTGCTTCAAGTTCGACGCGAAATCCGCTCCTATGTGCCTTCTCCACGGCGGCAAGGACAAGTATTCGCCGATAACCTCGACCATGATATACAGGCGGCTGAGGGAGAAGGGCGTCCCGGCCGAGGTGCATCTCTATCCCGACAGGGGCCACGGGGCCCACGGACTCGACCGCGCCGTGGAGTTTATGCGCCAGATGGGGTTTCTCGGCCCCCTCGGGGCCGAGGAGAAGCTCATGGACCGCTTCGCCGACGACTCCGCGCGCGCATCCTGCGAGAAGATTCCGCTTTGGCCGTCGAAGGACAACATGCCCGACATCCAGACGAACCAGTGCACCCCGTACCTCGAATGGCACATACCCAAGGAGCTCAAGACGAAAGCGGTGCAGATCATATGGTCCGGCGGCAGCTACAGGGGCAACAATCCCGACGGCTTCGAAGTCGCCCCCGCAAGGCGCTACCTGAACGAAAAGGGTATGACCGTCGTCACCGTCAAATACCGCACGCCGCGCCCCGCAAAGCCCCTCGCAAAGCACCGGACGGCATGGGAGGATGCGCAGAGGGCGATAAGGATGGTCAGGGCCGGCGCGAAGGAGCGCGGACTCGACCCGGAGCGCATAGGCGTCATGGGTTCGTCTGCGGGCGGCCACCTCGCCCTGCTTTGCGCGACTTCGTCCTCGAAGGATGCGTACGCGGAAGATTCTTACGAGCCGGTCGACCAGATAGACATTTACCCCGCCTCCGTCGCATGGGCGGTTTGCATTTACCCCGCCTACTCCCTTACCGACGGACTGGAGAGCAAAAACGTCACCGGCGGCAACGCCGACTGGGCCGTGCCTGCTCCCGAGTTCGCGTTCGACAAGTCCACGCCGCCCATGCTTTTCATCCACGGCGATGCTGACGGCTGGTCGTCGATGGCGTCCGTCAAGGCGTGGGAGAAGCTCAGGCGCATGGGCATACAGGGCGAGGTCCATACGCTTGCCGGCCGCACCCACTGCTTCCAGAAAGAGGCGTCGCCGGGCACCGGCAGCTACACGTGGCTCGACAGGATATGGGAGTTCATGTCCGCCAAGGGATTCAACAGATGACCAATTTCCACACCCATTCGACCTGGTGCGACGGCAAGGATTCGCCCGCCGCGATGGCCGAGGCCGCGTTCCGCCTCGGATTCTCCGCCCTCGGCTTCTCCAGCCACGCGATGCTGCCGGGCGAGCCACTGGATTGGACGCTTTCGGCGGAGAAGATCCCGGGCTACAGGGACGGCATATTGCGCCTCAAGCCGCTCTACGCCGGGAAGATGGACGTCTTCCTCGGCGTCGAGGCCGATTTCGTCAAGGGGCGCTGCTTCCCGGACCGCCCGGTATACTCCGCGCTTTCGCCCGATTACATCATCGGATCCGTGCATTTCGTCGTCTCGCCCGGCGGCGGCGAGGTGATGGTCGACGAGTCCCCCGCCTCTCTCTCGGACGGCATCGCGAAGCACTACGGCGGCGACGCCCGCGCGTACGTGAAGGACTACTTCGCGCAGCAGCGGCAGATGGCGCTTTCGTGCGACTTCGACGTGATCGGCCATCCCGATCTCGTGAGGAAGTTCAACGGCCGCCTCGGATATTTCGACGAGTCTTCGCCGTGGTACGACGAGGAGCTCGAGATGACGGCCGACGCTTTCGCGCAATCGGGGAAGATCGTCGAGGTGAACACCGGCGGCATAGCCCGGGGTTGGATCGACGACGCCTACCCCTCGCCCGCGTTCCGCGCCAAGCTGCGCCGGCGCGGCGTGCGCTTCATCCTGAGTTCAGACGCCCATTCCGCGCAGGGGCTTGACTGCGCGTTCGGCCGTTTCGGCAACGAGGAGGAATACCTGCAATGTCCATGGAAAAACTGACCGCTCTCATCGAACGCTCCCGCAGAATCGTCGCCTTGACCGGCGCCGGCGTGAGCACGCTCTGCGGGATACCCGATTTCCGCGGTCCGGAGGGACTTTACCGCAATCCCGACGCCGAGCGCATATTCGACATAGACTGGTTCGACCGCGATCCGTCCATATACTACCGCGGCTGCAGGGAGCTCGTGTACGGGCTTGAGAAGTATTCCCCCGGACCCGTCCACCATGCGCTCAAGCGCCTTGAGGACGCCGGCAAGCTCATCGGCATCGCGACCCAGAACATCGACATGCTCCACCAGAAGGCGGGGTCGTCGAACGTGTGGGAGATCCACGGCTCCCCGGCGCTGCACCATTGCAGGCGATGCGGCAAGGCGAGCTCCTTCGCCGAAATCTGCGCCCGGCTCGCGTCCGGCGAGGAGGTCGCCAGATGCGATTGCGGCGGCGTGTTCAAGCCGGACATCACGTTTTTCGGCGAGGCGCTGCCCGAGGAGGCGTTCCTCGCCGCGCAGAACGCGGCCCTCGGGGCGGACCTCATGCTCGTGCTCGGAACCTCTCTCACAGTCTTCCCCGCGGCAGGTCTTCCCCGCATCACGTTGCGCGCGGGAGGGAAATTGGCCATAGTCAACGCCCAGCCGACATCCATGGACGAATTCGCCGAGGTGCGCGCGACAGACCTCTCCGCGTTCGCCGCGGCCATAGCCTGAGCTTTCCCCGGTTCCCCGGCCGTGAACCGCCGCCCCGGTTGAGAGGCGCGGCCGATTTTGGTATAATACGGCAAATGTTTGCTGGATGGAAGAAACACAAGTTCCTTTTTGAGGAGCTGGTGAAGCGCGACTTCAAGAAGAAGTACAAGCGCACGGTGCTCGGCATGGGCTGGAGTCTGCTTATGCCGCTGCTTACGCTGTTTGTCATGAAAATCGTGTTCGAGCAGTTTTTCGGGCGGACGATGTCGCACTACACGACATATCTGTTTTGCGGGAACCTTCTCTACTGCTGGTTTGCCGACGCGACCAACCACGGCATGCTCAGCCTCTACGCGAACGCGGGGATATTCACGAAGGTGAACGTCCCCAAATACCTCTTTCTTTTCGCGGGATCCGTCCAGACGCTGATCAACTTCGTCCTTACGCTCCTTGTCTTTTTCGTGTTCTGCGCCATCGACGGCATAGACTTTACGTGGAAATTCGCCCTCCTGGTCTATCCTATCGTGACGCTCATGGTCTTCAACGTGGGGGTGGGGCTGGTCCTTTCGGCGCTTTTCATATTCTTCCGCGACATAGACTATCTTTGGCGCGTCTTTCTGCAGCTTTTGATGTACGGGTCGGCGATCTTCTACACCACCGACCGCTTCAGCCCCTCCATGCAGACCGTTTTCGCCTGCAACCCCATCTACCGCCACATAGCCTACTTCCGCGAAGTCGTGATCGGCGGCGCCGTTCCGTCGCTCTCGACCCACCTCGTCCTCGCGGCTTTCGCGCTTTCGGCCGTTTCGCTCGGGATGTTCATGTACAAGAGATACAACACGCGGTTCCTCTACTATGTCTGACGCGAAGACCATGATCGAATGCCGCGACGTCTCGATCCGCTACAGGGTCGGGGACTTCAAGAACATCGGCCTCAAGGAGTGGGTGATGCGCCGGCTTACGGGCAGGTACAGGGTCGTCGATTTCTGGGCCGACAGAAACGTAAGCTTCACACTCAAGGAAGGGGACATGCTCGGCATCATCGGCACCAACGGCGCCGGGAAGTCCACCCTGCTCAAGGCGATAACCGGCATCATGAAGCCGACGAAGGGCAGCGTCTCGCGCCGCGGCAAGGTCGCAGCCCTCCTTGAGCTCGCGAGCGGATTCGACGCCGACCTCACCGTCAAGGAGAACGCATACCTGCGCGGGGCGATGCTCGGCTACACGCGCGGGTTCATGGACAGGACCTATCCCTACATAATCGACTTCTCCGAGCTCAAGGAGTTCGAGGACCGTCCCTTCAAGCAGCTTTCTTCCGGCATGAAATCGCGCCTCGCGTTCGCGATCGCCTCTCTCGTCAAGCCCGAGATACTGATTCTCGACGAGGTCCTCTCCGTGGGCGACGGCGCGTTCAAGGCGAAGAGCGAGGCGAAGATGCGCGAGATAATCCGCGGCGGCGCGACGACCATCCTCGTCTCCCATTCGCTTTCGCAGATACGCGCGATGTGCACCAAGGTGCTCTGGCTCGACAAGGGCCGCCAGATCGTCTTCTCCGGCGATGTCGAGGGCGTGTGCGACTCGTACGAGGAGTTTCTCAAGGGCGGCTCGAAGGTGCCGCGGTACGATCCCGAGGCCGCAAAGGCCCGCATGGCCGAGCGCGCCGCCCTGCATGCCGGGAAGGTCGCTGAGGCGCGCCGCCAGGCCGAGGACGCCGCGAAGCTGCGCCTCGTCAGGGAAATGCTCGCCGCCCGCGCGAAGGCGAAGCCCAAGGACGGCACGGCGGGGCTCGAGGCGTCCTTGGCCGAAATCCTGGGGCCGCCCGGGCCATGAGCCGTCCGGCGGAGGATCCGCGCGTGATCGCGATCCGCGGGGCGAATTCCGGAACTGTCGCGCCTCGCCAAACGTCTCGCCGATGCGGAGCGCAACGGCAGGAAGGCTCTTCATTGACTGCGTCCAATACATATGGTACAATTCATGCGGTACGATTTGCGATAAAATGAAAATGGCACGGCAATCCTCGCTCCAACCGGCATTCGCCGACGGGAACATTCCCGTCGTGTTCTCGGCCGACGCCGCCTTCCTGCCGTACCTGCGCGCAGCGATGGATTCCGCCGTGGCCTGCACCCGGAGCGGCAACCTCGACATGATCGTCCTCCACCCCGGCCTTGACGGCTCCGCCATGCGCGATTTCGCCGCCGTCTATGAAGGCAGGGACGGAGTTTCCGTAAGGTTTCTGGATGTGGCCGCGTCTCCGTGCGGCGGTCTTTTCGCGTCTTTCAAGAAGGGTGATTTCCCGGTGAACGCGTGCTACAGGCTCGCGCTCGCCGATCTCCTGCCCGCATACGGGAAGGTCGTCTATCTCGACGCCGACATAGCCGTGAAACGCGACCTTGGCGAGCTGCTGGCGGTCGATACGGGCGATTGCCTCGTCGCCGCGGCCAACGACGAGGGGATTCTCAATTTCGTCCGCGACAACCCCGCATATGCCGGCTTCGCCCGCGCGCACGGCTTTTCGGATTGGACGTCCTACGTCAATTCGGGCGTCCTGGTCATGAATCTCGACGAGCTGCGCAAAGGGGATTTCGCCGGGAGGATGCTGAAGATAGCCGTGGACGATCCCGACTGGTTCTGCGACCAGGACGCGCTCAATTTCGTCTGCCGAGGCCGCATAAAGCCCCTCGACCGGAGATGGAACGTCCAACTTGGCGTAGCGGCGGTGAGAAGGCGCGTCGCATCCTCCGGCGAAGACGCTTTCCTGCTCCATTATTCCGGCCCGCAGAAGCCGTGGAGCCGCCCCGAGCACCTGTTCGCCCACGAGTGGTGGAATGCCTGCGGCTTCGCCTTCGGCGTCGGACTGTGGCGCCGGCTGCAGCCGGCGGCGGACCCCGTCCGCCAGGGCGACGGCGTCGCCGCGAGCGTCGCGGTGACATTCCGCGACGACAGGCCTTATCTCAAGGAGTGCCTCATATCCCTCGCCGCCCAGACCCTCGGGAACATCGAGGTCCTCTGCATCGATTGCGGCTCTTCCGACGGTTCCCGCGCCCTGGCCGAAAGCTTCGCGCGCGAAGATCCGCGCTTCAGGGTCGTCGACGGCGGAAGCGACGCCGCCGCGGCGCGCAATGCGTCCGTCTCCGCCGCGAAGGGCGAGTGGATCATGTTCGCATCCGGCGATTCTTTCCTCCTCCCCGGGGCGCTGGCGGCGCTTGTCGCCGCGGGCGGGGAATGCTCCGCCGACATGGTCGTCTCCGGCAGAAGCACCCTCGACGTCTCCACGGGCGGCTTCTCCCAGACCCCCGTGCCGAAAGCGTGCATGGACCTTGAGCGCCCCGTATCGTTCGCCACCGCCGGGATGCCCGCCGCGCACCGGTTCGGACTCTCTTCCGCGGGCAAGATCTACCGCCGCATCTTCCTTTCCGGCGACGCCATCGCCTTCGCCGATGCGCCTCCCTTCGACGGACTGCGCTTCTCTCTGACGGCGTTTTTCAAGGCGAAGAGCATCGCATTCGCCGAGGGCTGCCTTCATGTCGCGAGAACCGGACGCGACGGCGCGCTTGCGGCGTCCGAGGCGGCTCCGTCGGGGACGCTCGACGCGTTCGCCGGGGCCGCGGAAACCATTTGCGCATGCGGACCTCTCGCGCGCTCGATGTTCTTCTCCTCCGCCGTCGCCTGCTCTTTCGAGAACTTTTTCGGCATCAGGACGGCGCCGGCGAGAAATCTCGCTTTCGCCGCGCTCAGGGAGAGGCTCCCCGCGATGGCGCCCGGAGGGGACGGGACGGCTTCCGCCGACCTCGGCTCCTACGCCGAGCTCTACTCCGCCCTCGCAGGCGGATGCGACATGTCCGCCCTGTACGCCCTGATGCTTGATTCGACAAAGGCCGGCCTTTCGCGCATGGCCAATGCGTACAGGGTCGAGAGGGACAAGGCGTCCGCCCGGGACGCAAAGCTCGCCGCCGCGAAGGAGTCCGTGTCGAAGCTCTGGTCCCAGCGCTGCAGGCTCATCGAAGAGCGCGATGCGCAGAAGGCCATCGTCGACGCGCAGAAGGCGAAGATCGCCGACCAGACGGCGAGGATCGCCGGGCAGAAGGCGAAGATCGAGGAGCAGCGCAAGAAGGAGTCGGAGCTCTGGGCCCAGCGCTGCAGGTTTTTGGAGGAGCGCGACGCGCAGAAGGCCATCGTCGACGCGCAGACGGCGAGGATCGACAGGCAGAAGGCGAAGATCGAGGAACAGCGCAAGAAGGAGTCGGAACTCTGGGCCGAGCGCTGCAGGCTCGTCGAAGAGCGCAACGCGCAGAAGGCCATCGTCGCCGGGCAGAAGGCGAAGATCGAGGAGCAGCGCAAGAAGGAGTCGGAGCTCTGGGCTCAGCGCTGCAGGTTTTTGGAGGGGCGCGGCGAGCAGCGGGCCATCCTCGCCGCGCAGAAGGCGAAGACCGCCGACCAGACGGCGAGGATCGACAGGCAGAAGGCGAGGATCGAGGAGCAGCGCAAGAAGGAGTC
>JAILJX010000051.1 GCA_024694365.1 Kiritimatiellia bacterium
ATCGCCAAGGCCGAGAACATCGAGGCCAAGGACGACGAGAAGGGCAAGAAAGTCATCGAATTCATCCTGGCCAATGCGAAGAAGTGAGAAAATGAACTCATACATGGTTCCATATGTGGTCGAGCAGACCGGGAAGGGCGAGCGGACGTACGACATCTACTCGCGCCTCCTTCTCGACAGAATCGTCTTCATATCCGGAGAGGTAAATGACGAGATGGCGAACGCCGTCTGCGCGCAGCTTCTCTTCCTGCAGTCGCAGGATCCGAAGAAGGAAATCTCGGTATACGTCAACTCCCCCGGCGGAAGCGTCACGGCGGGGCTTGCAATCTACGACACGATGCAGTTCGTGAAGTGCCCTGTCGCGACCTACTGCATAGGCCAGGCGGCGTCGATGGGCGCTGTCCTCCTGACCGCCGGCGAGAAGGGTCGCCGCTTCGCGCTCCCGAATTCGCGCATAATGATCCACCAGCCGTGGGGCGGCGCCGAAGGCAAGGCTTCGGACATCGAGATAACCGCCAAGGAGATACTCCGCCTCAAGGAGACGCTCAACCGCATCCTCGCGAAGCACTCCGGCAAGGAATACGGAGACGTCGTCAAGGATACCGACCGCGACCACTTCATGTCCGCCGAAGAGGCGAAGGCGTGGGGGCTAATAGACAAGGTCATCGAGGCCAAATGAAAGATCTCACCTGCTCGTTCTGCGGCCGCTCCTCGAAAGAGGTCGCGATGATACCCGGCCCGGACGCCAACATCTGCGTCGACTGCGTGAAGCGCGCGAACGAGATGATCGACGAGCATTCCCGCCAGGAGCGGCGCAAGGCGCCGAAGCTCCCCCCTACGCCGACCCCGAAGGAGATCAAGGCGTTCCTCGACCAGTATGTGATCGGACACGACGAGACGAAGAAGGTCCTCGCCGTCGCGGTGCACAACCACTACCGCCGCCTCGAGGCGGCCGCCGCCGCCAAGGGCAAGGCCGTGAAGGACGACCCCTACGCCGACGTCGAGATAGAGAAGGCCAACATCCTGCTCCTCGGTCCGACGGGCACCGGCAAGACGCTCCTCGCGCGCACCCTCGCGAAGGTCCTCGGCGTGCCGTTCGCCATTGGCGACGCGACCGTCCTCACCCAGGCCGGATACGTCGGCGAGGATGTCGAGAATCTCGTGCGCTACCTCCTGCAGAATGCGGACGGCAACGTCGAGCTCGCCAAGCGCGGCATAATCTACGTGGACGAAATCGACAAGATCGCCTCCAAGACCGACAACGTCTCCATAACCCGCGACGTCTCGGGCGAAGGCGTGCAGCAGGCGCTGCTGAAGATCGTCGAGGGCACCGTCTGCCGCATCCCGCCGAAGGGAGGGCGCAAGCACCCCGACCAGGAATACATCGAGGTCGACACCTCCAACATCCTCTTCATCTGCGGCGGCGCGTTCGTCGGCCTCGACAAGATAGCCGCCGAAAGGGCCGGCAAGAACGTGATAGGCTTCTCGTCCGGCTCCGCGGCCAAGGGCAAGGACGGCGGCAAGGACGCCGCCCCGGACATCCGCCCCGAGGACCTCGTGAAGTTCGGCCTCATCCCCGAGTTCACCGGGCGCCTGCCCGTGATAACGACGATGAAGGAGCTCTCCGAGGACGACCTCGTGAGGGTCCTCACCGAGCCGAAGAACGCCCTCGTCAAGCAGTACGGCAAGCTTCTCGCCATGGACGGCGTCGAACTCGAGTTCGATCCCGGCGCCCTGCGCGCTCTCGCCGCCAAGGCGCTCGCCCGCAAGACGGGCGCGCGCGGACTTCGCGCCGAAATGGAGAAGCTCATGACCGACGTCATGTACGAGGCCCCCGGCAGCGGCAAGGCGAAGAAAGTGACCGTCACGAAGAAGATGATAGAAGAGAAGCTCGGTTGACCTCTTATGGAAGTCGAAATACTCAAATCGAAACTCCACAGAATCCGCGTGACCGAGGCGCGCCTCGACTACGAAGGCTCGCTGTCGCTCGATCCGGACGACATGGAGGCCGTCGGGATCCTTCCCTACGAGAAGATCCTCTGCGCAGACGTCGAAAACGGCAACCGCTTCGAGACGTACGCGATAGAAGGCAGGCGCGGCAGCCGCGTCTGCTGCCTCAACGGAGCCGCCGCCCACATGGGCAAGGTGGGCGACCGCCTCATAGTCATGGCGTTCGCGCGCATGTCGCCGGAGGAGGCGAAGGGATTCGCCCCCGCCGTCAGGCATTTCTGACGTGGCGGCGTCGATCGCGATACTCGCCGTCCTCTTCTGCCTCTCGGCTTTCTTCTCCGGGGCCGAGACGATACTCTTCTCGCTTACCGGCGCCCAGCGCGCCAGGATACGCGCGCGCTCGGCCAAGGCCGACGCGCGCATCGCACGCTGCGTGGGCGACTCCGCGATGCTCCTCTCGACGCTCCTCGTCGGGAACACGCTCGCCAACTTCGCCATAGCGACGCTCGGCTACTTCGTCTTCGACGCCCTCCTCCCGCGCTGGGGCGGACTCCTCGCCGTCCCCGTGATGACCGTCCTCCTTCTCGTCTTCGGCGAGATAACCCCCAAGCGCCTCGCGCTCGCCTACGCCGAGCGCCTCGCCCCGGCCTGCGCCCGCGGACTCTGGTTCTGGCGCACCCTCCTCGCGCCTTTCAACATCGCCTTCCGCTTCACCGCCCGCGCGTTCTCCGAGGCTCTCGTGCGCGAGCGCCGCGCGCTTTCCGACGCCGAGCTCGTCTCCGTCCTCGAGTCCGCCGCCGAGCGCGGCGAGTTCGCGCAGGACGACGCCGAGATGATCGAGGGCGTCCTGAGGCTCTCGGAGCTCCACGCCAACGACGAGATGACCCCGCGCGTCGACATCGAGGGCATAGACTCGACGCGCCCCGCCGAGCCGCCCGACCCCTCCCGCCGCCGCCACCGCCTGCTGCCCGTATACCGCCGCACCCCCGATTTCATAGAGTCCGTCCTCGACACCAAGACCGGCCGCAGCGAAGACCCGCTCTTCGTCCCCGAGCAGGTCACCCTCGACGACCTCCTCGTGACGCTCCGCAAGGCGAAGCGCTCCATGGCCGTCGTCACCGACGAATACGGCGGCACCGCCGGGATAATAACCGTGAACGACATAATGGAGATCGTCCTCGGACCCTCCGTCTTCGGCGGCGACGACCCCGAGCCCGCCATAACGCGCATCTCCCGCCGCGTGTGGGAGATAGACGCGCGCGCATCGCTCGACGAGGTGAACCGCGAACTCGGCGTGGAGCTCGAGGCGGAGGATTCTGACCGCCTCGCGGGCTGGATTGCGTCCGTCGCCGAGCGCATCCCCCACGTCGGCCAGACGATCGAGGCCCAGGGTTGCAGGGCGACCGTACTCAAGAAGAAGAAGCGCAGGGTGGTGTCCGTCAGGGTCGAGGTTCTCAAATACCCCGAGACCGACACCGACGCCGAACTGCTCGCCGAGACCGACGAAGCCGTCGAGAAGACCGAGGAGGACAACCAGTGACCATCCTTCTCGCCATCGCCACCATCGCGGGCCTTGCCGCCACGGCGTTCTGCTCCGGGCTCGAGACCGCGTTCCTCTCCGTCTCCCGCGGACGCGTCACCCATCTCGCGCGCGAGGGGAGCCGCTCCGCGCGGATAGTCCTCGCGGCCCTGAGGGACATGGGTTCGACGACGACTTCCATACTCATAGGCAACAACATCGCGAACGTCGTCTTCTCGTCGTGCGCGGCGGCGCTCGGCGCAAGGCTGGTCGAGGGCCCCGGGGCGCGGAGCGCGTGGACGTTTCTCTCGGCGCTCGCGGTGCTGTACCTGAGCGAATTCCTCCCGAAGCTGCTCTGCTCGACGCGCCCGCTGAGGCGCATCCTCGCTCTCGCGCCGGCGTTCAGGGTCTTCTCGCGCGTCTTCTCGCCGGTGACGTCTGTGGCGGTCGCGGTGACCAACCTCTTCATCCCGAAGACGGAGACGAAGGAATCGGTGAACGCGAACGAGCTCATGAGGATACTCAAGGACCGCAAAGACGGCGTGAAGCTGACGGACTTCGAGTCGGCGATGATCGCCCGCATCCTCGTCATGCGCAAGAACGGCGAGTTCATCACCCCCGACTCCCTCCTCCTCGCGATTGACGAAGAGGACGTCTGACCTTCGGAAAATAGTTGATTCAATCCGAAGCAGACCAAGATTCCTCCCTCCTCTCGCAGGTTGCATTGTCTGTACAATGGCCATCGATGCAACGCTTGCATGAGGAGACAGGGCATGGTGCGTTGCAGGGCATATCACCGGGCATCATCGTAAGGCCTCTTGAGCAGTGTGACGAGTCCGCGCTTGATCTGGCGATAAATCGTCGGTCTGGGAATGCCCGTCTGCCTCGATGCATCGCTGATTGAAGAGTAGTCCTTGCCGTTCACCCTTACCGGCCGCGTTGCGCATGTGTTTTGACTTTGTTCTCTCGGTGTCGCCCAGCGACAGTTTTCGGGGTAGTAGCCTTTTCTGTTGTCTATGCGGTCCAGCGTGAGCTTTGCCGCATAGCCGTGCGTGAGCGCCCATGCCATGAACGAGGTGAACGAGTTCGCCCAATTTTCGCATATTGTCAGGCCGGCGTAGTGTGGATGGGTCCTGTGCCAAGCGTTGTTGGGGTTTCCGCAGACGCGTCTTTTCATGCTGTCCCAGCACACATAGAGTCTGGTGTTGGTCATGCCGTGGCGCTCGGGTTTTCGTTTCGCTTTTTCCATTTTCAGTCCTCCTCTCCTTCGTCGGCGAGCATCTCTGCGGCGGCGAGCTCCTCCTCGAGTTTGTCCATGTCGGCGAGCGGACGCACCGTCAGGCTTGAGGTGGGCGTCTTCGCGACGGCGAGCTTGTCGAGGATCTCGAGTTTCTCCTCGTCGGTGATGTTTT
The DNA here is from genome assembly GCA_024694365.1 of Kiritimatiellia bacterium. GTDB lineage: Bacteria > Verrucomicrobiota > Kiritimatiellia > RFP12 > UBA1067 > UBA1067. Next base: position 4,882 of record JAILJX010000051.1, read on the forward strand.
GTTTGATCTCGTCGCGCAGCTTCGACTTGTTGAACTCGTATTTTGTGCGGACGTAGTCCTTGGTTGCTTCGTTTGCGAGGAGTTTCTTGAGCCAGGCGGGATCGTCGAGTTTTTTCGCTTCGCCGGTTTTCCTGTTGAGTTCGGTCCGTTCAAAAGTCCAGTCGAACGCGACTTTGAATACGGCGTCGTCCGTGCTGCCGATGGACATCTTCTTGCCGACTTTGCTGTAGACGTCGGGGTGCTGGAGCGCGAATGCTTTCGTTTCGTATTCGAGCGAGTCGAGTTCCAGGCTGATGGCGTCGATGCAGGCTTTGAGGCGTGCCTTGGCGTCGGAGAGTTTGAGGATGCG
>JAILJX010000077.1 GCA_024694365.1 Kiritimatiellia bacterium
GGGCATGTCCGACGGGTGTTCTGCGTCCCTCTCACAGTGGTCTCACCATAGGTCAGCCGGAGCTGGACTTCGGCAGCGGCGCCTGCAATCCGGACTGCGACCGGCAGTGCGCCAAGGCGTGTCCAGTCGGCGCGATTGCTCCTCTCGACGGAGTGTTGAGGCGCGATGTTCACGTCGGAAGGGCCGTCTGGCATGCCGACCGCTGTTTGCGTTCTACGGAGGGCGTCTCATGTTCTCTCTGCGTCAGGAAGTGTCCGGTCGGAGCGATCCACATCGCCGGAGGCGTTCCTGTGGTGGACGAGGTCGCCTGCATTGGATGCGGCGAGTGCGAGAGGCACTGCGCGGCGCGTCCCGAGCCGGCGCTTGTCGTGGAGGGCGACGACGTCCAGCGCGTGGTGCGTCCGATGTCCGAAGACGATCTCGCATCCGAGATGAAGCGGCTTCTCCGTGAGGAAGGCTTCGCAGTCGCCACTGCGCGCGGCGGGGTGATTGCGCGCCGGGAAAAGGGAAGGGGAATCAAGCCTCTCCTGGACCTCCTTGACGCCGGGGCGTTGCGCGGAGCGCTAGTCGTCGATCGAGTGATCGGGCGCGCGGCGGCGGCGATATGCATCGTCGGAGGCGCGCGGAAGGTTGCCGCCGTCCTGGCGAGCGCGGACGCGGCGAAGATGCTCGAGCGCCATGGCATCCCGTTCTCCGCCGATGAAACCGTCCCGCACATCCTCAACCGCGAGAAGACGGGCGGATGCCCGATGGAGGCCACCGTGGAGGGCCTGGACGATCCGGCCGCCATGGTCTCGGCGTTGCGTGCACGCGTCGCCGGCTGATTCCGTCCGCTTCCGGACTGATCGTCGCATTTCGGGTGTGGGGCCTAGTGTGGCACCGCACCCGAAATGTGATATAATATACAGTTCATGTCGGGAGGAATAACAGATTCGGTGCTTGAGGAGATAAAGGTCCGCACGAGCCTTGCGGACCTCGTCTCCTCCTATGGCGTTCAGGTTCGCCATGCAGGATCGAGCCTGAAGGCCTGCTGTCCCTTCCACAATGAAAAGACGCCGAGTTTCAACATAAACGAGTCAAAGGGCTTCTACCACTGTTTCGGATGCGGCGAGTCCGGTGACGCGATCAAGTTCGTCCAGAAGATGGAGGGACTGGAGTTCGTAGACGCCGTGAAGAAGCTTGCGGGGCTTTGCGGGGTGACGATCGAGGAGCGTGCCGATCCGGAGGCGGGACGGCGAAAGCGCCTTTACGCGCTCATGGCCGAGCTCACCCAGTTCTACCACCGATGCCTCAATTCGCTGAAGGATGCCGGGATCGCTCGCGAATACCTTGCCGGGCGAGGCCTGGACGGAGGGGTTTGCGACGACTGGCTGATCGGCTATGCGCCTGTAGGCCTTGCGCCGATCCGGAAGTGGGCGGCAAAGTACAATTTCACGATGGAGGAGGTGGAGGCGGCAGGCGTGGTCAAGCCTCCGGACCGCCCGGGCGACTCGCCGTACCATCGCTTCGGCGGAAGGCTCATGTTCCCGATCAAGGACAGGCAGGGGCGCGTAGTCGCGTTCTCCGGCCGGCAGCTCGTCGAGAACAAGAACTCCGGCAAGTACGTGAATTCGCCGGAGACGGTGATATTCAGGAAGTCGAACGTCCTGTTCGGCTTCGATCGCGCGTCAGGCGCCATCGCGCGTGCTCCGCACCGCGAGGTCATATGCTGCGAGGGCCAGATAGATACGATTCGTCTGCACATATGCGGATTCAAGACGGCCGTGGGGTCCCAGGGAACGGCGTTTACCGAGGAGCATGCGCAGATGGTCAGGCGCGTCGCGGACGCGGCCGTGCTGATGTACGACGACGACAAGGCGGGCCACAAGGCGACGATTCGCGTTGCGGCTATGCTGCTCGGCATGGAGATGCCGGTGAGGGTGGTTGCACTGCCGGGAGGAGACGACCCCGACTCCTTCCTCCGTGCGCATCCCGCCTCGGACCTCCAGGCGCTCATCGACGGCGCCGAGTCCATCGTCAGCTTCCAGTGCCGCGTCGAGCGCGCGAAGGAGGTGAACGCCGAGTCGATCGACGCCGTTTCGCGCGTATCCCGTGCGGTGCTGCAGACGATTGCGGCATGTCCGTCCGCGATTCTGCGTGCGAGCCTCGTCGACGAGGCCGCGAAGCTGCTGAACCTGCCGGTGGCGGCGCTTACGGAGGAGCTCGCGAAGACGAAGCCGGTGGAGTTCCGCTCCGTCCGCGCATCCGAGCGGCGTCAACATCCTCCCGCGGAAGCGCCGGACGCCCCTGGCGCGGAGACGTTCGACGAACCGTGCGAACCCGAGGAAGACGATGTCTTGGAGCCTCCGTCCCAGGTTGTGCCGCCTCCGGAGCTGGAGTTCGCGTTCATGGCCTTTATGATGGCGAACGAGAACGACGTCGCGATTGACGGACTCGTTGGCGCGTACCTTCCGCCGTGGACGTTCGCGCACGACTTTACCCGGCGCTTTACGGAGGTCTGGCGGACGGAGGCTGCGACCGGCGAGGACCGGCTGGCCGAGTTCGCGGATGCGCTGGACAAGGAGGAGCGTCCGTGGTTCGACCGCGTGCTGCTGGAGTCCGGAGCATCGCAGGCGAGCGGACTTGGACCGGCGGAGATCATGCAGGACTTCATTCGCGCACTGTGGTGCGACAAGTTCAAGCGCGAGCGCGGGAATCTTCCTGCTGTCGGCTGCGACGAGGCCCGTCTCTTCAAGCTGTCGTGCGACATAAAGCGCCTCCCGCGCCTTTCGTGGGGGAGCGTCACGGATTTAATCAAGGACCACATCATGAGACAAGAAGGAGAAACACAGAAATGAACCTGAAGGAAGCGTCAAACCGCATCGCAGCGCAGAAGGCGCTGGTGGCGAACATCCGTGAGGAAGTCGGTCGGGTGATCGTCGGACAGGAGAAGCTCGTCGACCGGCTGATCCTCGCATTGGTGACGAACGGGCACATCCTGCTCGAAGGCGTCCCGGGCCTTGCCAAGACCCTTTCCTGCAACACGCTCGCGACGGCGCTGGGTCTCGCATTCAAGCGCATTTCGTTCACGCCGGACCTTCTGCCGGCTGACGTCGTGGGCACGCTCGTCTACTCGCCCAAGACCGGAGAGTTCACGCCCAAGAAGGGCCCGGTCTTCACGAACCTCCTGCTTGCGGACGAAATAAACCGCGCTCCCGCGAAGGTGCAGTCGGCCCTCCTCGAGGCGATGCAGGAGCGCCAGGTGACGATCGGCGACGAGACGTACAAGCTGCCCGTGCCGTTCCTCGTGCTGGCCACGCAGAACCCGATCGAGCAGGAGGGAACCTATCCGCTTCCCGAGGCGCAGGTCGACCGATTCATGTTCAAGTGCCTCGTCGAGCCGCCGACCAAGGCGGACGAGCGCCGCATCATGCAGCGCTTTGCCGAGAGTTCCGAGAAGCCCGTCGCGAAGACGATCTGCACGCCCGAGGACATCGAGAACCTCCGCGCATCCATCAACGAGGTCTACTGCGACGAGAAGGTGGGCGACTACATCCTCGAGATCGTCTTCAAGACGCGCGAGGCGAATCCGCACATCCAGAACGGCGCCTCCCCGCGCGCAACGCTCGCGCTCAACCTGGCCGCGCGCGGACACGCGCTCATGGCCGGACGCCCCTACGCGACGCCGCAGGACGTGAAGGAGACGGTCCACGACGTCCTCCGCCACCGCATTCTCCTCACCTACGAGGCGGAGGCCGAGAACATCACCTCCGACATGGTGATCGACAAGATTCTGGACACCGTTCCCGTTCCCTGATCGCAATGGCGATGGACGTTAAAGAACTGATGGCGAAGGTGGGGCGCATCCGCATCCTCACCAACCGCCTCATCGACGACCAGCTGGCCGGCGACTACCATTCCTCCTTCAAGGGCCAGGGCGTCGAATTCGACGAGGTCAGGCCTTATGAGGCGGGGGACGACGTGCGCACGATAGATTGGAACGTGACCGCGCGCACGGGCATCCCCTACATCAAGCGCTACAGCGAGGAGCGCGAGCTGACGATCCTGTTTCTCGTCGACGTCTCCGGCTCCCAGAGCTACGGCAGCAGGTCGAAAACGAAGGCGGAGCTCGCGGCCGAGGTCACGGCGCTCCTGGCGCTTACGGCCATACGCAACCAGGACAAGGTCGGGCTCGTGCTCTTTTCAGACCGCATCGTCAAGCACATCCCGCCGCGCCGCGGACGCAACTCCGTCATGCGCCTCGCCAGAGAGGTCCTTGCGGCCTCCGAAGACGCATGCGGCGGGACCGACATCGCGGGCGCGCTGCAGTTTCTCGAGGGCGTGCAGAAGCGCAAGGCCGTGGTGTTCCTCGTCTCCGATTTCCTTCAGCCGCCCGGGGCGTACGAAAAGCTTCTCAGGGCCGCCGCGCGAAGGCACGACGTGATATGCCTGCCCGTCGGCGATCCTGCGGAGTTCGATCTCCCCGACGCCGGGCTCGTGGAGCTGGAGGACCCGGAGACGGGCGATCTCGTCCTTGTCGACACCGCCAGCCGCCGGGTCAGGGAGGAGTTCGCCGCGAAGGCCGCCGCCGACCGCGAGGAGCTTGCGAGGTTTTTTCTGCGTTCGCGCATCGAGACGCTTCCGCTCTCGACCGACCGCCCCTACATCGACGATGTGCGCGCGCTCTTCAAGCGCCGCGCAAGAAAGAGATGATGCGAAATGACGGGATTCTTTCTTTTTGCCGCGGCGCTTGAGATCGCGACCAACGGGGTGACGCTCTCGGTGTCCTCGGATACGTCCGCGGTTGATCCCGGGCGCAGCGTATTCGTCAAGGTCGAGGCCTCCGCGCCGGCCGGCACCGAAGTGACGCTGCCGGACATCGGTTCGCGCCTTCGCGGGTTTGCCGTCTCCGACAGGATCGACGGTGGCGAGACGACCGGCAAGGACGGCCGCAAGACCCTGAGGTCTGAATGGAAGCTTGTGCCGGAGCCCGTGGCGGCGCGATACGGCATAAAGCCTTTCGCGGTAAAGGCGGCGAGAGGGGCGGAGGACCTCTCTTTCGTCGCGGGCCCCCTGGATTTCGGCCTCCCCGCAGCCGCCGCGCGCGTCGAGGGCGGAATGGAGATATCCCCCGAGAAGGACAAACCGCCGTTCAGCTTCAAGCGGCTCCTCAAGAGCGTGTGGCGGTGGATGTGCCGCGAGCGGATGAAGATACTCGCCTTTTTCTGCGCGCTGCTGGCCGCGGCCCTTGTCGCATGCCTTGCCGTCTTCGCGGTGAAGCGGGTCAAGATGCATCTCATGAGCCCCATACAGCGCGCGTGGCTCGAGCTGGACATGCTTGTCGCCAAGGGGCTGCCGGATCGCGGACGCTACAAGGACTTCTATATCGAGCTTACGATGGTCGTGAGGCGCTACATCCAGAGAAAGTACGGCGTCAAGGCGCCGCATCTCACGACCGAGGAGTTTTTGCGGGAGATCGGCTCGGGCGGCGGCGGGGCGGTGCCGAACCGTCCGAAGCTGGCGGAATTCCTGGAAAGCGCCGATCTCGTCAAGTTCGCCGGCGTCGAGGCCTCCCCCGAAATGGCGGCCGGCGCGACGGAGTCCGCCCGTTCGTATCTTAAGGAGGATTCCCGTCCATGACGTTCGCCCACCCTTGGCTTTTGCTGCTTTCCCTCCCCGTGGCGTTCGCCGCATGGCGGCTGCTGCGGCACGGCCGCAGATCCGGCGTGAGATATCCCGTCGTCGGCCGCCTCCCCGCCAAGACGGCAGGTTGGCGCGCGGCGGTGGCGGCCGCCGCGCCGTTCTTGCTGCTGGCGGGCCTCATGCTTCTCGTGGCGGCGGCGGCCCGTCCCCGCAGGGCGACGGTCAGGACGGAGGACGTCGTCCGCGAGGCGGGGGACTCCATAGCGATCGTTCTTGCGGCCGATACGTCCGGCTCCATGAGCGAGATGGACCTGGCGCCGCCGGAGTGCCGCCAGGACGTGCGCAGGCTCGAGTCCATCTTCAGATCGGGCCACAGGCCGCCGCAGAGCGAAATCGACAGGGTTCTCGGCAAGGCGTCCCGCCTTGCGGCGGTCAAGGAGCGGTTCGCCGCGTTCGTCGCCAGGCGCGAGGGCGACCAGATCGCCCTCGTCACCTTCGGAACGTTCGCAGACGCCAGATCTCCGCTGACGTTTGACCACCGGACGCTTCTCGGCATCATGGAGGGCGTGAGCCTTCCGCGCAGGGATGACGAGAGCAGCACCGCCATAGGCGACGGGCTCGCGTATTCGCTGAAGCTCCTGGAGGATGCCAAGCAGAAGACGAAAATCGTCGTGCTGCTCTCCGACGGCATCAACAACTCCGGGGTCGTCGCGCCCATGGAGGCGGCGGAGATCGCCAAGCGGCGCGGGATCAAGGTATACACGATCGGGGTCGGCCGCGACGGCGAGTTCGATTGGAGGCTTCTCAAGTCGATAGCCTCCGGGACCGGCGGGAGGTATTTCAGCGTCAGCGACGCCGGAGCCTTCGACAAGGCCATGGAGGCCATAGACAGGATGGAGAAGTCCCCCGCGCGGGAGGTGCACACGAGGGTGCATACCGATTGGGAGGAGCTTTTCGCGCCGTGGCTCTACGGGGGCGCCGCGCTTGCCGCCGCGGCGATCCTGCTGTCGCTGGCGGCCTCCCGGCGTTTTGCGTGAATTTTCCACAAGCGCGGTTGTTTATGGTATAATTGATTCATGGAATTCAAAGCCAGGAAAGGACAGACCATGGTGGAGTACGTGCTCGCGTTCTGTGCGCTCGTCGTGCTGGTCGGCGTCCTCGGGTGGCTTCTGACGGCTTCGCGCCGCGCTGTCGTGCGCACGGAGTCGCTGGTGACGTCGGAATACCCTTAAGGAAAGGACCGGAAATGAAGAAGATGAGAAAAGGTCAGACGATGGTGGAATACATCCTCATCATCAGCCTTGTCGCGATAGCGCTCATAGCCGTCGTGAAGGTTTTCACCGGCAAGGTCGGCGACAAATTCGACGAAGCCGGCGATGCTATAGAAGACGCCGGCAACTGAGCCGTTTGCCGGGAATGCGAATGCGCCGCGGACAGGCGATGGTCGAGACGCTGATCGCGCTGCTTGCGGTCACCTTCATCTTCATGGGCGCGTACAGGCTGTCGCGCCTCGTCGCCGCGCGCACTCTTCTCGATCACGCCGCCGCCCGCGCGGCGCGCGCGAAGAGCGTGGGTTTCAACGACTGGATGTGCGAAAAGTCGGCCCGCGTGGCCATGATTCCGGTCGCGGGCGAGAGGATCTGGCCGGAGGAGGGCGGGTTCGCCGAATCGTCGCGCATCCCGATCTACCTCTCCTCCCCCGACGGCGCGCGCGCGCACGGCATTCTCGATTACGAATGGTGGCACGCGACGGATGTGGATGTGGCGTCGGGCCTCGGCGTCGCGCCGCGCGTCGAGTCTTCCGTCAGGCTCGCCACGCCCGACATGGACGTCACGGGGCGCGCCGCATTCGAATCCCATTTCCCGTTCTACATGCACGATCAGGGGAGATAGCGCAGATGCGGACGCATCGCGGACAGATAGCCGTAGTGCTCGTCTTCGCTCTCGCAGTGCTGGTTCTCCTTACGCTGCTGAACGTCGACACGTTCCTTGCCGTGCGTGCGAAGAACAGGGTGCAGAACGCCGGCGACGCGGCGGCGCTCGCGGCGGCCAGGAAGCAGGGCTCGCTCCTAAACGAAATCGGAAGGCTGAACATCGCCCATCTCATCGCCGCGGCGAGAAGCGAGACGGACGAATGCCGCAGGATCGTCATGGAGCAGCGCAGGCTGGCGCTGCTGGGGCCGGTGGATGCGCTCGCGCTCGCGAACGACGCCGCCAAGAAGAACGGCATGCAGGCGCGCGACGAGTTCGGCGCGATCCTGAGGGCCCATGTCGCCGACATCCGTCTCGTGTACGCGGGCGGGGGCGGCGGGGACGGCGACCCGTATCCTGAGCCGTTCCCCGGAGCGTGGACGGAATATGCGACCAGAATCGAGTCTGTCGCCGGAGAAGGTCTGGCGACGGGGCCGGACAACATCGAGTTCTACGACGCGGCCGGCGGACATCTTCTTCTGAACCGCGAGTTCTATCACGCGATCGCAGGGCGCGACTGGTGCTGGTTTTTCTTCCATTGCTACGGCGTACTCTCCTCGTACACAGGTTACGGAGACTGGGCGCCCCTGCCGCTCAGGCGCGACAACCCCATGGACAACAGCGAGATATTCTCATTGCATGTCGTCTCCAAGCCTTTCTCGCTCACGGATCTTTTCTCGCGCGACGAGATGCGCAAAATCGTCGAGCGGTACTCTGAAGTGCGGCTTACCGACGAAGAGCTCGGCAAGTCGGATCTTCTCTCCGACCCGGAAGAGCCGTGGTTCCTTTTCGATTCCGGCATGTGGAGGCGGTGGTTCAACGGCATGTCGCTTGCGGACGACGAGGACGGCGGAGAATTCCCCCTCGCGGGCGAGATAAAGGAGGAGTACAACGTCCGCGGATGCGCCGCCGTTTGCCGGTGCCAAAAGGCGATAGGAACGGTCGCCATAGACTCGGAGCCGGATTTCGTATGGTCCGCCGCCGCAAAGCCGTTCGGCACGGTCGAAGACGTCGAGGGGGTCGGCGGCCCCGTGACGGGGCTCAAGAATTTCATCGTGCCGGGCATGACGGCCGTGAGGCTTGTGCCGCTCGATTCGGTCGGCGGCGGCAATCTCGCGACGGCGGATTACGGATGGGTCGTCCACATACGCAACCATCTCGGCCCCTATCTCGAGGACGGAAAGTGCGAAAGCGGCTGCTTCTGGTGCATGCAGCTGAAGACGTGGGAGCGCGACTCCTTCCGCCGCGAGGGCGTGAGATGGCTCAAGTACAACTCCCATACCTGTCGCCGGGGCACTGGCGGCGGCGGCGGACACGGAGGGACCAGCCATGGCCACTGAACGCCGCGGACAGGCCCTCGTCGAGCTTGCGGTCGGGCTGCTCGCCGTGTCGCTCGTTCTTTCGGGTCTTTTCGCCTTTACGCGATACATAATAGCCGCAATGGACAATCAGAGGACGATCAGGGCCGAGGCCGGCGTCCCTGCGCTCAATGCCCACGGTGCGGACGGCGCGTATTCGTCGGCCGTCAAAAGCGCGACGGTGGAGGTTCCGGAGCAGGCCGCCGAGACGGTGTTTGGCGCGACGTCGGTCGAGATAAGGGATGAGGTGCATCTGCCCGTCATGGGGCTTTGAACGATGGGTGTGACGCTCGAATTCGAAAAGGCGGCGGGCGGCGCCGTCATAGGGATTGACGAGGCCGGGCGCGGGCCTCTCGCTGGGGGCGTCTACGCTGCGGCCGTCACCGTCCCTTTGGACGCCGCGGAGGGTCTGCTCGACGGCGCATGGGCCGGGATGGACGACTCCAAGAAGCTTTCCGCCGCGAAGCGGGAGGCCCTTGCCGAAACCGTGAAAACCACTCCCGGATGCGTCTGGGCGGTGGCTTTCGCGACGCCGCGGGAGATAGACCGGCTCAACATTCTCAAGGCGACACATCTTGCCATGCGGCGCGCGGCTGAGGAGGTCGCGGCCCGGCTCGGCGGCGCGGAGGGGGCCTCCATACTCGTGGATGGCCTGCCTGTTCCCGGCCTGCCGCTCCCGTCGAAGAATCTCGTGAAAGGCGACGGAAGGTCTCTCTTCATCGCGGCGGCGTCCGTTCTCGCGAAGACGGCGAGGGATGCGGACTGCATGCGACTCGAGGCGGAATACCCGGGCTACGGCTTCGCAAAGCACAAAGGCTACCCGACGAAGGAGCATCTCGATGCGCTCGCGAGACTGGGTCCGTGCCCAGAGCACAGGCGCAGTTTCGGCCCTGTCGCCCAACTTTCGCTCTTCTGAGCCGCGCCGGGGCGGAGAAACGGAATTTTTTCGTTTATCTTTTTACCCCTTGCGCGCCTCGCCGCGATTTGGTATACTACGCGCCAATCATTCACCGAAAAGGAAAACAAAGACTATGGTCAAGATCAGAATGCGCCGCACCGGATGCCGCAACCACGCGGCCTACCGCATCGTCGCCGCCGACGAGCGCAGTCCGCGCGACGGCAAGTTCCTCGAGATCCTCGGCTGGTACGACACCCAGCTCAAGGAGAACAACTTCAAGCTCGATCTCGAGCGCGTCGACCACTGGCTCCAGCACGGCGCCAAGCCCTCGACGACGGTCGCGTCGCTCATCCGCCGCGCGAAGAACCCCGCCATCAAGCCTCACCACGCCCGCAAGGCCGTGAAGAAGGATGAGAAGAAGGCTTAAGGAGGCAGATCATGGGTATCAAGATTCTCGACAAGATCAATGCGGAGCAGACCGCCAAGCTCGCGGAGAAGAACTTCCCTGAATTCAAGGCCGGCGACATCGTCCGCGTCTCCATCAAGATCAAGGAAGGCGACAAGTTCCGCATTCAGGATTTCGAGGGCAAGGTTCTCGCCGTCGACAACGGCCGCAAGAACGTCTCCGGCAACTTCACGGTGAGCCGCGAGAGCTATGGAGTGCGGGTGGAGAAGCTCTTCCCGTTCAACAGCCCGTGGATACAGGCGATCAAGCTCGTCAAGAAGACCCCTTCCTGGCGCGCGAAGCTCTATACCGAGCGTACGTTCTGCTCGCACAAGGCGGTCCGCAAGCTCGTCAAGCGCTGATGCACGCAAGGTGAATGGCAGGGAAATCGGCCGCCACCGGAAGGGGCGGCCGTTCTTTTGCCGGCGAAACGCGAAAGGGGTCGGAGGATGACAGTTGAAGACATACCGGCCGTGGATCGCGCGCTGAAGCGTGAGTTCAAGGCGCATCCCTCCCCGGTGATCGAACTCATAGAAGCGCAGACCCGCGATCCGTTTTGCGTCCTCGTGGGCACCATTTTGAGCGCCCGCACAAAGGACGCCTGCACCGCCGGTGCGGTGAAGAGGCTTTTCGCCGAGGCGCAGGGCGCCGTTTTCGCGCCGGCCGATCTGGATAGGCTGACCGTCGGCGAACTGGAGCGGCTCATATTTCCCGTCGGATTTTTCAGGGACAAGGCGAAGCATCTCAAAGAACTCCCGCGCGTGCTCAAGGAGCGTTTCGGCGGCGTTCTGCCCGACACGGTGGAGGAATTGTGCGAACTGCCGGGAGTCGGGCGGAAGACGGCGAACCTCACCGTCGCAGTAGGCTTTGACCTTCCGGCGATATGCGTTGACGTGCACGTCCATCGCATATGCAATTGGCTGGGGCTTGTGCGCACGAAAAAGCCTGTGGAGACGGAGATGGAGCTCAGGCGGATTCTTCCCGTCCGATACTGGAAGACATGGAACAGCCATCTTGTGAGTTTCGGCCAGACGAGGTGCAATCCCGTGCGTCCGAAGTGCACGGGCTGTCCCATAGCCCGCTACTGTCTTTCGCCGAAGAAATCGGTGAAACCGGCCGGCTGACGGCCGGCCTTGCGTTTAGCCGCGCGTTTTGCTACAATAAGCCGGAAATATGGACGAAAAGACGGACAAAAAGCGCGGACGCTTCCTTAGGCGTACTGCAATCACCATTTTGATGGTTGCGGTTCTTTGCGCCGTTCTTGTTCTGGCGGTACCGTGGCTGCCCGTTCTCATCCCGATTCCCGAGCTCGAATTCGATTTGGCGGAGAGTCTCGGGGAGAAGGCATCGCTGGTGGACAGCACGAAAATCACGGCTCGACTCGATGTCGAGCGCGGCGAGCCTGACGGATACCGCGTCCGCTCCGAGGGGAAACTCCTCGGATGGCCGTATCACGCGGCGGGAATCGTAAGATTCGGTTTGATCAACATGAAAGCCGATTTTTGTATAAGCCTTGACGGGACGGATTGGAAGATCGATGCGCATTTCGATGCGAAATCGGGGAAGGACTGGTCTTTCAAGGCGTCGATACCGCCGACGAAGTTCGGCAGGGCCGATGCGATAGTGGCGGACATCCTGGCCCATATGGACATGGGGTCGGTGACCGATTTGGATGCGGGCGGAATGTTTTCGCTAGATGCGGACGGGGCATGCGTTCCGGAGCGTCCTGTGGCGGCATGGAATGTCAAAGGATTTCTCAAGGATGCCGACGTCTCGTGCCTGATGGGGGATAAGACTGTCGCCGTCGACAACCTGCGCGTCAGGTTCGGCGCGAAGGGTGTCGGCGGAATGAAGGAGATGTCGCCGCTTTTCCCGCGGGCCGACTCGGTGTCGATATCGGATTTTGCGCTGACGAACGTGTTCGCAAGCGCCCGCTCGACCGAGAGGTCGTGGCTCGTCACCGAGGCCGGCGCAGGCTGCTGCGGTGGCGACCTCAGGGTGTATGCGCTTTTCTTGGATCCCGAAAGGCTCACGGCGGGGGCCACTGTGTTCGTCGATGGAGTCGATGCGGGAGAGGTTCTTTCCCACATCCGCGGATTCGAGGGTGAGGCCACGGGGCGGATGTACGGAAAGGTTCCGTTTTTCCTGAAGGACAGGCGCATGCTCAGGCTTGGGAACGCATATCTGTTCTCGAAACCAGGCGATACGGGGACGCTGAAATTGAGGAAGGCCGGTCCGATTCTCGATTCGCTCGAGAGCGGCGGCGTCGCCCGCGAAGAGATCGACAATCTCGAGAAAGCCCTTGCCAATCTGGAATACAGGGTGCTGAAGCTCGATCTGAGGAGGGGCGAAGACGAAGCCGAGCTGGAGTTTCTGCTGGACGGCACGGCCACGCGGAAGAAGACGACGGTTCCGGTGAATCTCGACGTGACGTACCGCGGGGATCTGGACGAAATCCTCGATCTGGGGATGAAATTTTCAAAATGAAAAAAAAGGAGGGCTGAAGGTGAAACTTGCGAAGAAGGCGGCGATGCTGGCCGCGGCGACGGCCGCGATCGCGGGAGCGGGATGCATAAAGGTGCAGACCGAGAGCGAGATAAAGCCGATACACATCACGATGGACGTGAACCTGAAGGTCGACAAGGAGCTCGACAAGGCTTTCGGCGGACAGGAGCGCGGCGAGGGCGGCAGCTCCTTCAAGGCCGTGAGGGAAATGGTGGGCCGCGGCGCGGCGGGCATGACGAACAGGGCGATGCTGGAGGAGCGCGAAAACGCCTCCGACGCGGACAGGATACTCATCGCGGAGGAGAACGCGAGGAGGGTAAGGAGATTCAGCGAGATCGCGAAGTCTTCCGGGACGACGCTCGAAGCCGTGCAGAAGAGGTATGCCGCGCGGATGCTGGAGAAGATCGCGGCGGGGACATGGTATCAGGACGAGACCGGCGCGTGGCTCAGAAAATGATCCGCGCTATGCAGCGGTCCCGGTTTTTGGTATAATACCCCTTCCAACCACAAGGGGGATAAGATAAATGAAGCTGAAATTCTCTGGCGCGCTGTGCGCCGTGCTGTCCGCCGCGATCGCGGCAAGTTCATCGGCCACGTCGACGCCGGCGGGATTCACCGACGACATGAAAAAGGCCGTCGCGGAGGCGGCGAAGGGGCAAAAGCCCATAATCGCCGTCTTTACGGGAAGCGATTGGTGCAAGTATTGCAAAATCCTCGAGTCCAACGTCCTCTCCAAGCCGGAATTCGTGCGCGACGCGTCCAAGGAATTCGCGCTCCTTTTCATAGACAATCCGCAGAACAAGAACCTGCTTTCGCCGGAGGCGAGGGCGGTGAACCCGAAGCTTGCGGAGGATTTCGGCGTGCAGGGTTTCCCCTCGGTGATGCTTCTCGACTGCCTCGGGCAGAAGGTTGACCGCATAGGGCACGGCTCGGCGGGCCCGGCCGAATTCCTCGTGCAGGCGCGTGCGGCGTGCGAGCGCAATGCGGCGAGGCTCGCGACGGCGAAAGAGATAGCTTCGATGAAGAAAGGCTCCGCCAAACGGCTCAAGCGAATCGCCGAGGAGATCGACAAGATAGACGTTTCGAAACACAAGGAGTATCCGGCCTACTGCGCCGAACTTCTCGCCAAGGGAGGGGTGTGGAAGAAGCATCTTCCTTACCAGTCGCTCGTCCAGCCTCTCGAGAGGGAATTCTACAAGCTTGCGATCGACGCGGGGACGGGGAGATCGGGCGGCAACCCCTCGACATACATCCGCAAGGCGAAGGCGATCCTCAGGAAAATCGACGCCATGCAAGGCGACGCACCGGCCGGGCTCAAGGGCGAGATCGACAAGCTCAAGAGCAATGTCGACGATCTGATCAAGCGCCTCGAAGAGGCCAAGGCAAGCAAAAAAGGCGCGAAGAAGTGAGTTGCGGCCTGGAGAGAAGGGAATTTCTCGCCGGGCTCGCGGCCGCGCTCGCGTCGGCGGGCGCCGCTGGCGCTCCGGCGATCGCCGGAGGGCTTCGCCGCAAGCCGAAGGCTGTCGTTGTCTTTTATGCGGACGATCTCGGCTACGGAGACACGTCCACATACGGGCAGAAAAGGGTGCCGTGTCCGAACCTGGACAGACTCGCCGCGGAAGGATGCAGATTCACCGATGCGCATTCGCCGACGTCCGTATGCACGCCGAGCCGTTATTCGCTCCTTACCGGAGACTATTCGTTCAGACGCCCCGGGACGACCATTCTCGACGGCGACGCGAAACTCATCCTGCCGCTTGCGGGAGGGGCGAAGCTTACGCTGCCGGAGATGATGCGTCGCGCGGGCTACAGGACGGCCGCGATCGGCAAGTGGCATCTGGGGCTCGGCGCTGGCGGCGCGCCGACCGACTGGAATGGGAAAGTCGGGCCCGGGCCGAACGAAGTCGGCTTCGACCATTCCTTCATAATGGCGGCGACGGCCGACCGCGTGCCGTGCGTCTTTCTGCGGAACGGACGCGTCGTGGGGCTGGATCCGGCGGATCCGATAGAGATATCCTACGAGAACGTCCCCGAGAAATGGCCGGGCGAGGAGACGCCGCGGACGGCGTCCGCGCTGCTGAAGGAGTGGGGTCGGCCGAGCGACAGCCAGCACGACAAGACGATCATAGACGGCATATCCAGAATAGGGCACATGAGAGGCGGGAAGTCCGCCTGCTGGCGCGATCAGGAGATAAGCGACACGCTTTGCCGCGAGGCGGACGGTTTTCTCGAGTCGTCCGGCGGCAGACCCGTTTTCCTCTATTTCTGCACGAGCGACGTGCACGTGCCGAGAGATCCGCACATGCGTTTCCGCGGGAAATCGGATCTCGGCATCCGCGGCGATGCCGCCGTCGAGATGGACGATGCGCTCGGGCAGCTGAGATCGAGTCTCAAGAAACACGGATACGGCGATACGCTGTTCATATTCACGAGCGACAACGGGCCCTACATCCCCGACGGGTATGAGGACGGCGCCCCCGAGGCATGGGCCGGGGTGAATCCGGCGCATCCGTTCAGAGGCGGGAAGTACGGTCCGTACGAAGGCGGCACGCGCGTTCCGTTCGTGGTCTCCTGGCCGAGGGAGATAAAGCCGGGCACGGTTTCGGACGCGCTCGTTTCGCAGACGGACATAGCGCGTACGCTCGCCGGCATAATCGGCGCGACTGTTCCCGAGGGGTCGATGACGGACTCTCTCGACCTCGGCGATGTCATCGTGGACGGGGCGAAGGGCGGACGCGCGGAGCTTGTCGAAGAGCCGGGGTGGGGCCCGGGAGGGTTCCGCTACGGGAAATGGAAATTGGTGGCGGACGGCAAGGGCAATGCCCAGCTTTACGACCTTGCCGACGATATCGCCGAGACGAGAGATCTCGCGAAGGATAAGCCGGAGCTTGTTGCAAAGATGATCAAGCGTCTGGCGGAAATCAAGAGCGGAAAGTGACATTCTGTCCCTAAGCAGGGACAAAACGGCCCGGATTCCACGCCAGAATGGCGTTGGCACCGAATCTGCTCACAGTTTGCCGAATGGAGGAATGAACCATGAACGCAAACTATGTACCGCCTGAAGACAACGAGAAGTGCCTTGAGAAATACGGCACCGACCTGACGGCTCTCGCCAAGTCGGGGAAGCTTGATCCTGTCATAGGACGCGATACGGAAATCCGCGACGTGATAAGGATACTTTCGAGAAAGACGAAGAACAACCCCGTCCTGATAGGAGAGCCGGGCGTAGGCAAGACGGCCATCGTTGAAGGACTCGCGCAGCGCATAAACCGCGGGGATGTTCCCGAGGGGCTGAAGGACAGGACCGTCTTTTCGCTCGACATGACCGCTCTCATGGCCGGCGCCATGTACCGCGGGCAGTTCGAGGAAAGGCTGAAGGCCGTCCTGAAGAAAATAAAGGAGTCGGACGGGAAGATCATCCTTTTCATAGACGAGATACACACCATCGTCGGCGCGGGGAAGACCGAAGGCTCTTCAGACGCCGGAAACATGCTGAAGCCGCTTCTGGCCCGCGGCGAACTCCACTGCGTAGGGGCGACCACGCTCGACGAGTACAGAAAGTACATGGAGTCCGACGCGGCGCTCGAGCGAAGGTTTCAGCCGGTGACGGTCGACCCGCCGGACGAAGAGGACGCGATCTCGATTCTGCGCGGACTCAAGGAGCGGTTTGAAAAGTACCACAACGTGCACATCCGCGACGAGGCGCTCGTAAGCGCCGTCGCGCTGTCGTCGAGATACATCCAGGACAGGTTCCTCCCCGACAAGGCCATAGACCTTCTGGACGAGGCCTGCGCAAGGATCAGGACGGAGATGGATTCGTGTCCGCAGGAGCTGGACGAGATTTCGCGCCATGTGAGAAGGCTTGAGATCGAAGAGATCGCCCTCAAGAAAGAGAAGGATGAAGCGTCGAAAAAGCGCCTTGCGGAGCTGCAGGCGGAACTGAAGGGTCTGAAGGCGCGGTCGGACGAGATGACCGCAAAGTGGAAAAAGGAGAAAGCCGCGCTGGAAGAGGTGAGGAAAGTAAGGACAAAACTGGAGGAGGCCAGGACAAGATATGAAAACTCCCTTGCAAGAGGTGACAACGAGACGGCCGCCCGTCTCAAATACGGCGTCATACCGGAACTCGAGCGAGAGCTCAAGGCCCATGAAGACGATAAGGCTAAAGACGATTCCGAGGCCCTTCTCAGGGAAGAGGTGACGAGCGACGAAATCGCGGAAGTGGTTTCGAGGTGGTCCGGAATACCCGTGACCAAGCTGGTCGAAGGGGAGCGCGAAAAGCTCGCCAGGCTCGCCGAGACGCTGCACAGGCGCGTCATAGGGCAGGACAGGGCTGTCGATGCCGTGGCGGACGCCGTTCTCAGATCGCGCGCCGGAATAAACAATCCGCACCGGCCCGTGGGGGCGTTCCTTTTTCTCGGGCCCACGGGCGTCGGCAAGACCGAGCTCGCCAAGGCGCTCGCGCAGGAGCTCTTCGACGACGAAAACGCGATGGTGAGGCTGGACATGTCGGAGTACATGGAGAAATTCGCCGTCTCCCGCCTCGTCGGCGCGCCTCCCGGATACGTGGGGTTCGAAGACGGCGGGCAGCTCACTGAGGCGGTCAGGCGAAAACAGTTCTCGGTCGTCCTTCTCGACGAAATCGAAAAGGCCCATCCGGACGTGTTCAACATGCTGCTGCAGGTCCTGGACGACGGGCGGCTCACCGACAGCCACGGGCGGACGGTATCGTTCAAGAACACCGTCGTCATAATGACGTCGAACGCCCCGAAGGATTCCCTCAAGGACATATTCCGGCCGGAGTTCCTGAACAGGCTGGACGAAATCCTGGAGTTCGATCCGCTGAACGAAGGGCAGATACGCGAAATAGTCAAGCTGCAGCTGCGCGAATTCGAGAAGAGGCTTGCGGAGCAGAACATCAGGCTCGAGGTCGACGGCGCGTCTCTCGACGCGCTTGTCAAGAAGGGGTACGACCCGGCGTTCGGCGCCAGGCCCGTGAAGCGCGCGATACAGCGCGAGCTCGAGAACCCGATCGCCAAGGCGATAATCGCGGGGAGGTATCCGCCCGGCTCCACGATAAAAGCAGCCGACGTCATGGCGGAATAAATGGTATAATGGGCGGCATGCCGGACGCAAAGATATTCATAGTCGAGGACGACACGACGATAAGGACGGTCCTGGAGCTGGCCCTCGCGGGGGCGGAGTACCGGGACGTGTCCTCGTTCGGCCGCGGCGACGATGCCTTGGAGGCGATCCGGGCACAACGGCCCGATCTGGTGCTTCTCGATCTGATGCTCCCGGGAGTGGACGGATTGACGATCGCGCGGCGCGTGAGGGAAGAGCCGGGGCTCTCGGCCACGCGGATCGTCATGCTTACGGCGAAGACGCGGCCGGACGATGTAGTTCGCGGACTAGAAGCCGGGGCGGACGACTACGTGACCAAGCCTTTCGACAGGCGCATCCTCCTCGCCCGCATCGCGGCGGTGCTGAGACGCTCGCTGCCGGCGGCGGACGGGGTGGAGATGGACGGGCTTGTGCTGGACGTCCCCAACCGCGCGGCGAAGCTCGACGGCGCCGAGGTCAAGCTGCCGGCGGGCGAGTTCGACCTTCTGGCGCGGCTCGTCTCCCGCCGGGGGCGGATAATCGTGCGGCACGCCGACGAAAGGAGCATGGACGTGCAGATAGCGAATCTCAGGAAAAAACTGGGGGCCTGGGCGTCTCGCATCGAGACGATAAGGGGAATAGGATACAGGGTCTGCGGATGAAAGCGAGAGCGATGGATTTCATGGCTCCGGCCGCTGCCGCTGCGGCGTTTGCCGTCGCGATCTTCGCCCTCGCGGCGGAGCGCACGTCGTTCCGCGAGGACGTCATCGCGCGCGCCAGGCACGATCTCGCCGAACGCGCGACGCTGGCTTCGCTGAGGCTAGGGGACATGCTGGAGACTAGCGACTTCGCGGCCATTGCGTCGTTCGGGTCCGACTGCTCGTCTGACGGAGTGCGCCTTACGGTGACGAGCGCGGCGGGAGGGTTGGTCTACGACTCGGTCCCGGGAGGCGCAGAAGTCCCGGAGGCGATATACGAGACGCGTCCGTGCGGAGAGTGGAGGGTTAGGCTCGGCCTTCCGATGGAGCGCGTCCTCGCGCCGTATTCCAGGGCGGGGTACGGCTTCATCCTGGCGGCGGCGGCCGGTGCGGCCGGCGTCGGATTCTTTTTCTTTTCGCTGTACCGCCAGCGCGTCAGGTACCGCGAACTGGTGCGGGCCGAAAAATTCCGCCGCGACTTCCTTGCGGACGTTGCGCACGGGATAAAGACGCCGCTCGCCGGGATACTCGGTTCGGCCGACATGCTCGGGGATTCGACGGGGGATCCGGATGCGGTAAAGCGCCTTTCGGAGATGATCGTCCGCGAATCGTGGAAATTGGATTCGATCGCCGAGGATTTCATAAGGCTTGCGGGGGAATCTTCATCGCGTTAACAATCCGTTAACAAAAGAGTGGTATCATATTCCCGTGCCGCGGGAAAGTCCCCGCGGGCGAAAAGCAGCAAAGAAAGGAAACGAAAATGAACGGGAAATACAGGAAAGTCGTAGCCGGGGGCCTGGTGCTCGCGGCGGCCATCGCAGGTTTCTGCTCCTTCGCGCAGGGAGAGAAGACGGACACCACGGCGAAGACCACGGAATCTTCGGTCGTGACGAACGACAACGGCAGCGTGACGCGGTACTACACCGAGTCGAACGTCTCCACGAACGGAAGTCTCGTGACGGAGCGCCGCAGGGAGACGCGCACGACGACGGACGCCTCGGGCAACGTTCTGGCGACTTCGACAAGCGAGTACCTGCAGAGCTATCCGGCTGGAGCGGGCGGTTTTGCCGTGTCGGCGCAGACGGCGTCGGTGCAGGACATGGAAGAGCCCGTGGATTCGTCGGGCTTTCTCGGCCTCAGATTCGGCGACGTGTGGTCCGGAGACGTGTTCGCAGCCGATCCCGCCGAGCCGACTTTGCTCAAGGCGGCGTTCACGCCTGCGAAAGCTCTCGCGGGGTTCGGTTCGTACACGGTGTACGTCACGCCGACGACGAAGCGCATAGCGAAGATTGTCGCGGGGGCGAAGGAGGCGGTCGAGCCGCAGGCACGAGGCAGGCGCAACTATCTGATCGAGGCTCTTGAGAAACGCTACCGCACGTGGGCGAGACCATGCCATCACTTCAGGCCGATATACCGCTTCGACATAGGGAATGGACGGTCTGTCGTCGCGTGTCTCAGGGGCGCGTCGAACGAGAACGAGACGGAAATCGTCGCATGGGACGGGGAGATGCTGACCCTTGCCGCGGACGAGACGGAGGCGAAGCGCAACGAAGCGCGCAAGGCTGCGGCCGAAAGGCGCGCGAAGCGCATCGAGGATGCCGCGGAAGCCTTTTGAGAAATGCGTCCGGAAATGATATAATACGCCGCATGACGGATACCATTTTCGGCTATGCATTCAAAAACCCCGCGCTTCTCGAGGAGGCGCTGACGACCCCGGCGTACCGCATGACGGTGCCCGGGGCCCGCGACAACCAGAGGCTCGAGTTCCTGGGCGACGCGGTCCTCGATTTCCTCGCCGCGGACCGCCTATACTCCGAGTCGCCAGGCCTCGACGAGGGGACGCTCACGGTACGGCGTACGCACATGGTTTCGACCCCGGCGCTCTGCGCGGCGGCGGCGCGCCATTCGATCGCGCCTCTCCTCAGACGGAACAAGGGCGCCGGGCCTTTGGCGGAGAATGCCAAAACGCTTGCGGATGCGATAGAGGCCGTCATAGGGGCCGCGTGGATCGACGGAGGGCTTGAAGCGGCAAAAACAGTATTCAACGCGTTGGATCTCGAATCGAACGCCGAGAACGGGTCGTGGAGCGGCAATCCGAAAGGGGATCTGCAGATCAAGGCGCAGTCGATGACGCCGCCGAGACATCCGAAATACACCCTTGTCGCGACCGGAGGTAAGGCGCACGAGCCCGTATTCACGGTCAAGGTCGAGGTCGACGGCCTTGGGGAGGCCGAGGCGTCTGCCGGGAGCCGCAAAGAGGCGGATGCGGCGGCGGCGGCGAAGCTGCTGGCGTCAATCTGAAGGGGGATCCTCGGCAAGCTCTACGGAGAAGGGCCCGTCGTTTTCAAGCGACACTTTCATGTACGCCCCGAAGCGGCCTGTTTTGACGCGATCCTCCCCGAGCAGATCCTTCAGCCGTTTCACGAAAAGTTCGTACAGCGGGATTGCCTTCTCGGGCCTTGCGGCGGCGGAGAATCCGGGGCGGTTGCCGTGCCTGGTGTCGGCATAGAGCGTAAACTGCGAGACTACCAGGGCGCAGCCGCCGATGTCTGCAAGAGACAGGTTTGTCTTTCCGTTCGAATCTTCGAACAGCCTGAGTTTCGCCGTGCGGGCGGCGAGGCGTTCCGCCATGGCGGGCGTATCGGTATGGGTGACCGAGAAGAGTATCATGAAGCCCCTGCCGATGGAGCTTCCCGGATGGCCTTCAATCTCAACTTTTGCGCTGTTTACGCGTTGGATCCATGCTTTCATGGGGAAGATTATACCAAATATCCGCGTCCGGCGCCGCGCAAATATTGGCAATTGACATAAACGGCCGAAAATTGGTATAATTCACGCCGTTTTATCCATGAACGGAAAAGAAAGCGAGTTGGAAGACATGAAAGAAATCAATGGAGAGCTCACGGCGGCGGGTCTCAAGATAGGCATTGCCGTCAGCCGCTTCAACAGTTTTCTCGTGGAGCAGCTCGTGAAGGGCGCGCATGATGCGTTCACTCGCATGGGCGGAGACGAAGACTCTTTGACGCTTGTCAGGGTTCCCGGCGCATACGAACTACCCTTGGCGGCGCAGAAGCTGGCATCCCTGGGGGTCGACGCGGTCGTGTGCCTCGGCGCGGTGGTGCAGGGGGCGACGGCGCACGCGGGGCTGATCAACGGTACGACGAGCGAGGCGTTCGGCCGCATTTCCCTCAAGACGGGCGTGCCGGTGCTGGACGGCGTGGTCGCCGCGGAGAATCTCGAGCAGGCGGTCGAGCGCTGCGGGACGAAGCAGGGCAACAAGGGCTTCGCCGCAATGCAGAGCGCCGTCGAGATGGCGAACGTCATGAAGAAGATATGACCGATTTCTAAAACCTAAGGAGAAGAATCGAGATGAAAGAAGTGAAGAAGGTTGCATTTCTGACCGCCGGCGGGCTCGCCCCGTGCCTGAGCTCGTCGATAGGATTTCTGATCGACGAATACACGAAGACGGCGCCCGGCGTGGAAATGATCGGATATGTCAACGGGTACATGGGCCTTTTGAAGGGGGAGTCGATCCCCGTCA
This sequence comes from Kiritimatiellia bacterium, assembly GCA_024694365.1. Lineage (GTDB taxonomy): Bacteria > Verrucomicrobiota > Kiritimatiellia > RFP12 > UBA1067 > UBA1067. The sequence continues at coordinate 22,139 of JAILJX010000077.1, forward strand.
CGGATGAAGTGCGCAAGAACGCGCTCGTGCTCACGAGGCACGGCGGCTCGCCGATCGGCAACAGCCGCGTCAAGCTGACGAACGTGAAGGATTGCGTGAAGCGCGGACTCGTCAAAGAGGGCGAAGATCCCCTCAAAGTCGCGGCCGACCAGCTTGTGGCCGACGGCGTCGACGTTCTCCACACGATCGGCGGCGACGACACGAACACGACCGCGGCCGATCTTGCGGCCTATCTCGCGACGAACAACTATCCGCTGATCGTCGTGGGGCTTCCCAAGACGATCGACAACGACGTCTATCCCATCAAGCAGTCGCTCGGCGCGTGGACCGCGGCCGAGGAGGGCGCGAAGTTCTTCATGAACGTCGTGAAGGAGAACAGCGCAAACCCGCGCGCGCTTACGATACACGAGGTCATGGGCCGCAACTGCGGATGGCTCACCTACAAGACGGCGCAGGTCTACCGAAAGATGCTCCGCAAGGTGAAATTCCTGCCCGGGTTCATGCTCACGCGCGAGCGCCAGGACGTGCATGCGGTGTACGTGCCGGAGGCGAGGATCGATTTCCGCGCAGAGGCCGAGCGCCTCAACAAGATCATGGACAAGTGCGACGCCGTGAACATTTTCGTGAGCGAAGGCGCCGGAGTAGCCGACATCATCAAGGAAATGCGCAGGCGCGGCGAAGATGTACCCGTCGACGCATTCGGCCATCCCCGTCTCGACAAGGTCAATGTTGGGCAGTACGTCGGCAGGCGGTTCGGGGAGCTGCTCAATGCCGAGAAGGTCCAGGTTTTCAAGTCGGGGTATTTCGCGCGCAGCGCGGCGCCCTGCAAGAAGGATCTGAAGCTTATAGAGAAGTGCGCCCGCGCGGCTGTCGCGTGCGCCCTCAGGGGGGAGTCGGGGGTCGTCGGGCCGGACGAGGACCACAGCGCCGCGATACGCGCGTGCGAATTCCCGCGCATCAAGGGCGGCAAGCCTTTCAACGTCCGCAAGGGTTCGTTCCGCAAGATGCTGACCGAGATCGGGCAGCCCAATCCGCGCAAGAAGCGCACCGCCAAGTGATTCGAGGGGGACCGATCTGTACGAATATGGAGGGATGACAATGGCTGAAGAAGAGCAGAAGACAAAGGGAGTGGTCGTGGAGTTCGATTTCGCCGCGATGGACGGAGCCGGGCTTCTCTACAAGACGATGTCGCGCATCCTTGCCGACGGGGACATCCCGTTCGACACGCGCGCGGAGGCGCAATACCTGGCGGGCGGCAACTACCAGGGCGGCCTGGCCGAGTATTTCGCGGCCGTCAAGACGAAGAAGACGGCCGCAAAGGCGGCGAAAGACGTCGCGGAAGGATTCCGCCGTGCCCTCAACACCGCGGTTCCCGCCGCAGTCTCGCCGGATTTCTCCGCATTCGTCAAGGCTCTTGACGCGAAAGGCGTCAAGGTCGTGATATCGACGAGAGCCGACGTCGAAACGGTCAAGGGCGCGTTCTCGGACCTTCTCGGCGACAACGTCTCGCTCTATCAGGAAACGTCGTCCACCTACGGCAGCGTGAAGTGGGACGCATGGCGCAGGGCGTGCGTCGCCAACCATCTGCGGAATTTCATGACCCTCGCGGTCACGGGGTCCGGATATGGCGTAAAGAGCGCGCTTCTCGCGGGGATGGGCGCCGTCGCCGTCGCAACCGCCCATGTCGCATACCAGGACTTCGGCGGCGCCGACGACATTGTCGAAAAGCTCGACGCGGACGCCGCGAAGAAGATCGCCGCGATCCTCCGCGCCGATTGACGGGGCGTTGGCCTGTGAGTGGAATAGAACGCCTGCATGAGATAATGGCCCGTCTCAGGGATCCCGTCACGGGATGCCCGTGGGATCGCGTGCAGACGCTCGAGTCGCTGAAGCCCTGCGTCCTCGAGGAGACCTACGAGCTTCTCGCCGCCATGGACCGCCCGGAGGACAAGGCGAACTACGTGGAGGAGCTCGGGGACGTGCTGCTGCAGATAATGTTCCAAAGCGTGATGGCGGAGGCTGAAGGCCGGTTCACGTTCGACGATGTCGCGAACGCGGTAGCGGACAAGCTGGTGCATCGCCATCCGCATGTATTCGGCGACGTCAAGGCGGACGATCCGGCGACGGTTCTCAGGAATTGGGAGCAGATCAAGCAGCTCGAACACAGGAAGGAGTCTCGCCACTCCGCCCTGGACGGAGTCCCCGCGGCGCTGCCGGGGCTTTTGAAGGCCCAAAGGACCCAGGAGAAGGCGGCGAGAGTCGGCTTCGACTGGCCGGATTCGGCGGGTCCGCTCGCCAAGATCAAGGAGGAGCTGGCCGAGCTTGAAACCGAGATCGCCGCGAGGAAAAGCGACGATCCCGCAGATTCCGCCGCCGTCAAGAGGGAGCTCGGCGATCTGGCGTTTTCGGTCGCGAATCTCGCGCGCCATCTAAAGGTCGACGCCGAGTCGGCGGTTGAACTTTCGACGGCGAAGTTCTCGCGGCGCTTCCGCGCCGTCGAGAGGGGGGCGAAGGAATCGGGCCGTCAGCTCAAGGACATGACGCTTGAAGAGATGGATTCGCTCTGGGAGAGGGCGAAGGCTCAAGAGTGAAAATCGAAGTTCTCAATCCACACGGTTTCTGCGCCGGCGTTACTGCGGCGCTCAAGACAGCGCAATCCATCCTTGCCGGCGGCGAGGCGTGGTGCCTTCATGAAATCGTGCACAATGAACTCGTGGTGGCCTCCTTGAAGGCGGCGGGGATGCGTTTCACGGACGATCTGTCCCTCGTCCCGGAAGGCGCGACCGTAGTCTTTTCCGCGCACGGGGTTTCGCCCGCGGTGCGCCGCGAGGCAGAAGGCCGCAAGCTCAAGATAGTCGACGCGACGTGTCCGTTCGTCAAGAAGGTGCATACGGCGGCAAGGGCGTTTTCGGATAAAGGCCTGCCTGTCGTCGTCATCGGCAAGAGGGATCACGCCGAGGTGAAGGGGATAGTGGGCGAGGCCGAAAGGGCGTTCATATATCCCGAACTGCCGGAGGACGGACCTCTCGGCGTCGTTTCGCAGACTACGATGAACGCCGATGAGGTCGGCGCGATAACGGCGGAGCTGGCCAAGACGCGCGAGCTGGAGACGATGGCCGAGGTGTGCCGCGCGACAAAGGAGCGGCAGGATGCGGTGAAGGCCTTCCAAGGGGACGCGCTGCTCGTGCTCGGGAGCGCCACTTCGTCGAACACGCGCAGGCTCTGCGAGGTGGCGCGCTGCCGCACTTTCCTCGCCGGGACGATGGATGAAGTCTGCGCGATGGATTTTGCGGGCGTTGAGCATCTCGGCGTCACGAGTGGAGCATCGACTCCGGAAGAATTTTTCAACAAAGTCATAGACCGTTTAAGGGGGAAAACAAAATGAAAAAACTGGCGATATGTTTCGGCGCCGCTCTGATCGCGGCTTCAGCCTTGGCGGCGAGGCAGTTCATAGGGGACGAAGTCTGGGAATGCGATGACGACGCGGGCGTATGCAAGCGCATAGGCACGATCGCGGAGCTCGGCCTCGAGAAGGAGGCCGCCGCGGCGAGAGCCTCCACCGAAGCGGAGAGTGATTCGCTCGCCGACGAGGAGGATGCGCCTGAGTCCGCAAAGACGTCCGCTGCCGATGAAACGCCCGCCGTCGAACCGGAGGCGTCCGATGGCGCGCCGGCCGCCCACACCAGGCAGTTCATAGGCGACCAGGTTTGGGAATGCGACGACGAGTCCGGAACTTGCAGATGCATCGGCACGATCGCCGAGCTCGGACTGGAGAAAGAGGCCGCCGCTGCGAGAGCCTCCTCCGAAGCGGAGATTGCTCAGGCGCAAACCCCGGCCGCCGCGGAGAAGCCTGGGGCGGTGCAAGGGTCTGCTCTCATGCCTGCACGCCAGTTGATAGGCTATGCCGAGGCCGACAAATTCCTCGCATTCCTCGAGGGCCATCAGGCCGAGGCCAACACACTAGCCGGGAAAACGCTTTGGCTTGTGCTCGTGCTCGTTCTTCTGGGCGGTCTCGCGATGAATCTGACGCCGTGCGTGCTTCCGATGATGCCGATCAATCTGATGATAATAGGCCGCTCGGCGCTGAGGGGGACCCTGTACGGGCTCGGGCTTGCGCTTGCATACGGGATACTGGGCCTCGCGGCCGCATTTTTCGGTCTCACCTTCGGTGCAATACAGGGAAGTCCTTGGTTCAATGCCGTGATTTGCCTCATATTCGTGATTTTGGGGCTGGCGCTTTCGGGGGCGTTCATGATCGACCTCTCGAAAAAGAGGGGCGGGGCGTCGGCTCTCAAATCTCGTCTTTTCCCGGGGCTCTTCGCGTTCTTCATGGGCATCGTGAGCGCCGTTCTTGCAGGGGCTTGCGTAGCGCCCATACTGATAGCTGTTCTTTTGCAGTCGGCAGCCCTCTCGGCTGAAGGCCATACGGCTCTCGCAGTGGCGCTCCCGTTCGTGCTCGGGGTTGGAATGGCGCTTCCCTGGCCGATTCTCGGCGCGGGCATACAGGTTCTTCCCAAGCCCGGGAACTGGATGAAATGGGTCAACCGCGTTTTCGCGGTGATCGTATTCGGCTTTGCCGCGTGGTACGCATTCCTTGCATGGAAAGGTTTCGCCCCCGCCGGCGAACCTGCCGTCGCCGCCAAGACGGACGGCGTCTTTTCCGCGACCCCCGCCACCGCCCTCGAAACTCTCGACAAGGCGCGCAAGGAGGGGAAGCCGGTCTTCGTCGACTGCTGGGCCACATGGTGCAAGAACTGCCTGGCGATGGAGGATTCCACCCTCAAGGACCCCAAAGTGAAGAAGGCCCTCGAAGGATTCACCATCCTGAAGATAGACGTCACGAACGATCCTTCAGGTCTCGGCTCCATTCCGGGGTTCGGAGAGACCAAGAAGGGATACCCGGCCTTCTTCGTGTTCGAATGACGTAAATTTCACTGTTCTAACAAGCTCCTCCTGTGCTATAATACGTGCATACGAATTCATAACCAACCAAGGAGGAACATAAAATGGCTCACAAAATCGACGGCGAAAAGTGCGTGGCGTGCGGCGGATGCAAAGCGGCTTGCCCTGCGGATGCGATCAATGAGGGCACTCCCTATACGATCGATCCCGACAAGTGCCTTGATTGCGGCGCTTGCGCGGCCCAGTGCCCGTGCGAGGCTATTGCCGCCGCCTAAGGCAAGATGACGGAATTCATACTAGAAACGCTCGCTCTCCTTCCTTTCCTGTTCGTCACCTTCCTGATTCTGGAAGCGGTGGAGGCGCGCGCTAACGGGGCGCTCGAGAGATTTCTCGAGCGCTCGCGTTCTGTAGGCCCATTCGCCGGCGGTGTCGCCGGGGCCATTCCGCAGTGCGGCGTTTCCGCCGCCGCCGCATCGTTTTATGCGGGGGGCGTCATATCGGTAGGGACGCTTCTCGCAGTGTTTCTCTCTACATCCGACGAGTTGATGCCTGTGCTTCTTTCGTCACGCATGCCGGCTGGGCTCATGATGAAAATAGTGCTGCTGAAAGTCGCCTTCGCGATAGCCGTCGGGTTTACGGCGAACGGCATTCTGGCGTTTTTCCGGCACCGCAGAAGGCCTGTCTCCGTCGAAGATCTCTGCAAGCACAGCAGGTGTCGTTGCCATGGGGGGAATGGCATTTTCGTTTCGGCGCTCATCCATACGGCCGAGATATTCCTTTTCATCGTCATCGTCTCAGGGGCGATAGAGTTGACGATGCATTATTTCGGCGAGGATTCGCTTCAGAGCCTCCGTCTCACAAGACCGGTCTTCGGCGAGATTGCGGCGGGAGCGGTAGGGATGATACCGAATTGCGCCGTTTCCGTGGCCGGCGCGGAGCTGTACATGAAAGGGGCCATGAGCCCGGGCGCCCTGATGGCGTCGTCCTTCGCAGGCTCCGGGCTAGGACTGCTTGTGCTGTTCCGCACGAACCGCAATCTCAGAGAGAACATTCTGATTCTTCTGACAGTGTACGTCACAGGCGTCATTCTCGGCATGTTGGCCGGTCCGTTCATAGGTCCCGCGCCTGCCGCGGGTTAAGGAGGTGACCATGAAAGCAAGGGTGAAGAAAGTCTGGTCCTGGATTTGGGGCGTGATAACGACTTTCAACGACAGTCGTTGCTCCATGCATGCAGCCGGTCTTACATACTATGTGCTTTTGGCCATAGTTCCGGTTCTCTGCGTTCTTCTGACAGGCGCCAAGGCGCTCGGTGCGGACCGCATCGCGCGCGACAAGATACATGCCATGTTCGAGAAGCAGATCAGCAGGTTCGAAGTCGACGCGGGGCTTCTTGCGGCTCCTGCGGCTTCGAAGAACGGTGCAGACGGAGAGGGGGAGGACGGCGCGCCCGCTGCGCAAGGCGAAAAAGCTGCGGATGGCGAGGCGGCGGCGCAAAATGACGCCACGGCGGAGAACGCCCAGGCGGAGACGGATAATGCCGCAGACGGCGAGCGGCCCGCGTCCGTCACGGAGACGCTGCCGGCGGATGAGGAAAAAGCCGCAGAAGAAGCGGCCGCAGCAGAGAAAGCCGCCGAGGAGGCCGCGGAAAGGGAGGAGGCGGCAAGAAAAGTCGCCGCAACGCAAGATTTCATAAAACAGTGGAGGGAGATCGAAAAGGGTCTTTTGGACAAAGTTGAGCAGTTCAACGTAGCTACATTGGGGTGGATAGGCTTTGCGATGCTGGTGTGGACGGTCATAAGCTCCATAGGAATGATTGAGCTGAGTTTCAACGAAATATGGGGGGTCCCGGGGCAGCGGCCGTTCTTCAGGCGCGCCATGCTTGATTTCTTTGTTGCGCTCGTAATGCCGGTTTTGGCGTCGCTTGCGCTTTCGGTGCCTCTGCTGAAGTTTGCCAAGGATATAATAATATCCACCGCCGGAGCGTTGTGGTTGACGAAATGGGTGTCGGACGGTGCGATATGGCTGCTCGATTCCTGGCTGTTCCGCACGTCGGTCACGCTTTTCTTCTCGACTTTCGTTTTTGCGTTCCTTTTCAAGATAATGCCCAACCGCCCTGTTAAATGGAAGCCAGCCATGTGGTCCGGGCTTTTCACGGCGATTCTGTTCGGCGGCTGGCTCAAGCTTTGTGCCGTCGCCCAGATCGGAATTGCGAAGTCGTCCGCAATCTACGGTTCGTTCGCATTTCTTCCCATTGTGCTGGCGTGGAATTACGTGAGCTGGCAGATTGTCCTTCTGGGATGCTGTATTGTCCGCAAATCGTCACAATCGAGTGACAATTGACGGAGAAAAATATGACATAATATTCACCGTTCCCTCCGCAAAAGGCCGCAGGGTGCGACCGCACGCGACAGGGACGCCAAAGAAAGGAACAAAGACATGAAGAAATCACTGATCGTTCTCTGCGGCGCGCTCTCGATCGCCGCTTTCGCCGAACCTGCGGCCCCCGCGCCGGCAGCTTCCGGAAATTGCGAGTGCGGTTGCCTCGTAAACGCCCCTGCCGGCGCCGTCTGCGGATGTCCGAAGACCTCCGCGTGCTGCGGTGCGAAAAAGACTCCCAAGGGCCCTGCTTGCGGATGCAAGGGCAAGGCGGAACGCGGACCTCTCGTCCTCAATCTCGACGCCGGAACGACTCCCGACCAGATTGACGCGTTCAAAAAGGATGTGCTCGCGAAGATCGATGCGGCCGTCGCTTCGAAGCCTGCCGAGTGCAAGTGCGGCATGGCTGACTGCAAGTGCGCCAAGGCCCAGAAGAAGATTGTCGTTTTTGTCGGGGAGGGCATGGGCGCGATGGACCGCCGCCGCGGGCAGGGCATGGGCCGCCGCGGGCAGGGCATGGGCCGCCCTCAAGGGGGCCGTCCGCAGGGTCAGCCCGGCAGAATGCGCGGTCCGATGAACGGCATGCGCGCTCCCGAGGCCGCTCCCGAGGCCGCCGCCGAGACCAAGTGAACGCGACACTGCCATGGGCAAAGATCTGAGGCTCTTTCTCCTGGCGGTCGCCCTGCCCGCGCTGGCTGTCGCCGGCGCGGGCATCTATCTCATACGTTGCGAAGTCCAGCGCGAGCACGAACGCAAGGAGGAGCTCAGGCAGGAGCTGGAGGCCGAAGAGAAGGAGGCCCAGAACCAGGCGGAGCGCCTTGGACAGCAGCGCATGCGTGCGGAGCGGAAGAACCACAGGTGGAACAGGCGCCGCCAGTACGGCGCGCCCCAGTGCATGCCCCATCCGCACGAGGCGGGGACGCGATTCTTTCCGCGGCTTTTCTCCCCCGAGCAATCCGTCGCCACGGAACGGATACTCTGGATCGGCGGCTGCATGTTCGCGCTGCTTCTGCTTTCTTTCGGCGCCGGCGGATGGCTCCTTCTGCGCGATGCGAGGCGCGCCCGAGAAGAAGCCCTCAAGAAAACAGATTTCCTTTCAAATATCTCGCATGAATTCAAGACTCCCCTTACGACGATATGCCTTTGTGCCGAACTGGCGCAGGATGACGGGTTGAGCCCTGAGAGACGCAAGAAGGCGCTTGGCTCGATCTGCTCCGAGGCGAACCGCCTCAAGGGGCTTGTTCTCGCCGCGCTCGATTTCAGCCGGCTCGAGAAGAACAGGCGCGCGTTCAGCCTAGGGCCGTGCGATCTGCGGCGGCTCCTCAAAGATGTCGCCGAACCGCTTGCGCCAAGATTCGCCAACGGCCTTGTCCTCCCGGAGGGGGCGGACGAGGTCGCAGCCGTCGTCGACGCCGGCGCCTTCAAGCAGATATGCGTGATCATTCTGGACAATGCCGCGAAGTATGCATCGGCAGGCGGACCGGTAGAAGTCGGTTTCCTCTCTCCAAGGCCTGGCAGAGTCGCCATGACGGTTTCTGATCACGGCCCCGGGCTTGACAAGGACGGCATCAAACACATTTTCGACAGATTCTGGAGAGGCGACAACGCGACGACTGCGGAAACGGGCGGTTCCGGGCTTGGCCTCGCGATAGCACGCGGCCTTGCCCGGGGCATGGGAGGGGCCCTTTCGGTTGCTTTGCGCAAGGGAGGCGGGCTCGTGTTCACGCTGGAGATGAAATCGTGACGGACATTCTTTTCGCAGAGGACGATGCGGATATCCGCGAATGGGTGCAAGTCGCACTGGAGCGCGACACATGCCGGATAAGGGCTGTCGCGGATGGAGCCGCTGCGGTGGTGGCGTACGAGGAGAAAATCCCGGATTTGATGATTTTGGACGTGATGATGCCGAAAATGTCAGGATGGGACGTCGTGAACGAAATACGCCGCCGCGACAAGGTTGTTCCGATTCTCATGCTCACGGCAAAATCGGCCGAGCAGGACAAGGTTCTTGGGCTTGGGCTCGGGGCGGACGACTACCTCACGAAGCCATTCGGACTTTCCGAGCTGCGGGCCAGGGTCGCCGCTCTTCTCAGGCGTGCGGGGATATCGGCGGCTACGACGCGCGAAGGGGATGTTTTCGGGTTTGGGGAGTTCAAGGTGAATGCGCCGAGGTCCGTTCTGGTGTCCAAAGACGGCGCGGAGACGGAACTTACGGCGCTTGAGCTCGGGATACTCAAGTTCCTCGCGGCTCATCCGGGGGACGTGGTGTCGCGGGAGGCTCTTTTGAACGGCCTGTGGGGCATATCATATTCCGGGACGACGCGCACCATAGACACGCGGGTTGCGGCGCTCAGGCAGAAGCTTGGAGCGCACGGCTCTCTCATCGAAACGGTCTACGGCTCGGGCTACCGGTACCGTCCGGCGTGATTTTCGCCTGCCGCACCCCTTGACAGAGAGGGGGTAAATTCGGTAAAATACGCGTCGAACATTCCCAAAAAAGGAAAATACAAAATGGCTAACATCAAGGGCGGCCGCGCCGCCAGGAAACGTGACCGTCAGAACGCCAAGGCGAACAAGCGCAATTCCGTCGCCAAGGCCAAGCTTCACGATGCGCACAAGAAGCTCTTCAAGCTTGCCGACGCAGGCTCCAAAGAAGACGCAGAGAAGAAGTTCAAGGAGTTCGTCTCCGGTCTCGACAAGGCCGTGAAGAAGGGCATCATCACAAAGAACACGGCCGACCGCAAGAAATCCCGCGCCCAGCTCAAGCTCAACAAGACGGTCGCCAAGTAAAAACGAAAAGGCAATACGGGAATGTGATTGTCAAGGGCATCGGACTGAAAAGCCTCTCCGGTGCCCTTGGTGCTTGAAACAAAGACGGAAAGAAGATTTTCACAAGAAAGGAAACAGAAAAATGGCAAAGAAGACTCTCCGCGACGTCGAGCTCAAAGGCAAGCGCGTCGTCATGCGTGTTGATTTCAACGTCCCCATGGCCAAGGACGGCTCCGGAAAAATCACCGACGACACCCGCATCGTCGCGGCGCTGCCCTCGATCAAGTATGTGCTCGAGCAGGGCGGCAGCCTCGTTCTCATGAGCCACCTCGGCCGCCCGAAGGGGGTCAAGCTCGGCAAACCGGCGGATCCCGCAAATGCGGCGTTCACGCTCAAGCCTGTCGCCGAAGCGCTCGCCGAAAAGCTCGGTATCCCGGTGAAGTTCGTCCCCGACTGCCTCGCGGCCGACGATGTCGTCAAGGCTCTCCGGCCCGGCGAAGTCGCCCTCCTCGAGAACACCCGCTTCTACAAGGCGGAGGACGGCAAGGTCAAGAAGGACGACGAGAAGAAGGGCATCCACCTCACCGACGAAGAGTTCGCCGCCAAGAAGGCCGAGCTCAAGGCCGACCGCGCCGAAATGGCGAAGAAGCTCGCCTCCTACGGCGACATCTACTGCAACGACGCGTTCGGCACGGCGCATCGCGCCCACGCCTCCACGGCGGTCGTTGCGGACTACCTCCAGCCCGCGGTCAGCGGTTTCCTCCTCGAGAAGGAAATCAAGTTCCTCGGAGACGCGGTGGAGAATCCGGTGCGTCCTTTCGTCGCCATCCTCGGCGGCGCCAAGGTTTCGGACAAGCTCGCGGTCGTCAAGAGCCTGCTCAACAAGGTCGACACGCTCATCATCGGCGGCGGAATGGCCTACACCTTCAAGAAGGCGCAGGGCGTTAAGATTGGGTCCTCCCTCTGCGAGGACGAGCAGGTTGCCTACTGCAAGGAGATGCTCGAAACGGCCGCCGCCAAGGGCATCAAGATTCTTCTGCCCGTCGATGACGTCATAGCCGACAAGTTCCCGTCCGAGAAGGACGCGAGCGACATCCAGACGAAGGTCGTCGAAGGCGACATCCCCGACGGCTGGATGGGTCTCGACATCGGGCCGAAGTCCGTCGAACTTTTCGGCGAGGCGGTGAAGGGCGCCAAGACGGTGGTATGGAACGGTCCGATGGGCTGCTTCGAGTTCGCGCCTCTCTCCAAGGGCACATACGGCGTCTGCGACGCGGTCGCCTGCGTCAAGGCCAACGGCGGCACATCGATCATCGGCGGCGGCGACAGCGTGAGCGCGGTCAAGAAATCCGGCAAGGCAGCCGAGATGAGCCACGTCTCCACGGGCGGCGGCGCCTCCCTCGAATTCCTTGAGGGCAAGGTGCTCCCTGGCGTCGCGGCTCTCAACGATAGGTAAAAAAGGCATTTTGCCGTTGACAACGGGCGCGTAGTTATGGTAAACTACGCGCCTGTTGTGCCTTTCAAGGCTCTTTGGCGAGATAGCTCAGTTGGTAGAGCGCAGGACTCATAAGCCTAAGGTCAAGGGTTCGATCCCCTTTCTCGCCACCATTTTCAGCAGGACATGCTTCACGTAATCGCAACACCGATCGGGAATCTTGGGGATCTGTCGCCCCGCGCCATCGATCAATTCAAATCGGCCTCGCTAATAGCATGCGAGGACACCCGCAGAACCTGGCAACTTCTCTCGCATTTCGGAATACCGAGGCCAGACATGATTTCATACCGGCAGGGCAACGAGGAGCGGACCACGGAGCATGTTCTCGAGGCGGTGAAGGCCGGGCGGGAGGTCGCGCTCTGCTCCGACGGGGGCTATCCGGCAATATCCGATCCGGGCTACAGGCTTGTGAGGGCGTGCGCGAAGGAGGGCGTCCCCTATGAAGTCATACCCGGGGCGAGCGCGGTGAACGTCGCGCTTTTGATGAGCGGGCTCTCCACGAGCTCCTTCACTTTCCGCGGATTCCCCCCGCGGGGGCCGGGCGCGCTGAGAAACTGGTTCGCGGAGGATGCGGACAAGGAGCATACGCTCGTCTGCTACGAGTCCCCCTTCAGGATAGGCGCGACGCTTGCGGCGGCCCTGGACGCTCTCGGCGACAGGGAAGCGGCCGTATGCATAGAGCTCACGAAGATGCACGAGCGCGTCTCGCGGGGCTATCTTTCTGATCTTGCAAAGGAATACGCCGACGCGAAGGTGAAGGGCGAGGTCGCCCTCGTTATAGCGGGCTCCAACCCGAAATTCCGCCGCGACGCGGGGGAGGCGGCGAAATGAGCTGCTGCGCCCTGATCTGCGCGGCGGCGTCGATGGTGAACGTCTCGAACGCCGATCTCGCAGGGCTTTCGGTGGACCCGACGGCAATGGTGGAGGGCGCAAGGCTTTTCATGCAGGGTGCGGCCGTGTGGCGAAACGTCAGGGCGCGCGAGGCCAGGCACGCGGCTGATCTCGCAAGGCGCGGCGTCGCGGAAGTCCCGCCGTCGAAGGCGGCCGTCAGGTACAGCATAGACACGGGCGGATTCGGAAACCTTCTAGTCGACGACTGGGGCGAGCTTTACATCGACCGCAGATTCATCACGGACGACGAGATGAAGACCGTCAAGGAGATAGAATCGTTCGTGTGGCGGCATGTCATAACCCCGTTGCAGGAGGCGAAGGTGCTGCCGGACGCGGGCAGGCAAAAGCCCGTGCGGCCGGCGAAGAGGCAGCCTCCCGCGAAACGCAAGCCCAGGGAGCATGCGGGAGGGGCTGGGCTGCCGGTGTTCCGCGGGTTCGAGGACGAACGCTACCAGAGGCATGACGCCCTGATCGCGAGGATGACGGCGGAATTCAATGCCGGCAAGGCGAAATGGTGCGGGGGGACGGCTGCGCAGGCCGGGAAAATCGCCGACTTGACGCCCGCCCAGGTGAAGTCTCACATGATAGAGGAGTCTGGCGGGAACGGGCCAAGGTCTCTCGCTGCGTGGAAGGTCGATCCTCTGCAGGTCAACGTTCCCGGGGATTGGGGAGCGGAGAAGGAGCTTCTCGGACTCAAAAAGCCCTCGAAACGCAACGAAGGGACGGCCGAGGGGAACGTGCGCGCGGCGATAATGTATCTTTCGAGAAAAGGTTTCGGCGCATCGGGACTCCCCGCCGCGAAACGTCCGAAGGGCTTCTTCGACGGATGGCGCGACGCTTTGAGACGCTACAACGGACGTCGAGACAGGACGGAGACCGACAGGTACTACAGCGACGAGTACGCCGACAAGATAATGCGCCGCGCGGCCAATCCCGACACGTTCGTCCCCATCGAGATAAAACTCGCCCCCAAGAAGAAATGAGCGGGGCATGCGAGCTTTGCCCCCGCCGTTGCATGGCGAACCGTTTCGGAGAAGGCGGCGCGAAGGGCTGGTGCGGGGCGGCGAACCTTCCGAGGGTGTTCAGGTGGGGTCCGCACTTCGGCGAAGAGCCCCCCGTGACAGGCGAGAGGGGGAGCGGATGCATATTCTTCTCCCGTTGCACGATGAAGTGCATATATTGCCAGAATTCCCCTTGGAGTTGGCGCGGGGAGGGAACCGACAAGTCGGTCGCGGAGCTCGCCGGCATGATGAGAGATCTTGCGCTGAAGGACGGCGTCGAGAACTGGAATCTGGTCTCGCCGACGCCGTATCTTCCGTTCATACGCGAAGCGGCGGCGATTCTCGCCAAGGAGGGCGTCAGACTGCCGTTCGTCTGGAATTCGTCAGGCTACGAGCGGGTCGAGACGCTCGAGGAATACGCGGAACTCTGCGGAACGGCGCTCTTCGACCTGAGGTATTCGAGCGACGAGACGGCCCGGAAGGCGAGTGCCGCGCCGGGATATGTCGAAGCGTCCCGCAGGGCTGTGAAGTGGGCTTGCGGTAGGCGGAAAGCCGGACCATACGGGACGATCGTGAGGCTGCTGGTCCTTCCCGGCCACGCCGAAGAGGCGATCGAGAACCTCGCCTGGCTTGCGACCGAAATCTCCAATGAAGTGCCGGTTTCGATAATGGCGCAATATACGCCTGCCTATCTCGCATTGAAAACGCCTCCTTTCGACCGGCCTGTGACGGAAGAGGAATACGAGAGCGTAATGGAGGCAGCGGCCGATTTCGGCTTCGAAAACGGCTGGATCCAAGGATACGAGGCGAGCGACCCCAAACTCGCGCTTCTGGGCGAGAATATGGGGGCGGATCATGGAGTGGTCAGATGACGGATGCGCATTGCCATATCGCGAGAGGGGAAAAAAGGCATTTCTTGTGCGAACCGCTCGATTCGGGAGTCGGCGAGGGGGACGTGGCGTTTGCGGGATTGCATCCATGGAAGTTTCTGGCGCCGAATATGGTCGAGGCGGATGATGTCTGCGGAACGGCGCAGAAGGCGATTGAGGGCTTAAGAGAGAGGTTGAAGGCGAGTTCCAGGCTTGGCGTGGGGGAAATCGGCCTGGACAGGCTGAAGGAGCGCACGATTTCCGCCGCAATGCGCTCGGCGTTCATCCGTCAGCTTGAGCTGGCCGCCGAATTCGGCCGCCCGGCGGTCTTGCATGGCGCGAAGTGCTGGGGCGAAGTGGTGGCGGCGTGCCGCACTCGCAAAGGCAGAATCCCGGCGTTCCTCTTCCATGGTTTTTCGCGCTCCGGCGGGCTGATTCCCGACATCATCGATCTCAACGGCTTCATTTCGATAGGACCCGCGCTTCTCAACGACCATGCGGTGAACTACCGGGAGCTGGCGAAGACGATTCCCGCCGGGCGCATTCTCGTAGAGAGCGACGCGACCGCCGAAAACGCCCAAACCGTTGCCAAAGTGGACGAAATTGCGGGCAAACTCGCAGAAATTAGAGGCGTTCCTTTTGAAGAACTGGAAAAAACGCTGGAAGAGAACGCAACACGTTTCACGGAATCTTTGATATAATCTACACATGGCTTTGGAACGTCTGCAGAACATACTTTCACACGCTGGTGTCGCATCGAGGCGCCATGCGGCGGAACTCATCGAAGCGGGCCGCGTGACGGTGGACGGGCTCGTGGTCAAAGAGGCCGGCGCAAGGTTCGATCCCGGTTCGGTCAAGGTTGCGGTGGACGGATCGCCCGTCGTCCGAGAGGAGAGAAAGAGGACGATCGTCCTCTACAAACCGGCCGGGGTGCTTTCCACCATGAGCGATCCGTTCGGCGGGGCGACCGTCGCAGAGCTTGTAAGGGGGGTCTCCGAACGGGTCGTGCCTGTCGGGCGACTGGACAAGGACAGCGAAGGGTTGCTTCTGCTGTCAAACGACGGAGATTTGACCCTGAAGCTTACGCATCCGAGGTACGAGCATGAAAAGACATACATTGTCGAGGCGGCCGGGAGATGGAGCGACGAGAAGCTCTCCATATTGCGCGGATCCGTTGAAATGCCCGACGGGTACAAGACCAGGCCTGTTCCGGTGAAGATTGTGAAAGGCCCCGAAAGAAACGTCACCACGCTCGAATTCCGCCTTCGTGAGGGCAGGAAGCGGCAGATCCGGTACATGTGCTCGGCGGCGCATCTCGTGGTATTGACCCTGAAGCGCGTTGCGGTCGGGAGCTTCGTCCTCCCTGCGGACTTGAAGCCGGGCGAATGGAGGGATTTGAGCGGGGAGGAGCTCGATGGACTTCTTCAGTGAGACGCCGGAAGGCGTGGTGCTGAACGTCAGGGCGCAGCCGAGGAGTTCGCGCGCCGGTATAGACTCCATAATGGGCGATGCCCTCAAGGTGCGCATACGCTCGGCCCCTGTCGACGGCAAGGCCAACAAGGAGCTCATAGAGACTCTCGCCGACGCCTTCAAGCTGCCGAAATCGTCCGTTTCCTTCAAATCCGGCGAGACATCCAAGACGAAACGCATTTTTCTCAAGGGCGTGACGGCCGCCATGGTGCACAAGACGGTCAATATTTGATATAATCTCCCAAATGGCAAAAGAGACTTACGGAGCAGACAGCATAAAGACCCTCGATCCCGTGACGCACATCAGGATGCGTCCCGGGATGTACGTGGGCGAGCCCGGAACGGGCGCGATGTATCACGATTGCATCTACATCCTCATGAAGGAGGTCATCGACAACTCGGTTGACGAGTATGTCATGGGATGCGGCAAGAAGATAGACGTCAAGGTCAACTACGACACCGGCGAAACGAGCGTAAGGGATTACGGACGGGGCATCCCGCTCGAGAAGGTGGTCGACTGCGTCAGCCAGATGAACACCGGCGGCAAGTTCGATTCCGACAATTTCCAGTTTTCCGCCGGCATGAACGGCGTCGGCACGAAGGCGGTCAATGCGCTTTCGGAATTTTTCGAGGTGCGCTCGTTCCGCGACGGGGAATTCTCGGAGGCGTATTTCGAGGAGGGGCGCATAAAGTCGAAGAAGCGCGGGAAATGCGCCTCGAGAGAGCCGAACGGTACGTTCATAAGGTACAAGCCCGACATCAAGGTGCTCAAGAAATTCAAGGTCCGCGAGGAGCACGTCCTGCGCAGGATGAAGATGTACTGCTATGTCAACGCGGGGCTGACGATAAACCTCAACGGGCAGCCCATCTGTTCGGACCGCGGGCTTGCGGACCTGATTTCCGACGAAGCGCAGTTCGAGAAGCTCTATTCCCCGTTCCACATAAAGACGAAAAACCTCGAGATAATCTTCACCCACACGAACCGCTTCGGTGAGGAATACCACTCTTTCGTCAACGGGCAGTACACCACCGACGGCGGAACGCACCTTACGGCGTTCAAGGAGGCGCTCACAAAAGCCCTCAACGACTACGACCCGAAGAAGAAGTTCGACGGCGACGACATACGCGACGGACTCATCGGCGCGGTGTCGATCAGGATAATGAATCCCGTTTTCGAAGGCCAGACGAAGATCAAGTTCGTGATGAACGACATAAAGAGCGATCTCGTCCAGCAGATGAAGAAGGAGATCGAGGCCGCGCTGCACAGGTCTTCGTCCGAAACGGAGAAGCTTATTTCGAAAATCGAGGAGACGGGCAAGATACGCTCGCAGCTCAACACGATAAAGAAGCAGGCCAGGGAGAGGGCTCAGGCGACACAGGTACGCGTCCGCCAGCTCAAGGACTGCAAGAACCATCTGAAGCTCGACAAGCTCGACAAGAAGACCGGCCGCCCGGAAGGGGCTGATACGATGATATTCCTGACGGAGGGGCAGTCGGCGGGAGGCACTCTCGGCAATGCGCGTGACGCGCTCAACCAGGCTGTGTTCTTTCTTCGCGGAAAGCCGCTCAACACCGTGTCGTCCAACAAGTCCACGCTTTACCAGAACGAGGAGTTCTTCAATCTCATCAAAACGCTGGACATCGAAGACAACCTCGAGCATCTCAGGTACGGCAAAATCATCTTCGCGACGGATGCCGATGTGGACGGGCTTCACATCAGGATGCTGCTCACGACATTCTTCATGAGGTTCTTCCGCCAGCTTGTGACCGACGGGCGCGTTTTCATACTCGAAACGCCGCTTTTCCGCGTGCGCAACAAGAAGGAGCAGCACTATTGCTTCTCCGACGAGGAGCGCGAGGAGGCGATACGCAAGTGCGGGAAGGGCTGCGAGATAACGCGATTCAAGGGATTGGGCGAGCTCAACGCAAACGAGTTCAAGGACTTCATCGGCCCCGGCATGCGCCTGACGCCCGTCACGTGCTCCGACGACCGCGATGTCGAGAAGACGATAAAATTCTACATGGGCGCCAACACGCCCGAGCGCAAGGACTACATCATGGATTCGCTCGTCTGCGACGCGAGCGATTTCTGAGGAAAGGAGGAGGGACGATGGACTTCAAGTTTGCGTCGACGATGCTGGTCGGGACGGCGATGCTCGCGGGGTGTCTCGGCTCCCATCCGGCCGAACCGTTCTCCTGGACGGTTGAGGCCGACGGGGCGCTTCTCCATTGTGCGCCGCAGGACGCGAAGAGGGTGAAGGCGAGGCTCAGGGATCTGTCTGTAAGGGCTCCATACGATGGCGCGCGGATCGTCGTGATGCGCGCCGACGGCTCGTTTGCGTTCGATCCGTGCAATTCGTTCGCGGCAAGGCCGCCGCTTCTCCTCAAGGGGATCGCAAAGGATGCCCTGGAGGCGGCCGTGCCGGCAGATTTCGCGGTAGAGCCGTCCCGCGCCGAGGTGACGTTCGATGTGGAGGTGTCCCGCATCGCATTGGATTGCCGCAGCGAAGGATCCCGCAAGGCCAGAGTGTCGCTTGCGCTTACGGCGTTTCCGCGCGGAGGCGAGGGACGTGCGTTCAAATCGGAGGCGTCGGCAGACGCAGCCGACGGGAATTACACCAAGGCGTTTTCGCAGGCGTTTGCGGACGCGCTCGGCAAGGCCGCCGGAGATTTCACCGGGGAATGAGACGTTTCTTCGAGAGCGTGGGTAGGCGCACGGTCGACGGATGGCGCGCGCAGCGCGACAATCTCGAGTTTCTCGGGGAGACTTTCGCCGCGTTCGGCTCGATACTCGTCCATCCGCGCCGTTTCCGTTTCGGCGACGCGGCCCTTGCGTTTCAGCGGGCCGCGTTCGATGGGCTTCCCGTGACGACGGGGATAGGCTTTCTCCTGGGCGTGATCCTCGCCTTCGAAAGCGCCGCGGCGCTGCAGATGTTCGGGGTGGAGGTGTACGTGGCGGATCTTCTGGCGATCGGTCTTTTCCGGGAGCTGGGTCCGCTAGTGACCGCCATCGTCCTTGCGGGGCGATCAGGAAGCGCGTTTGCCGCGGAAATCGCATCGATGAAGGCTGACGAGGAACTTGACGCGCTGACCACGATGGGGCTGCCGCCGGTGCGGTTCCTGGTCCCCCCACGGATAGCGGCCGGCGTTTTTGCGATGCCCATCCTGACGATAGCCGCGGAACTTGCGGGACTTGTCGGAGGCGCTGTCGTTCTGCAGATGATGGACGTTCCGACAGCGGTTTTCTGGGAGCATGTCACCGATACCGCCGACGCTTTCATGATTTCGTTCGGACTGGTCAAGTCGGCGATATTCGGGTTCATCGTCGGAATCGTCGGATGTGCGGCCGGCATGCGCACGGCTCCCACCGCCGACGGTGTCGGAACCGCTGCGACGCGGGCTGTCGTCGGCGGGATCGTATCCATCGCCGTCGCCGACGGGCTCATCGCCGTTCTTTGCCATCTGTGGGGGGTGTAGAGGTGTCCGGTGCGAACATGATAGAGCTCAAGAACGTGGACGCCGGCTACCCCGGGGCGACGATCCTGAAAAACGTGTCGTTCGAAATCCGGAAAGGCGAGGTTTTCATACTCCTTGGCGGTTCCGGATGCGGGAAATCGACGATAATGAAGCATATGATAGGCCTCAATCCGGTCCTCGCGGGGGAATTGAGGGTGGCGGGAATGGAATGGTCCCGCGCCACGAGAGATTCGCTTTGCCGGAAGATTGGCGTGATGTACCAGTCGGGGGCGTTGTTCGGGACCATGACATGCCTTGAAAACGTTCTTCTGCCGCTGGAAGAGTTTTCCGATCTCGGCCGTTCAGCCCGCCGCGACAAGGCCATGAAGCTTCTTTCTGACGTCGAGCTTGCCGATGCGGCCGGGAAGATGCCTGCCGAGATATCCGGCGGGATGCGCAAGCGGGTCGCGATAGCCAGAGCCCTTGCGCTGGATCCCGAGATACTTTTCCTCGACGAGCCCAGTGCCGGACTCGACCCCATAACGTCATCGGCGCTTGACGATCTGATTCTAAGGCTCAAGAAAGAGACGGGGAAGACGTTTGTCGTGGTCTCCCACGAGCTTCCGAGCATATTCAAGATAGCCGACCGCTGCGCAATGTTCGACAAATCGCGGCGTGCGATGGTGGCGCTTGGGTCGCCTGGAGAGCTAAGAGATTCGTCAAAAGATCCGTTTGTGGTGAAATTCTTCAACAGAGGGGAGGTCCGTCATGGCGTCTGACACGAAAGCAAACTACTTCCGCATAGGCCTCGCGGTAGTCTTGGGCGTCGCGGCGATTGCGGGGGCGCTCGTGTACATAGGAGGCGTGCGCGGACGCGAGTCGGAGGTGTACGCGGAGACGTATTCCGACAAGCCGGTCAGCGGACTTTCCGTGGGCAGCGCAGTGAACTTCCGCGGGGTGAAAATAGGCGAGGTAAGGCGCATATCGTTCGTCCGTTCCGACTACGGGGTGCGCGGCAGGGGAGGGTCCAGAATCAGGATCGTGATGGCCATCAAAGAGAAGTTCATGAAGTTCGGCGCCGATGACGACGCAAAAGCCAACCTCTCTTCGCAGATAGAGCATGGCTTGCGGGCGACCGTGACCGCGAGCGGAATAACGGGGCTGTCGCATATAGAGCTCGATTTCATCCATGCCGATGTCTCCAAACCGGCGGAGATAACGTGGCATCCCGAGAATCTGTACATTCCGCCGGGGATTTCTTTCCTGGACAACTTCTCGGATTCCGCCACGCGCGTGATGAACGAGATAGAGAAAATCGATTTTGAGGCTTTCCGGTCCGATTTCGCGGGAATCATGCGGGGAGCGGCCGAAACGGTGTCCAACGCAAACGCACTTGTGTCGTCAGTCAACACGCTTGTGGATTCCCGCAAATCCGACATGGAGGCGATTGTGGACGATTTGAGAGCTGCGAGCGGCAACCTGCGCGAAGCAACCGACCGGATCGCGACCGATCCGTCGCTGCTGCTGCGGCCCGCGCAAACCGAACCCTTGGAAGAAACGCGCCGGTGACAGGCGCATAAGCAAAGAACCGCAAAGAAATATGGCAAAGAAGAATGACCGGCAGAGCGGACGGGAACCGCCAAGCCTTTTCGACAGTCTCGATCTTTTCGCTCCAGGCGAGGGCAAGGAGCGGCAATCCGCGGCATCCGTTCCGGAGCCTGCAGCGAAGGGCCTTACTGGATACGGCCCCATGCGCGACCTCTTCGACTTCAACTTCAGGCAGTATTCCGCGTACGTGATCTGCTCGCGTGCGATCCCGTCGGTCGAGGACGGTCTAAAGCCCGTGCAGAGGCGAATCATGCATTCGCTCTGGGAGAAGGACGACGGGCGGTACACAAAGGTCGCGAACATCGTAGGCCATGCGATGCAGTACCATCCTCACGGCGACGCTTCGATAGGCGACGCGATATGCGTTCTCGCGAACAAGCTTTGGGGCGAGGGGAAGGGCTATCTAATCGACGGGCAGGGAAACTACGGCTCGCTCTACACCGGGATGCCGCACGCCGCAACGAGGTACATAGAGTGCCGGCTCACCGAACTTGCCCGCAAAGAGGTGTTCAACAGGAAGACCACGTCGTTCGTCCCCAACTACGACGGCCGCAAGGAGGAGCCGGTGTATCTTCCCGCCAAGATTCCGCTTCTTCTCATGCTCGGCGCCGAGGGAATCGCGGTAGGCCTTTCGACCGCCATTCTCCCGCACAATTTCATCGAACTTCTCGAGGCGGAGATAGCGGTTCTGCAGAAGAAGCCGTTTCGTCTGCTGCCGGATTTCCAGCTCGGCGGGATAATGGACGCGTCCGACTACCAGGACGGCCTCGGAAAGGTCAAGGTGAGGGCGCGCATCGCCAAGGAGGACAAGAACAGGCTCGTGATAACCGAGCTCCCATGGGGCGAGACGACAGACTCCATTTCGGAATCGATCGAGGACGCCATCAAGAAGAAAAAGGTGCCCGTCCGGAAGATACACGATCTGACCGGCGCGGACGTCAGAATCGAGCTTGAACTCCAGGCCGGCGCGAGCCAGGAGAAGGCGATCGTCGCGCTCTATGCGTTCACGTCCTGCGAGAAGTCCCTGTCGTCGCGTCCGATAGTGCTGGAAAACGGGCGCCCCAGGATGATGAGCGTCTCGGATATACTGAAGAAAAACGTCGAGCGCCTAACGGAACTGACGAAGCGCGAGCAGGAGATACGCCTCGGAGAGCTTGACGACCTTTTTCATGCGCGCACGCTCGACCGCATATTCATCGAGGAGAGGATATACAAGCGCATAGAGGAGGAGAAGACGATGGAGGGCGTGAAGAACGCCATCGTCACGGGCTTCAAGCCGTTCCTCAAAGAGCTTCGCCGCGGGATAACGGATGAAGACATCGAGAGGCTGCTTAAACTCCAGATCCGCCGCATCTCCCAGTTCGACATAAACAAGAACCGCGAGGAGATCGAGGGCATCCTGAAAGAGGAGGCGTCGGTCAAGGACAACATCGTCCATCTGAGGGCGTTCGTCGTCAAGTATCTGAAGGGGCTCGTGAAGGAGTACTCCAAGAAGTATCCCCGCTGCACCGAGATCGAGGAGAACGGATTCAAGGAGGTGGACGTAAGGGCCATCACGGCGAGCGAGCTGACCATAAAGTGGGACAAGGAGAACAACTATGTCGGTTCCGGGCTCAGAAACGGAGATGAACTTTTCAAGTGCTCTTCGCTCGACGAGCTCATTCTCGTGTGGAAGAGCGGACGCTTCAGGAAGGTGCAGCCGGAGGAGAAGATATTCGTCGACAAGGATCTTCTCGCCGTCATGCGCTACAACCAGGAGAAAGACCGCGACGCGCTTGATTTCACCTGCATCTACGAAGAAGGCGCATACGGCTTCAGCTACATCAAGCGTTTCCGTTTCGGAGGGCTCATCCGGAACAAGGACTACCGGCTCGCTCCTGAGAAGCCCAAGTCAAAGATACTCCTTCTCCAGAAGGGATGCCCGGATGTAATATACGTAAAGTACAAGCCCGCGAAAGGCCAGCGCATAAACCAGCAGTACTTCCTGCCGAAGGAGCAGGTCGATCGCATAAGCCGGGAAACAGGAAAGTCCGAGAAAAAGGATGTCGTCGAGATACGCTCGGCCACTGCGAAGGGGAAGCAGCTCACCACCAAACCTATCGCCCGCGTCTCGGGGACGAAAGGCAGCTGGTGGGACGAGAAGGAGTCGCCATCCAAGGGTGTTCTGGACTGAAAGGAGGTTCGCATTGAAGAAGATCGGATTTTTCGGCGCCGGCAAGATGGCGGAGGGCATCCTTTCGGCCATTCCGTCAAAGCGGGGCGTTTTCATGGCGGAGAAGGTCGCTTCGCGCAGAGCGGAACTTCGCGGGAAATACGGCGTGAAGACGACAGCCGACGCGAAGGAGGTTGCGAAGGCTTCGCGGCTCGTGTTTCTGGCCGTCCGCCCGCAGGATGTGGACGGCCTTGCGGCCGAGGTGAAGCCTTTCTTGACTGCGGAGCACACCATAGTCTCCATCGTCGCGGGAAAAACTCTCGCGAAACTGCGCAAGGCGTTCGGTCCGAAGGCAAGGCTCGTGCGAGTCATGCCGAACCTCGCCCTGCGGGCAGGCGCCGGGATGTGCGCGATAACGGCTCCGGCATCGACTCCGGCGGAGGACGTGGCCGCAGTCGAGAAGATACTCGGCGGCGCAGGCGAGACCGTAATACTGAAAGAAAAGGAATTCGACGCGGTGACGGCGCTTTCCGGCTCGGGGCCCGCCTATTTCGCCTACATGGAGGAGGCGATGGTCGAAGGGGGCGTCGCTCTCGGCCTCGCCCCGAAAACGGCCAGGCTCCTTGCGGAGCAGACGATGTACGGAACCGCTAAATTCCTGCGCGAAAGCGGAATGGAGCTCAGGCCTTTCATAGAGGGCGTGTGCACAAAGGGCGGAACGACGGCCGCGGGCATGGAGAAGCTGGACGTGCCTCTGTTCAAGGAAACGGTCAGGGCTGCGCTCAAAGCGGCTGCGGACCGAAGCCGGGACCTTGCATGACGATAGGGATATTCGGCGGGAGCTTCGATCCTGTCCACAACGGACATGTCGGAATCGCGAAAAAGGCGATGGCTTCGTTCGGGCTTGATCGCCTGATCGTCGTGCCTGCCGCGGTTTCCCCGTTCAAGACAGGTTCTGCCCCCAAGGGCGACTACGACAGGCTTGAACTTTTGCGCCTTGCCTTTGCCGATGTCCCGGGGGCCGTTGTGGACGACAGGGAGCTCAAGCGCGGGGGCGTGTCGTACGCGATAGATACCGTAAAGGAGATCGCCGCTGAAAATCCCGGCGTAAAAATCGTGTTTCTCGTAGGGGAGGATTCTGTGGAGGGGCTTCCGAGGTGGAAGGATTGGGATGAATTGCGCAAACTTTGCGAGTTCAGATCGTTCCCCCGAACTCCTGAATCATCCACGGAGGTCCGGCGGCGTCTTGCAGCCGGGGAAGACGTTTCGTCTTTGGTCCCGCCTGCGACGCTGGATGGTCTTCTCGCATCCCGCCAGACTGGCCGGATGTGAATGCGGTTCCCGGAATTTTTTCACCACGGTCGCTATGCGCTATATCCGCGGATCTGCATTTCTGGCTTCGCGGAGCTATACAGTTAACTCCGCGGTTAAATTATTTAAGTCCGCGGAGTTATCTTTTATCTCCGCGGACTTAGCATCTTATCTCCGCGGAGTTATCGTGTTAAATCCGCGGACTTACATCCATGTGAACGCGGTCGGTTTTTCCGCACATCCGGGGGCGCCGCCATGCGTCGCGATCGAGATTTGCGGAGAATCGCCTGAAGTCCGGTCGGTTCGCGGCCATGTAGACCTCCGGTCCGATTTTTGGTACAATATGCGGCTACGGAAAGAAGGAGACACAATGAAGAATCTCACTGCGGATGAACTCCGCGACATGTATCTGAAGTTTTTCGAGTCGAAGGGGCATGCCATCATCCCCGGGGCGTCCGTGATACCCGAGAACGATCCGACCGTCCTCTTCACCACGGCCGGGATGCATCCGCTCGTCCCGTATCTCATGGGGCAGATGCCGCACCCTGCGGGGACGCGATTGACGGATGTTCAGAAGTGCGTTAGAACGGGCGACATCGACGAAGTCGGCGATTCCGCCCATCTTACCTTCTTCGAGATGCTCGGAAACTGGTCCTTGAACGACTATTTCAAGCGTGAAGCCATAAGCTGGTCGTACGAGTTTCTTACGGAGAAGCTCGGCTTCAAGCCGGAGCAGCTCAACGTGACGGTATTCCGCGGCGAGGGGAAAGAAGGCGAGGAGGGCTACATTCCTGCCGATGAAGAGGCAGTCGAAATCTGGAAATCCCTGGGGCTCCCCGACGAGCGCATCTTCCGCCTGCCGAGGGAGGACAACTGGTGGGGACCTGCGGGGACGACGGGTCCGTGCGGACCCGACACCGAGATGTTCATCGACACCGGCAAGGAGAAGTGCGGCGCGGAGTGCCGTCCCGGCTGCCACTGCGGAAAATACATCGAAATATGGAACGATGTCTTCATGCAGTACAACAAGAACGAAGAGGGCAAGTTCGTTCCGCTCGGACGCCACAATGTGGATACGGGAATGGGCGTGGAGCGCACCATATGCATGATGAGCGGCGCGCCGACGGTGTACGATACGGAGATTTTCGCGCCGATAATGGCGAAGATAGAGGAACTGTCCGCCGAGAGTCAGCTTTCAGGCGAGGAGCGTCTCAGGGCGAAGCGCATCGTCGCAGACCACATGAGGACGGCCACATTCATCCTCTGCGACCCCAAGGGCGGCGTGAAGCCGGGCAACATCGGCGCCAACTACGTCCTGCGCAGGCTTATCCGCCGCGCGGTGCGCTATGCCCGCCAACTTGGCATAGGTCCCGGCTTCACCGTGAAACTCGCTGAAGTGATCTGCGAGAAATACAGGCACGTATACCCGGAGCTCGGCGCCAATCTCGAGCAGTGCAGGCTGGATCTCGAGGCCGAGGAGAACCGCTTCAATGCGACGCTCGACAAAGGCGAGGCGATGTACAGGAAGGTGGCGGAACAGCTCAAGCTCCACGGACAGAGCCAGATAAGCGGAAAAACGGCCTTCAAACTGTACGATACGTTCGGCTTTCCGCTTGAGATGACGGTTGAAATGGCGACGAAGGACGGGCTTTCCGTCGACAAGGAGGGATTCGACGAGGCGAACCGCAAGCATCAGGAACTCTCCCGCACGACTTCGGCGGGTTCGTTCAAGGCGGGGCTTCAAGACAACTCCGAGGTCGTTACACGCATGCACACGGCCACGCACCTTCTCCATGCGGCACTCCACAAGGTGCTGGGTCCGACGGCCAACCAGAAAGGCTCCAACATCACGGCGGAGCGGCTGAGATTCGATTTCACCTGGCCCGAGAAGATGACCGACGGGCAGATAAAGGAGACGGAGAAGCTCGTCAACGACTGGATTTCGCAGGGAATCGAGGTCACGAAGAAGACGACCACGGTTGAAGAGGCGAAGAACGAAGGCGCGATGGCTCTTTTCGGCTCCAAGTACGGCGACCAGGTCTCGCTGTATTCGATCGGCGACGTCTCGAAGGAAATCTGCTGCGGCCCCCACGTCTCCAACACGAAGGAGCTCGGAAGTTTCAAGATTGTGAAGGAGCAGTCGAGCTCCGCCGGAGTGAGGCGCATAAAGGCCGTAATCGGAAACATGGGCTGAGAATGCCGGGGTGAGAGTCGTCGTAACAGCCGGTCCGACGAGAGAATATCTCGATCCGGTGAGATTCCTCTCCAATCCATCGACGGGGAAGATGGGCTTTGCGGTCGCCAGGGCCGCCGCGGAGCGCGGACACGATGTCACGCTGATTGCGGGCCCGGTATCCCTCAAGACGCCGAAAGGCGTCAGGAGAGTCGATGTCACAAGCGCGCGGGATATGGAGCGGGCTGTCAAGGCGGCGCTTTGCGGGGCCGGAGAGTCGGACGCGTTGATCGCGACAGCCGCAGTGGCGGATTGGCGTCCGGCGATGTGCGCGAAGCGGAAGCTGAAGAAGTCGCAGATGGAAAGCGTGCTCAAGCTCGCGAGGAATCCGGACATCCTGAAGGGCGCAAAAGGAGTGAGAAAAGTCGGTTTCGCCGCTGAAACCGACAATATTCTCGCGGAGGCCGCGCGCAAGTGCCGTGAAAAGAGGCTTGAATTCGTCGTCGCGAACGATGTGGGCGAGGCTGGCTGCGGATTCGGGACCGACACGAACCGTGTCTCTTTCGTGTCTGCGGACGGGTCGGTCGAGAGTCTCCCGCTTATGGGCAAGCTTGCGGTTGCGCGCCGGATTGTGCGAAGGTTGGAGGGCAGATGAAAACTCTCATACTCAACGGGTGGGCGGCGAGCAAAGCCGCTTGGAGCCTTTGCGGCTTCGCGAAGGATGAAGACTCTCGCATATTGACCTATATCGAGCAGCTTGACGGCGAAGCGGAGAAGGCGCTTGACGAGGCCGGCAAGGCGATCGTTGTCGGATGGTCCATGGGCGGAAGTTCGGCGCTGAGGCTGGCGATGACAAGGCCAGGGAAAATCAAGGGACTCGTACTCGTCGCGGCGACGGCGAGGATGATGGAGGCGAACAACTGGTCCGGAATGAGCGAACGCAGGCTCAAGGCCTTTGAGGCGGGATTCAAACTCACCGGCGGCGAGGGACTCTTCGGCACTCCCGAGGGGCGGCCCAATCCGTATGAAAGAGATACGGACGAGCGCCTCGCGAGGGGGCTGGCGTATTTGAAGGAGACGGATCTGAGGCTCGGCCTCATCGACCTTCTGTCTTCCGGGAAGGCAAAGTTTCCCGTATGGATTTTCCAAAGCGAAAAGGACGGCATCGTAAGGCCGGAGAACGCGAAATTCCTCGCCGCCGTCTTCCCGCAGGCGAAGGTCGAGATGATATCCGGCACGGAGCATGCCCTCCCCGTGGCAATTCCGGAGAGGATAGACGCGGCGGTAAGATCCATAGGATAGAAACCACATGGCGAAGACGCTTTACAAAAACGCGGTGCTCGTGCTTCCCGGGAGAAAAACCGGAAGGGGCGACATCCTTGTGGACGAGAACGGCAAAATCGCGGCGATCGGGAAAGTTGCCGAAGATGTCGAGAGGCTTTGCGCCGTATCGGACGTTTCGGATTTCCTCATAATGCCCGGACTCGTGAATTGCCACGGGCATACGGCCATGACGCTGGTGCGAGGCCTCGGCGGCGGCCTTCCCCTGCAGCGCTGGCTCGAGGAGGCGATTTTCCCCGTCGAGGCCAAGATGACCGCGGAAGACGTCCATGCCGGGGCGATCTGGGGGATAAGGGAGATGCTTGCGGGCGGGACCACCTGCGTCGCCGACATGTACGATTTCCCGGGAGAAGGGATGGGCAGGGCCTTGCGGGAGACGGGGATGAAGGGCAGGGTCTGCAGGGTCGGGCTCGGATTCGTCCCGGGGAGGCTTGAAGACTGCATTTCTTTCACCCGCGAATTCAACAAGGGCGCGGAGGAGTCGGTGCTGGCCGATATTTGCATACATTCGGAATATCTGACGGACGAACCATTCTGCCGCGCGCTTGCCGAGGCGAACAAGGAACTGAAAAGGCCGGTCCATCTCCATGCGAGCGAGACAGAGAAGGAGCATGAAGAATGCATCGCGCGCCATGGCAAGACGCCTATCGCCTATCTTGCCGAAACCGGACTTCTCGACTGCGGCGGCTACGTCGCGCATTGCGTATGGGCGACGGACGACGACTTCCGGATCATGGCCGACAAAAACGTGACCCTCGTCCACAACCCGACGAGCAACATGAAACTCGGCAGCGGTTTCGCGAGAATTCCGAGGGCCATGGAGCTGGGGGTCAATGTGGCCCTTGGCACGGACGGGTGCGCGTCGAACGACAATCTCGACATGTTCGAGGAGATGCATCTTGCGTCCCTCATCCACAAGGGCGTCGCGCACGACCCTACGGTTCTTTCTCCGTGGGACGTCATCGAGATGGCGACGATCAACGGTGCGAAAGCGCTCGGGGCGGAAAAGACGACCGGCAGCCTGGAGGTCGGCAAAGACGCCGATTTCGCCGTCATAAGCCTCCTGGCGCCGCATCTGACGCCATGCCTGGATGTAGCGAACCTGATCGTCAATTCAATGCATTCCTCCGATGTCGCCGCGACATATGTGAAGGGGAAATGCGTCTCCATGCGCGGGATTCTTCCGTCGCGGAGCGAAGAGCAAGCGTTCAATTCGGCGGTATCGCGTCTCGGGCTTGCCGAAAATATGGTATAATAGAAAGAAATTTTTCTGCGAAAGGAGATTCTTGTGACAATAGACACGAAATGCGTCCAGGGAGGATGGCAACCCAAGCGCGGCGAACCGCGCCAGCCGCCGATCGTGGCTTCCACGACATTCCGCTACGAGACTACGCAGCAGATGGCGGACCTCTTCGACCTCAAGGCCGCCGGATATTTCTACACCAGGCTTCAGAATCCAACGAACGACCATGTGGCCGGAAAGATATGCGCCCTCGAGGGAGGCGTCGCGGCGATGCTCACGTCGTCCGGGCAGGCCGCATCGACATACTGCATACTGAACCTCTGCCAGGCGGGCGACCATGTCGTCTCCAGCGCCCAGATATACGGGGGGACGTACAACCTCTTCAACGTTTCGCTGAAGAAGCTGGGGATCGAGTTCACGTTCGTCGACCCCGACGCGGATGAAGAGACTCTGGCGAGCGCATTCAGGCCGAACACGAAGTGCGTCTTCGGCGAAACTGTCGCGAATCCGTCCGGAGCCGTGCTTGACATAGAGAAGTTCGCCAGGCTCGCGCATGCCCACGGGGTGCCGCTCATCGTCGACAACACGTTCCCGACGCCGGTACTGTGCCGTCCGATCGAATTCGGCGCCGACATCGTCATGCACTCGACGACGAAGTACATGGACGGACACGCCGCGCAGGTCGGCGGCGCGATAGTCGACAGCGGCAATTTCGACTGGGAGAAATATCCGGAGCGTTTCGCGGGGCTCGTCTCGCCCGATCCCTCCTATCACGGGCTCAGCTACACCAAAACCTTCGGCAAGGCAGCTTTCATCGTCAAGGCTACGGCGCAGCTCATGAGAGACTACGGGTCCATACCGAGCCCGTTCAACGCTTTCATCCTCAATCTCGGCCTCGAGAGCCTCCACCTGAGAATCCGCCGGCACGCGGAAAACGCCCTCGCCGCGGCGAAGTGGCTAAGGTCGCGTCCGGAGGTGGCGTGGGTCAACTATGCAGGGCTCGAGGATTCTCCGTATTACGGACTCTGCCGCAAGCAGTTCGAAGGCGCGCTCCCTTCGGGCGTTCTCACGTTCGGCATCAAAGGCGGACGCGAGAAGAGCATCAAGTTCATGGATTCTCTCAAGATGATAGAGATCGTGACCCATGTCGCCGATGCGAGAAGCTGCGTCCTGCACCCTGCGTCGCACACGCATAGGCAGCTCACCGACGAACAGCTCGCGGCGGCAGGCATCCCTCCGGACCTGATACGGTTCAGCTGCGGACTGGAGTCGGCCGAAGACATCATCGCCGACCTTGAGCAGGCTTTCGCCGCCATCTCGTAACACGTGGAGGAGGAGAGGATCATGGCGAAAGACGGGGGCGGTCTCAAGGTGCTGGTGTTCGAGTTTCTGCGTTACGCGGTCGTCGGCGGAATAGCCACGGTCGCGGACTGGGGGACGTTGTGGATTGCGCAGGAGCTTTTCTTCAAGGATGTCGCCGGCGGTCTCTACATCTCCACGGCGCTGGGATTCGCGGCCGGGCTTACGGTAAACTACCTTCTTTCGCTCTGGTTCGTCTTCACTCAGACGAAAGATCGCGGCAAGGGCAGGAGCGTCGGGGCGTTTCTGGTGTTTGGCGTGATAGGTCTGATGGGACTTGGATGGACGGAGCTCGGCATGTGGATAGGAGTCGAACTCCTCGGGTGGCACTATATGATCGTCAAGGCGTTCATGACGGCCGCGGTGCTAGTGTGGAATTATCTCGGACGGAAAATACTGATTTTCAGATAACGGAAGGAGACCGAAAACATGAAAACGGCGATAATCATTGGTGCAGGACCTGCCGGACTCACGGCTGCGTACGAAATGAACCGCATTGCGAAGAAAGACTGGAAAGTCGTCGTTCTGGAGGAGTCGTCCGAAATAGGCGGCATCTCGCGCACCGCCGTGCATGGAGCGTCAAGGATTGACATCGGCGGACACAGGTTCTTCTCCAAATCACAGGAAGTGAACGATCTTTGGGGCAGGCTCATGCCGGTGCAGGGCGTCCCCTCCAAGGATGACAGGCTCCTTGACCGGCCCTGCAACGTGGTCCCCGGCGGACCCGACCCGGAGAAGGAGGATCGCGTGATGCTTCGCCGCCGTCGCGTAAGCCGCATATACTATCTGCGCCATTTCTTCGACTATCCGATCTCCATAAAGCCTGCGACCTTTCTTGCGATGGGACTCGTCCGTACCTGGAAAGCTGGATGGAGCTATCTGTACTCGGCGTTTTTCAAGCGTCCGGAGAAGTCGCTCGAGGATTTCTACATCAACCGTTTCGGCAAGGTCCTGTATTCGATGTTCTTCGAAGACTACACCGAAAAGCTCTGGGGGGTGCATCCATCGAAGATATCGCCGGAGTGGGGGGCGCAGCGCGTCAAAGGCCTTTCGCTCTGGAAAGCCCTTCTCAACGTCTTCATCCCCAAAGGCGGCAAAAAGGAGACGTCGCTCATAGAGGAGTTCATTTATCCGAAGAAGGGCCCCGGACAGCTGTGGGAGACGCTTGCGGACGATCTGCGCGCGTCCGGAGTGGAAATCCGGATGCAGTCTTGCGTGACGGGGGTGGAGTCGTCTGAAGGGCGCGTCACCGGAGTGGTGCTCGCCGACGGCACCAGGCTTTCGTGCGATGCGGTTTTCTCTTCGATGCCCGTAAAGGATCTCGTTGCGTCCTTCAGTGGAGTGCCGGCCGACGTTGCCGGGATAGCCGCCGAGTTGCCGTACCGCGATTTCATAACGGTCGGACTGCTCGTCGACAAGCTCGCCATCAAGAACGGCACCAAGCTCAAGACCGTGAACGACATAGTCCCGGATACATGGATATACGTGCAGGAGCGCGAGGTCAGAATGGGCCGCATACAGATATTCAACAACTGGTCGCCCTATATGGTGGACGACGTTACGAAACACGTCTGGGTCGGGCTTGAGTACTTCTGCACGGAAGGCGACCGTTTCTGGACCATGACAGACCGGGAGTTCACCGACATGGCGGTCGGGGAGCTCAGGAAGATCGGCGTCCTTGGCGAGGATACCCCCGTTCTCGACTCCGTGCGGATCAAGGTCAAGAAGGCCTATCCCGCGTATTTCGGCACGTATTCCGAGTTCGGCAAGGTTCGCGCCTGGCTTGACGGATTCTCGAATCTGTATTGCATCGGGCGCAACGGACAGCACAGATACAACAACATGGACCATTCCATGCTTTGCGGACTCGAGGCCGCGCGTTCCCTGGTCAACGGCACCGGCAAGGACGCGGTCTGGAATGTGAACACCGAAGAAGAGTACCATGAGAGCAAGTAGGCGCAATGCCGTCTGGGCCTTGGCATTTTCGGCGCTTCTGTTGCTCGGGGCGACGCTTGGGCTGTTGTTTGAGGTCGAGCAGGGCAGGTACTTTTGGAATATTCGTCCATTTGAATGGTTTTGCGGCGATCTTGGCGTACGGCATGCCGAAATCGGGCTTGCCCACCGCGGGATCAATTCCTTCCGCATATGGAATTGCGACATCGTGGTTCCCGGCTATACGGGGATGTCCAGGCCCGACAAGGAGCCGCCGCCTGGCGCAGGCGGGCAGCCTGTTCACGCCTATCCGGCCTGGCATACGTGTTTCTGCTGGTTCTACGGATGGATTTCCATGCCCGCGCTGGAAAACGCCGCCAAGGCGCTTTTTGCGCTTGCTGTCGTTTTTCTGTTCTTCGAATTCCGGCGGGTCGATGCGGAATATCCGTCTGCCGTTTCGCTGGCGGTTCTCGCTTCAGCCTCGATTCCGGCCGCGCAATGCTGGTATTGGATGAATTATGGGGTTTTAATTGTCGCCCTGTTCGCACTGGTTGAACGTTGCCGCGCTTCCGGCAAGGATATTATGGCCGGGCTTTTATGGGCGTTGGCGATGATAAAGCCGCAAATGGCGATTTTGGCGTTTTGGCCGTTGTTTTTCGCCAAAGCCTACCGTACGATAGCTGTTGCCGTTCTGGCATGCTTGGCGGGGACGTGTTTTACTGCATGGCAGGTCCACGAGTCTCCCGTTGAGCTTCTTCTTCAGTTGCCTCAAATAGGCGCTCCGTATTTCGGTGCCCATCCGATGTACTTTATTGCGCGGCATCTGCAGGGAGGGCTTGCGATGAAGTTGTTCAGTTTCGCGTGGATGGGACTTTGCTTTGTGTCATGTGGTTGGCTTTGCTTCAGAATGCGCGGCAATAAGGAATGGTGGTACAGGTGGGCTCCTGTTGCACTGATTGTGCCGATATGGAATTACAGCCAGTCGCACGACAAAGCCATTTTGGCGATATGGTTTGCGGTTGTCGCATCGGAGATCATGCGAAGCGGACATCTGCGACGCAGCATATGGACAGTCTATGCGGCGATGAGCGGAATCGTTCTTGCTTCAAGACCGACGTTGCTTTTGCTGCAGTTCAGGGGTATTGTTTCTCCAGAGGCCGTGGGATTTGTGCCTGACGTACTTTTTGCTTCGTGGATCGGCGTTTCGCTTGCATTTCTTTTGTGTGTATCAGGAAAGGATCAGAAAAGGGAGAATGTCCAATGTTCATTAAACTGACCAGGCTTGACAATGCGCCCATATGGTTTAACGCATCCTTGATCGTCACCGTCGAGCCCCGCAAAGGTGGCGGCACGACTGTCGTGCCCGTGGGGGACGGCCTGGATTACGACGTGCGCGAAAAGGCTGAGGATGTAATCAAGCTTCTGGAGGCCGCTCCTGCGCCGTGCGTCATCCCTGTTCCCAGCGGAGATTCTCTCGCTCCGGCGCCTGCGGACGTTTCCCCGGACGATGATCCGATCCGCGAGGGCAGGCCGGAGCGTCCGGCAGAAGCCAAAAACCCCGTTCCCGTGCAGAAGAAGCCCGCGCAGGAAAAGGAGAAACCAGCGGTGGAGCAGAAGAATTCCGCGCCCGAACAGAAGAAAAGCCATCGCAGGCGCGGACGCAGAAAGGGGAATGGAGTGGTGGACCGGGCGGGACTTGAACCCACGACCTAGGGATTATGAGTCCCCAGCTCTGACCGACTGAGCTACCGGTCCAAAAACAACGCCGTATATTTTACCAAATTTGCCCCCTTGCAATCAAGGGGGAATTTTTGATAAAATATACTTTCAAACTACCCAGATTGCGGACAGTTAACAAAGTGGTCGCTTACCACACTTCAGGCGCAGGACCGGGGTCAAGAAGTCCACGTCGTATTTTGCACAACCAATCAGAGGTCAACCAAGATGAGCGCAGAACGCAAAGTTTTCGGCAAGCTTCAGGGCATGGTCGAAACTCCGCCGGATCTTATCGAGATCCAGACCAAGTCGTATCAAGACTTCCTTCAGCCTGACGTGCCGCCGGCAAAGCGCGAAGACAAGGGTCTGCAGGCGATTTTCAAGGAGATATTCCCGGTCCAGTCCTACGACGGGCGCTATTCGCTCGACTTCGCGAGCTATACGCTCGATGCGCCGAAGAAAAGCTACCTGCAGGCGCTCATAGACGGAGAGACGTATGCGCGGCCTTTGAGGGCGAATTTCCGCCTCCGCGACGGAGAGGACGTCCGCGAGGAGGAGGTCTTCCTGGGCGATATGCCCGTCATGACGCCCGACGGCGCGTTCGTGATCAATGGCGCGGAGCGCGTTATCGTGTCGCAGCTGCACAGGAGCCCCGGCATATCGACCGAGCGCCAGGTCCACGCCAACGGCCAGCCGCTGCTGTCCGTCCGCATCATTCCCGACCGCGGAAGCTGGATCGAGGTGATGTTCGACACTAACGATGTCATGTGGTGCTTCATGGACCAGCGCCGCCGCCGCCGCAAATTCTATGCTACGACCCTTCTCAGGGCGTTCGGCTACGGCTCCGACGAGCAGCTGATGAATCTTTTCTACGACTTCAAGAAGCTCCCGACGGATACGGCGTACGCCGACAAGGATCTTCGCATGCTCGTCATGAAGGACGATCTTGTCGACACCGATTCCCAGGCCGTCATAGCCCGCAGGTACGATCCCGTGACGCCTGCGATGATGGAGCAGATCGCCGCGGCGGGCATTGCGCAGGTCGAGGTAGTCGACGTCTCCGTCGACAACGGCACGCTCATCAAGACGCTCCGCGAAGACGCCAAGGCCGGCATCCACAACGAGGAAGACGCGCTCAAGGAGATCTACCGCAGGATGCGCCCCGGCGATCCGCCCACGGCGACGAACTCCAAGCAGATGATCCACCGCCTTTTCTTCGAGCTCGCCCATTACGATCTCGGATACGTCGGGCGCCACAAGATCAACAAGAAGCTGGGCCTCACTGGCAAGGTGGACGAAAACCTCCGCACTCTCCACGAGTCCGGCATCGACGTGATAGAGGCGATACGCCTTCTTCTCAAGATATACGTCGGGCGCGAGCAGGTCGACGACATCGACCACCTCGGCAACCGCCGCGTCAGGACGACCGGAGAGCTTCTCGAGAACCAGTGCCGCGTTGGCCTCGCCCGCACCGAGCGCCTCATCCGCGAGCGCATGACGATACACGATCCGAATTCGGGCGCGCTGTCGCCGAGCCGTCTCGTCAATTCCAAGACGTTCAGCGCCGTCGTGGCGGACTTCTTCGCCCGTTCGCAGCTTTCCCAGTTCATGGACCAGACGAATCCGCTCTCGGCCCTCGCCCACAAGCGCCGTCTTTCGGCTCTCGGCCCCGGCGGCCTTTCCCGCGAGCGCGCAGGATTCGAGGTCCGCGACGTCCATCCTTCCCACTACGGCAGGATATGCCCGATCGAAACGCCTGAAGGCCCGAACATCGGTCTCATTTCGTCTCTCGGCATCTATGCGCAGATCAACAGGTTCGGTTTCATCGAGACCCCCTACCGCAAGGTTATCGGCGGCAAGGTCACCGACGAAGTCGAATATCTCCCCGCGGACACGGAGGAGCAGTTCGTCATTGCGCAGGCCAACGCGCCGCTCAAGGCGAACCGCATGTTCGCCGAGGAGAAGGTCACGTGCCGTTTCCGCACGGAATTCTGCGAGAAGCCCGCGCGCGAGGTCCAGTACATGGACGTCGCCCCGATGCAGGTCATCTCCATCGCGGCCGGCCTCATCCCGTTCCTGGAGCATGACGACGCGAACCGCGCGCTCATGGGCGCAAACATGATGCGCCAGGGCGTGCCGCTCATGACGACGGAGCGCCCCTACGTCGGAACCGGCCTCGAGGCCGCAAGCGCGAAGGATTCGCGCGTGATCGTCACGGCTCTCCACGACGGAACCGTCGCGTACGTTTCCGCCGAGACGGTCGTCGTGACGGACGACGGCAAGCTCCCCGCCGGCGATGTCCCCCCGGCGCACAATCCCGAGAAGGGCGTCTGGAGATACGATCTGCAGAAATTCCGCCGCTGCAACGCAGGCACGTGCTTCAACCAGAAGCCCATCGTCAAGAAAGGCCAGAAGGTCGCGTTCGGCGACTGCCTGGCCGACGGCCCCGCGACCGATCAGGGCGAGCTGGCCCTCGGCAAGAATCTTCTTGTCGCGTTCATGAGCTGGCGCGGCTACAACTTCGAGGACGCCATCCTCATAAACGAGCGCATCGTCCGCGAGGACATGCTTACGTCGCTCCACATAATCACGTTTGAATGCGGCGCCAGGGACACCAAGCTCGGCCCCGAGGAGATCACCCGCGACATCCCCAACGTCAGCGAGGACGCTCTCAAGAATCTCGGCCCCGACGGCATCGTGCGCGTCGGCGCCGAGGTCAAGCCCGGCGACATTCTCGTCGGCAAGGTGACGCCCAAGGGCGAAACAGAACTCTCCCCCGAGGAGAGGCTTCTCAGGGCGATCTTCGGCGAGAAGGCCGCCGATGTCCGCGACACTTCTCTGACCGTTCCGCCCGGGACGGCCGGCGTGGTCATGGGCGTTCAGGTGTCCACGAGCCAGGATGTCGCCGCCGCGGACGACAAGACGACCAAGAAGGCCAAGAAGGACGCCGAGAGAAAGCGCAAGAATCAGATCGCCAAACTCGAGAAGGACGTCACGGCGAAGCTCGCCAGCGAGCTCATGAACGAGAAGCTCTCGGTCGACGTGACGGATACCGAAACCGGCGACGTGATCATCCCCGCGAACAAGAAGATCAAGAAGGGCCAGCTTGCGATGCTGGCGAGAGCCCACGCCCATTGGGATATGGATGAAGGTCCCGCCAAGGACAAGGTCATGTCCATCCTCGAGCCTTTCGAGATGGAGTTCGCCGCGATCGAGGACGCGGCGGCGGAGGCCGACGGCGGTCTCTTCGGCGACTTCGGCGGCGAGGGTGAGGTCGTGAAATCGGTCCGCGTGTTCCTCGTGGACAAGAAAAACCTCTCTGTCGGCGACAAGATGGCCGGCCGTCACGGAAACAAGGGCGTCGTCTCCAGGATCCTTCCGAGCTGCGACATGCCGTTCCTTCCCGACGGACGTCCCGTCGACATCGTCCTGAACCCGCTTGGCGTGCCTTCCCGAATGAACCTCGGGCAGCTGTTCGAGACGTACCTCGGGCTTGCCTGCCGGTACCTCAATTTCCACGCGGCGACGCCGGTGTTCGACGGCGTCCAGGAGACCGAAATCGACGAGCTTCTGCGCCAGGCGCGTGCGGTTCAGGAGAAGAGCGAGGGCGCCCAGAGCTGGATATGCCCCGAGGGCAAGACGGTTCTCTATGACGGTCTCACCGGCGAGCCCTTCGCGCAGAAGGTCGTCGTGGGCGTCATATACATGCTCAAGCTCCACCACCTCGTCACCGACAAGATCCACGCCCGCGCGATCGGCCCCTATTCGCTCGTCACGCAGCAGCCTCTCGGCGGCAAGGCCCAGCTCGGCGGCCAGCGCATGGGCGAAATGGAGGTTTGGGCCCTTGAAGCCTACGGCGTCGCATACGCCCTGCAGGAGCTCCTCACCGTCAAGTCGGACGATGTCCAGGGCAGGACGAGAATATACGAGTCCATCGTCAAGGGGACAAACATCCTCGATTCGGGCATGCCGGAATCGTTCTCGGTCCTCATCCACGAGCTGCGCGGACTCTGCCTCGACACCCAGCTTCTGGGCGGAGGGCAGGATGGGCGCAGAAAGGCCGACGGTCCCGCGGCGTCCGCGTCGACGCCCGTTCCGCAGGCCGTGGCCAGCGACGATCTGCTCGCCGGCGCGCTTAACGTCTAAGGGCAACTTTCTGGGAGATTCCAAAAATGAACAATCCTTACAACACCTCTGATATCTTCGGCGGCTCTTTCAACGCATCCGCTCACTACGACGCCGTCAAGGTGCAGTTGGCATCGCCTGAGACGATCCGCGCCTGGTCCCACGGAGAGGTCAAGAACCCCGAGACCATCAACTACCGCACCTACCGCCCCGAGAAGGACGGACTCTTCTGCGAGAAGATATTCGGCCCGACGAAAGACTGGGAGTGCGCCTGCGGCAAGTACAAGCGCATCAAAAACAAGGGGATGATCTGCGACCGCTGCGGCGTAGAGGTTACTCTCGCGTCCGTCCGCCGCCAGCGCATGGGCCACATAGAGCTGGCCGTCCCGGTCAGCCACATCTGGTTCTTCAAGTGTTCGCCGTCGAGGATGGGTCTTCTCCTCGACAAGACGACGAGCGAGCTCGAGCGCGTGCTCTACTACCAGGACTGGATCGTCACGGAGCCCGGCGACACTCCGCTAAAGGAGGGGCAGATACTCTCCGACCAGGAGTACATCGACGCGCAGGAGAAGTATCAGGACGGCTTCAAGGCCGACATGGGCGCCGACGCCGTGCGCAAGCTTCTGCGCAAGGTGAACCTCGACGATCTCATGGGCGAGCTCGAGGAGCAGATGGAGAACACCCGCTCCAAGCAGAACCGCAAGAAGATCGCGAAGCGCATGAAGGTGGTGGAGGGCTTCCGCGTCTCCAACTCCAAGCCGGAGTGGATGGTGCTGGACGTTCTTCCCGTAATCCCGCCCGAGCTCCGTCCTCTCGTTCC
Organism: Kiritimatiellia bacterium; assembly: GCA_024694365.1. Taxonomy (GTDB): domain Bacteria; phylum Verrucomicrobiota; class Kiritimatiellia; order RFP12; family UBA1067; genus UBA1067. Next base: position 61,148 of record JAILJX010000077.1, read on the forward strand.
TCTTGAAGGCGGGCGCTTCGCGACGAGCGACCTCAACGACCTTTACCGCCGCGTCATCAACCGCAACAACCGCCTGCGGAACCTTCTCGCGCTCAAAACGCCGGACGTTATCATCCGCAACGAGAAGAGGATGCTGCAGGAGGCCGTCGACGCTGTGTTCGACAACGGGCGCCACGGGCGTCCTGTGACAGGCCCCGGAAACCGTCCGCTCAAGTCCCTCTCCGAGATACTCAAGGGCAAGACGGGCCGCTTCCGCCAGAATCTTCTCGGCAAGCGCGTCGACTACTCGGGACGCTCTGTCATCGTCGTGGGGCCGGAGCTCAAGTTCCCGCAGTGCGGCATCCCGAAGGAGATGGCGCTCAGGCTCTTCGAGCCGTTCATCATACGCCGTCTGAAGGAGCTCGGCATCTGCCATACGGTCCGCACCGCCCGCAAGATGATCGAGCGCCAGGACGAGCAGGTTTGGGATATCCTCGAAGAGGTGACCAAGGACAAGACGGTGTTCCTCAACCGCGCTCCGACGCTGCACCGCCTTTCGATCCAGTCGTTCGAACCGGTGCTCGTCGAGGGCAAGGCGATCCGCCTTCACCCGATGGTCTGCACTCCGTTCAACGCCGACTTCGACGGAGACCAGATGGCCGTGCACGTGCCTCTGTCCATAGAGGCGCAGATGGAGTCGAAGCTTATGATGCTTGCATCGACTTCGATTTTCTCCCCGGCGTCCGGCAAGTCCGTCATGACCCCGACCCAGGACGTCTGCCTAGGCCTCTACTTCCTGACCGTCCCCTCGCAGAGGGACAAGCTCGCGGGAAAGATCGCCGGCAAGACCGACTGCCGCGAAGAGCATCTTCCGCTTTTCAACGACATCGGGGAGGTCGAGTTCGGCATCGCCGAGGGCGCGATAGGCTACCACACGAGAATCCGCTACCGCAACCCGGATTTCGGCACGTCGGGGCGTCCGCACGGCGACACAGAGAAACACACCATCGAGACGACCGCCGGACGCGTGATTTTCAACAACGTCTGGCCGGCGGAAATGGGGTTCTGGAATGACAAGTGCTCGAAGTCCACTATCGGCAAGCTCATTCTCGATTGCCACAAGGTCGCCGGGCACGATGTCACCGTCGAGGCGATCGACAAGCTCAAGACTCTCGGCTACAGTTTTGCGACGGTCTCCGGCGCGTCGATGGGCCTCAAGGACATGATTCGCCCGGCCGACAAGGATGCTGAAATCGCCAAGGCCCGCGCCGAGGCGGACAAGGTCCAGCAGCAATTCCAGCAGGGCATCATCACCGACGGCGAACGCCACAACAAGATTGTCGACATATGGGCGGGCACGACCGAGAAGATCGGCGACTCGCTCTACAAGACGATCGACAGAAACGTAACGCCCGACAACAAGAACCCGACAGAGCTCAATCCGGTGTACATGTTCGCCGATTCGAAGGCCCGCGGCTCCAAGCTGCAGATCCGTCAGCTCGCCGGCATGCGCGGACTGATGTCCAACCCTTCGGGCGACATCATCGAGCGCCCCATCACGGCGTCGTTCCGCGAAGGCCTTTCGGTTCTCGAATACTTCATCTCGTCGCACGGCGCCCGCAAGGGCCTCGCCGACACCGCGCTCAAGACGGCCGACGCCGGATACCTTACGCGCAAGCTCGTCGACGTTTCGCAGGACGTCATCATCACGCAGGAAGACTGCAACACGGTGAACGGAATCGAGGTCGAGGCCATTGTCGAAGGCGACGAAGTCAAGGTCACGCTCGGCGACCGCGTCCTCGGGCGCACGGCCCTCTACGAGATCCGCGATCCCAAAACGGGCGACACGCTGGTGCGGGCGAACGACATAATCGACGAGGCCGCTTGCGCCCGGATCGACAAGTGCGGCCTGGAAAAGGTGTGGATACGCTCCGGCCTTACGTGCGATGCCGAGCACGGCATGTGCGCCAAGTGCTACGGGCGCGACCTTTCGACCGGTCGCGAAGTCGAGATCGGCACGGCCGTCGGCATCATCGCGGCCCAGTCTATCGGCGAGCCCGGAACCCAGCTTACGATGCGTACGTTCCACATCGGCGGAACGGCCTCGGCCACGGCGAAGGTTCCCGAGATTGTTCTCAAGAACGACGGCATCGCCCGCTTCGTCGACATCCGCAAGGTGCGCAACGACGAGGGTCACGAGGTCGTCCTCAACAAGAACGGATCTCTTGAGATATACTCAGAGACCGGCACGCGCCTGGACAGCTATCAGCTTCAGATGGGCACGACGCTCCTGATAGACGACGGGCAGAAGGTCAAGAAGGGCCAGAAGGTTGCCGCGTGGGACCCCCACTCCGTCCCCGTCCTTTCGGAAGAGGCCGGCAACATCGAATTCGTCGACTTCGAGGAAGACGTTTCGGTCAAGACGGAGACCGACCGCTCCAGCGGCGCCAAGACGCTTGTCGTCCTTGACACGCGCGAATCGAATCTCCATCCGCGGATCGTCATCCGCGGCGCGGATGGCGCGATGCTCGACTCGCACGACATCCCGACGGGCGCCATCGTCATGGTGCGCGACGGAATGAAGGCGACGCCTGGCATGCTCCTGGCGAAGACGCCCCGCGAAGCGGCGAAGACCCGTGACATCACCGGCGGTCTTCCGCGCGTTGCGGAACTTTTCGAAGCCCGCCAGCCCAAGGACGCCGCGGAAATCGCCAAGATCGAAGGCATCATCGAGTTCGGCGAGAACCAGCGCGGCAAGCGTCTGGTCATAGTGCGCGACGATGTGACCGGTCTCGTGGAGGAGCACTTGATACCCATGGGCAAGCAGATCGTCGTCTTCAAAGGCGATCGTGTGAAGAAGGGCCAGCAGCTCACCGAAGGACCGGTCATCCCGCAGGAGATCCTCGAGGTCTCCGGTCCGCAGGAGCTGGAAAAGTATCTCGTCAACGAGGTTCAGCAGGTCTACCGTCTGCAGGGCGTCGAAATCAACGACAAGCATATCGAAATCATCGTCCGTCAGATGCTCCGCAAGGTCAGGATCACCAATCCCGGCGATACGGACTTCCTCTGGGGCGAACAGGTAACCCGCCAGACGTTCCTCAAGGTCAACGAGAGGATGATGGAGGAAGGCCGCCGTCCCGCCGAGGCGCAGCCTGCGCTTCTTGGCATCACCAAGGCCGCCCTGGAGACCGATTCGTTCATCTCCGCGGCATCCTTCCAGGATACGACGCGCGTTCTCACCGAAGCCGCTACGATGGGCAGGGTGGACGAGCTGCGCGGCTTCAAGGAGAACGTGATCCTCGGGCACCTAATCCCCGGCGGAACCGGCTTCCCCCTGCACCGCTATCTCAAGCTCGTGCCGCTTTGCGACACCATTTCGGACGCGGAGATGGACGAGCTCCGGGAGGAGCAGCGCAAGCGCCACGAGGAGCTGTACGGCATCCCGACGTCGGGGATACCCGGTGAGGAGGAGGACAACGAGGACGATCTCAAGCCTCTCGTTCTTGCCGACACGGGCGACACTTCCGTCGACGGCGTCGAAATCAACGATGCCGCAGAATCGATGGGGCTCGATCTTGGCGGCGGCGACGACCTTCTGGGATGAACAGGGTGGACGTCGGACGCCAGATATCCATTGAAGTCGCCGCGGCTCTCGCCGCGGCGGCTTTTGCGCCCGGCATCCGCGGCGCAAGGTTTTCGATATGACATCTTCAGTCTACATAGCCAAGAACGTCTACGGCGGAGACGGCATAGGCCGCCTAGGCGACGGCCGTGTCGTGTTTGTCCCGGGAGCCTGGGCGGGAGAGCAGGTAAAGGCCGAAATAACGGAAGAGAAGCGCCATTGGGTCAAGGCTCGCCTGGTGGCCGTCGAAGAGCCCAGCCCTGAACGTGTCGACGGGGGGGCGCGCGTGCCGGGGATGGTCTATGCAAACCTCTCGTTCAATGGCGAGATGGCGGCGAAAGAGGCTCAGCTTAAAGAGTTCTTCGAGCGTGCGCGGATACGGATACCCAGGTTCGAGACGGCTCCGCAGACGGACCCCCTTCATTACCGCAACAAGGTCGTTTACCATTTCGCGCGCGTGAGCGGACGACTCCTTCTGGGTTACCGCGAAGAGTCGTCCCACGAGATATTCGACATTCGCGAGGACCCCCTCGCGAGGCCGGAGATAAATGCAAAAATACCGGAAATCCGGCAAAGCATAGAGACGCTGCTCGCCACCGGGGCGCCGGCGGTCAGGAAGTCTGTCGAGAGGGAGGCGAAGGCTACAGTTCGCTGGACGGCGCGGAGCGGCGTGCAATGGTGGATCGGCAAGCCCCACCACCCGGTCGTCCTCAGGGAGGTGGTGTGCGGCAAGGTGTTCGAAGTCCCCGCCGACGGTTTCTTTCAAGTCAATCCGGCGATGGGCGATGCTTTGGCGAAAGCTGTCGTCGCCGCCTACGAAAGCGGCAGGGATTCGGCTCCGGAACTCGTGGATCTCTATTGCGGGGTCGGCGTTTTCGGCCTTTGCTGCCGGCCTCCGCGCCTTACCGGAGTGGAATCCGGGCGTCAGGCGGTGGAGTTCGCGAACAAAAACGCGGCCCTGCAGGGCTTCGCGCCGGCCAGATTCTATTCCGAGGAAGTCGGGCGGAACATCCGCCGCCTTCCGCTGAATCCCAGGGCATGCGTCATACTCGACCCTCCCCGGGGAGGGCTTGAGCCGAACGTCCCGGGGGCGCTTTGCGAATCCAAGGCGCGGAGAATCGTGTATGTCAGTTGCGATCCGGCGACTTTGATGCGGGATCTCAAGAACCTGGTCAAAGCCTTCGACGTCGAGTCGGTCGCGTGGTTCAATATGTTCCCGAGAACCGCCCGCTTCGAGACGATGGTCGTTCTTTCCAGGCGCGGCGCCGGCTGAATATGAAGTTTTTCGTACACACTTACGGCTGCCAGATGAACGTCCGGGACAGCGAAGCCGTGGAGGCGCTCATGATCGCCGCAGGCCACGAGAGGGCGAGATCCGAAGAAGATGCCGAAATCGTGATCGTAAACAGCTGCACCGTCCGGCAGAAGGCCGAGGAAAAAGCCGTCGGGAAGGCCGGCAACCTGATAGCGGCCAAAAAAATCACCGGCTTGATGGGCTGCGCCGTCAAAAGAATGGGCGAAGATGTGTTCAAGCGTCTTCCCAAGCTCGATTTCGCCGTCGGACCCCGGTGCTTCGGGCTTATTCCGCACATCGTGGACAGAATAACCGCCGGAGGGGAACGGCATGTCATCGAGACAGGCGCAGACGAAGTCCCGGACGGCATCGGCGCCCATCCCGATTCATCCAAGTCCGGAGCGTCCCCGTTCCAGGCCTATGTGACAGTTTTGCTCGGCTGCGACAACCGGTGCAGCTACTGCATAGTCCCGGATGTGCGCGGGCATGAATACTCGCGTCCGGCCAATGAGGTGATCGCCGAGGTGAAAAGTCTGGTTGAGAACGGCGTCAAGGAGGTGTGCCTGCTCGGACAGAGCGTCTTGAGGTATGGTGTGCGCAATCCTGCATGGCGTGACGGAGATCCCAATCCGGGCGGGTTCAAGGAGGCTTTCCCGAGACTTCTCCATGCCCTGAACGGCATCCCGGGCCTTGAGCGCATACGCTTCACCTCGGCCCACCCGAAAGGATGCACGGACGAGCTTGTGCGGGTGTATCGGGAGTGCCCCAAGGTTTGCCGCCATCTTCATCTTCCCGTCCAGTCCGGGAGCGACAGGATCCTGAGCGGGATGGGAAGGCGCTATACGCGCGACGAGTATCTTTCCGCCGTATCCAAACTCAGGACCCTGGATCCCGGTTTCGCCGTCACTACGGACGTGATTGTCGGCTATCCTGGCGAGACGGACGAGGATTTCGAAATGACGCGCTCGTTGATGGAGGAGGCCGGCTTCGACAATTCCTTCATATTCAAGTATTCGCCGCGTCCTGGGACCCGCAGCGCCCTTCTTCCCGATGATGTGCCTGTCGCCGAAAAGGAGCGGAGGGACCAGGTTCTTCTCGCCGACCAGGAGAAGCGCGGCGCGCGGCGCAACGGGCTTCTTGTCGGGTCCGTGCGCCGGGTTCTTGCGGAAGGGCCGTCAAAGCGCAATCCGGCCCGTTGGTCCGGACGCGACGGGGGCAACAGGATCGTCGTGTGGGATGTCAAGGAAGGCGTCGTCGAGAGGCAGGGAAGCCTCGTCGACATAAAGATAACCGAGGCTCATCCGCAGACTCTCATAGGAGAAAGAATATGAAAATAGCGATAGTGGGCGCTGCAGGGCGCATGGGGAAAAAGTTGATTGAACTCGCCGCGGGGACCGGTCTCGACGTCGTTTCCAAGGTTGACGTGGCGGAGGGGTACGATGCGACCTGGGGCGAGGGAGTGGAGGGCGTCATCGATTTTTCGTTCCATGCCGCGGTTCCGGCGTCGGTGGCCAAGGCTGCGGAGGAGGGGATTCCCTATCTGATAGGTACGACCGGGCTAACGCCGGAAGAGCAGAAAGCCGTTGATGAAGCGGCCAAGAAGATACCTGTCGTGCAGAGCGGCAACTATTCCCTGGGCGTCAACCTCCTCTTGGAGCTCGTGAGGAAGGCCGCTTCCGTGCTGGGGCCGTCCTACGATATCGAAATCGCGGAGATGCACCATCGCCACAAGAAAGACGCTCCGTCCGGCACGGCATTGATGCTCGCCAAAAGCGCCGCGTCCGGGAGGGGCGTCGATTTCGCCGGCAAGGCCGTATACGGCCGTTGCGGCGAGACAGGCGAAAGACCCGAGGGGGAGATTGCCGTGCACGCCTTGCGCGGGGGATCGGTCGTAGGCGACCATACCGTCATTTTTGCGGGCGATCTCGAGAGGGTCGAGCTTGTGCACAAGGCCCAAGACCGTGCGGCGTTTGCCGCAGGAGCCCTCAAGGCCTTGGCTTGGGCGAAAGGGCGCCCCGCCGGGATATACACGATGCGCGATGTTCTCGGCTTTTCGTAATATGCGGAAAAAGCGACTTTCCCGTGACTTTCCCGCCATGGATTTGATATAATATCATCCAACAGTTTCTCAGAAGGAACACTTATGGGAATACGCATACTAGGGACCGGTAGCTACCTGCCTCCGAAGGTCGTTACCAATGATGATATAGCGCACTCGCTGGATACGTCAGACGAGTGGATATACTCGCATACCGGGATACATTCCCGGCACGTCGCGGGCGACGGCGAGTCGACATCCTCCATGGCTGCCGAAGCGGCAAGAAAAGCGATGGAGGCGGCAGGGGTGCAACCAGAGGAGATCGGGCTGATCGTTGTCGCGACATCGACTCCGGACTACAATCCTTTCCCTTCGACCGCTTGTCTCGTGCAGGGGCTCCTTGGCTGCGTCAACGCCGGCGCGTTCGACTTGCAGGCTGCATGCGCAGGATTCGTGTATGCTTTGGAACAGGCTCGTGGATTTGTGAATTTCTACCCCGGGAAGAAGGCCCTCGTCATAGGCGCTGAAACATTGACGCGCATATTGGACTGGTCCGACCGCTCGTCGTGCATACTCTTCGGCGACGGGGCCGGGGCCGTGGTTCTGGGGAACGACGAGCCGCCCGGGGTGGCGTCGCTCAAGACCAAGGCCCATACCCTGCTTGGAGCCGACGGCAACGGATCCGGTTTCATCCAGCGCACGGGCGGAACGCGCATGGCGCTTCCCATCAACGCCGATACGGGCGTTCCTCTCAAAGCCGCGCCGGTCCTTCCCGAGCTTACGCTCCAGGGGCACGACGTCTTTGCGTTCGCGGTGCGGACCCTTTCCAAGGTGAGCCGCGATCTGTGCGAACTTCTCGGCACGAAACCGGAGGAGCTGGATCGCGTTTTCGCCCATCAGGCCAATGGCCGCATAATCGAGGCGGTTGCGCGCCGCATGAAACTTCCGCTGGAGAAGTTCTGGCTCAACCTGGAGACGACTGCGAACACAAGCGCCGCGTCCATACCGATTTCGCTGGATCAGGCCGTCCGCGCAGGCGAGCTGAAAGACGGCATGAAGATCGTAATGGTCGGATTCGGCGCGGGGTTGACATATGCCGGGACGTATTGCACTTGGCCGAACCTGTGATTTTTCAAGAATAAGGGACAAAAAGAAGACATGAAGAAGGTAATGATTACCGGCATCGGGATGTTGACGGCCGTCGGCAACGGCAAAGAGGCAACCTGGAAAGCCGTGAAGGCCGGAACGCCTGGAGTGGGGCGCATAACAAAGTTCGATCCTTCCCGCTGCACATGCCAAGTGGCGGCCGAAGTCAAGAATTTCGACGAATATGCCATCGGTGGCGGTCTCATAGACAAGAGGGAGGCCAGGCATATGGCGAATTTCACGAAATATGCGGTGACGGCGGCCGTCGAGGCGTGGAAAGACGCCGGTTTCGCCCTCAAGGGGGAGGAGGGGCCCCGTCCCGACATGGAGCGCGTGGGTACGATTCTCGGGAACGGGATCGGAGGCCTCGAGGTTACGGGCGAATCGTTCAAGACCCTTTTCGAGCGCGGGCCCGACCGTCTCTCGCCTCTCGCGATCCCTGAATTGATCGCCAACGAGGGAGCGGGCAACATTTCCATCACGCTCGGCGCGAAGGGACCCGCCCAGGTGGTGGTCACCGCATGCGCCAGCTCCACCGATGCGCTGGGCTTCGCCCTTGACATGATCCGCGCCGGCCGGGCCGACGTCGTCGTCGCAGGCGGGGCGGAGGCCACGATTATGGAGTTTTGCGTAGGCGGCTTCATGAAAGAGAAGGCGTTGGCGACGAAGTTCAACGATTCGCCCGAAAAGGCTTGCCGTCCGTTCAATGCGGATCGTGACGGATTCGTCATGGGCGAAGGCTCCGCAATATTGATTCTTGAGTCGGAAGAGCACGCCAAAGCGCGCGGCGCAAGGGTCTACGCCGAACTCGCCGGCTACGGCTCGACAAGCGATGCATACCACATCACCGCGCCCGATCCGTCTGCAGACGGAGCGGTGAAGGCTCTGGAGATAGCCCTTAAGGACGCCGGGGTCGCAGATCTCTCAACCGTCGACTACATCAATGCGCACGGCACGTCCACGCATTTGAACGATGCGATGGAGACGACGGCGTTCAAGCGCGTTTTCGGCGAAGAACAGGCGAAAAAGATAAACATTTCGTCCACAAAGCCGTTCCATGGACATTGCCTGGGTGCAACCGGCGCCATCGAAGCGGCGCTTACCGCCATGGCGGTCGATGAAGGATGGGTCCCGCCGACTCTGAATTACGAGAACCCCGATCCGGAACTCGATTTGAACTATACGCCGAACGAGGGAGTCTCCCGCGACATCCGCGTAGCGGTCAGTTCCTCCCTGGGTTTTGGCGGACACAACGGAATACTCGTCTTCAAGAAAGCGTAAAACATAGTCATGGCAGCAGAAATCCCAACCTTGGAACATGTCTACAACTTGCCCGGCATGAAGCTTTTGCCGCATCGCTCCCCGTTTCTTTTTGTCGACACCCTTGTGTCGGCGGACGAGACGGGGGCCGTTGCCGAATACACGTTCACGGAAGAGAAGAATGATTTCTTCAAGGGGCACTTCCCGGGGTATCCGATCGTTCCCGGCGTCGTTCTCGTCGAGACGATGGCCCAGGCGGCCGGAGCGGGTCTCGTTGCACGCGACTTTTTCCACGGCGAACATCCGTCTTTCGTCCTTGCCAAAGTCGAGGAAGCCAAATTCCGCCGCCCGGTCCGTCCCGGAGACAAGTTCGTGACCGTCGCCATGAATGGACGCGTCCGCACCGCGGCCGGAAACTTCAACCTCAAGGGATACGTGAACGGAGAGCTCGCCGCCGAGGCTAAAGTCATGTGCATGCTCGGAGGAGGGCGCTGAGAGGATGATTCGCATCGTACATAGCGGCGACCGCAGGATAGAAAAGTTCAACGCGCGCCCTGCATTCCCGGAAGAGGCGGAGAGTGCGGCCGCGGAAGTTCTTGCAGCCATCCGCAAGGAGGGCGACCGAGCGGTCCGCCGGTATGTGGCGAAATTCGAAGGGTTCAAGGGACGCGACCTGGCCGTCGACGCGAGCAACGTCGAAATCGATCCAAGACTCGCGCGGGCGGTCAAGGATGCCCACTCGCGCGTCTTGAGATTCTCCAAGGCGTCGCTGCGCAAGGCATGGACGATGCGGACCCCCCGCGGAGGCTCCGCAGGGGAGTTTTTCACTCCGATGGATCGCGTCGGCGTCTACATTCCTGGAGGGACTGCGCCGCTCGCTTCCACTTCGATAATGACAGTCACGCTCGCGAAAGCGGCCGGAGTTCGGGAGATTGTGGCATGCACCCCGGCCGGCAAGACCGGCGAAATCAATCCTGTGCTGCTTTACGCCCTTAAGCTCGCCGGAGCGACCGAGATATACCGCGTCGGCGGGATACAGGCCATCGGCATGATGGCTTTCGGGACCAAGACCTGCCGCAGGGTTCAGAAAATCGCAGGTCCCGGCAATGCATACGTGACCGCGGCCAAACGTCAGGTCTACGGTTATGTGGCGATCGACCAAGTGGCTGGGCCCAGCGAAATCGCGGTCTTGACCGACGGTTCCGTTGATGTGCGCTGGATTGCCGCCGACCTTTTGAGCCAGGCGGAGCACGGCAGCGGTTGGGAGAAATCCCTCTGCGTCTGCACTTCAGCCAAGCTGGCGGAGGACATCCGCGGCGAAGTCCTTCGGCAAACCAAGACGCTTTCGCGCAAGGCTCTCGTCCGGCGCGTGATCGATCGCGACGGCATCCTGATTGTCGTCGCCGGATCGATCGGCGAAGGGTTGGATGTCGTGAACGGATTCGCGCCGGAGCACTTCGAAATCATGACGAAAGACGCACTCAAGGTCATGAAAGGCGTGAAAAGCGCCGGTGCCGTATTTGCGGGGCCGTGGACGCCGGAATCCGCCGGTGACTTCGTTGCGGGCCCCAGCCATGTCCTTCCCACCGGAGGCGCGGCAAACATGTTCAGCGGGCTAACTCCGGACGATTTCCGCCGCCGGCACAGTTTCGTCTCCTTCACGGAGAATGATCTCCGCGAAACAAAAGGGACCATCGAGGCGTTCGCGGCAGTCGAAGGTCTTGACGGGCATGGACGCGCCGCCACAATAAGGTTTGCATGACATTCATTCAGAGACACGCCTACGGATTTGGAGCCGCTTTCGCCGCGCTTCTGTGGCCGTTTTTCTTCCGCAGGCGCCGTCTCGCCGTCGAGAACATAATGAAGTGCGGCATAGCCTCGGACAGGAAGGAGGCGCGCAGGATAGCGAGACGGTCGTGGTGTCACCTTCCGGGGCATGTCTGCGAAGCGCTTTGCGTGCCGAATGTCGTGACGGAGAAGAATTGGAGGGAGCATCTGGACATGTCGGAGGGCGATCCGGAGGCGGTGAAGCTTCTTTTGGATTCCCCCAAGACCCCGATCCTCCTTGTGAGCGGACACCACGGCGTATGGGAGGCCGCGACGAATGTGCTCTCCTTCGCCCGCCCGATGATAGCCATCGCGAGGACGCTCAACAACAGGTTTTTGGCGCGTTGGATGGAAAAGCACCACTTTCGCGGACCGGTGACCATAATAGACAAAAACCGCGGATTTACGCCGGAAGTCATGCGCAAGTGGCGCAGCGAATGCTCCGCCATGACGATTCTCATGGATCAGCATGCGTCAAAGGGCATGAAGCTTTCGTTTCTTGGCCGTCCGGCGAGGACTTTCACGAGTGCGGCGCGTTTGGCGATAAGGACCGGCTACCCTGTTGTCGTGGGCTCTTTCGTCCGTGTCGCCCCGTACAGGTATCGCCTTGTGGGCGGCGCGCCGGTGCGTTTCGCGAAGGATGCCGATCTTGCGCAGGCGACTCAGCTTTTGAACGACAGGATCGCGGATGCGATCCGGAAATATCCAGAACAATACCTTTGGGTTCACAGGAGGTGGCGGGATGATTAGTGCGGTGGTCGCGGGCGGAATCCGTTTTGTAGAAATGCTCGACGCCATGTGCGTCATGACGGGCATCGTCTTTCTTTGGTCGACGGTCGTTCTTGTGATCGGATTGTCTGCGCGCAGGCGCCCCCATCCGAAGTCCGACCGCAAGCTGAAGTTCGCGGTTCTCATATGCGCGCGGAACGAGGAGCGCGTCATCAAGCTCCCGGTGAAGAGCGTTTTCATGTCCAGCTACCCCAAGTCGTGCTATGAGGTGATCGTTCTCGCCGACAACTGCACAGACGGTACCGCGCAGAAGGCTCGTGAAGCCGGCGCGACAGTGTGGGAAAAGACCGTGCCCAGCTCCGGAAAGGGCGACGTCCTCGCCTGGGGGCTGGAGAAGGTCCGGGAGAAGGGCGGCTTTGACGCCGTTGCTGTTTTCGATGCGGACAACATCGCATCCGCCCAGTGGTTCGACGCCATGAACGATGCTCTGAACGACGGCGAGCTCATAGTCACCGGCCGGCGCATGACTTCCAACGCCACGACAAACGTCATTTCGGGCTGGTACACGGTTTATTGGGACCTCATGAACGAGCTTTCGAACCGCGTCCGCACGAATCTGCTCCTTTCCGGAAAACTCACGGGGACGGGCTTTGCTTTCCTCCTGCCGATTCTCGGCGATGAAGGATGGAATACGAAAACCATGGTGGAGGATGTCGAGTTCTCCATAAAGAGCAACATAGCCGGCCGTCGCGTGGCCTATGTCGCAGAGGCCGAATACGCCGACGAACAGCCGGTGGACGTCCACCATATGTGGCGGCAGCTCTGCCGCTGGGCCACCGGGTGCTGGCAGGTTGTCATGCTTTACTTCAAGCCTTGGGTGTCCGGGATGGTCCGCAGGCCGTCGTTCCGCCTCTTTGACAGCTACATAGCGCTTCTTACCGGAATGTCCGTGGCGTTCCTGCTCCTGATCGGCGTGATCGCCCTTGCGGTGAGGATCGTCCTTGACGGCGGCAGCCTTTCGGCGCTTCTTTCCGCGGTCGGCATATTCCTTCTGCTGATGCTCTTCGTTTCGGTTGTCGGGTGGGTCACGGCCATACTGGCGGTTCTCCTTTCCAGCAAGAAGCGCCGTCCGAGGTGGTGGGCCGTCGTGACGTTCCCCGTCTTTTCATTCATACTTTCCACGACCGTTCTCTGGACTCTCGTGCATCCCACCAAGACCTGGAAGCCCATTCCCCACGGAAAGTGACGCAATGCTCGGCATGACCGCAACAGAGTTTTTCGTCCGCGCCCTGGAGGTCGTCGGGACGTTTGCAGGCGCCATCTCCGGCGTGCGCCTGGCCAGCGTCAAGCGTTTCGACTGGTTCGGCGCGAGCGTCATAGGCTTTGTCACCGCGTGCGGCGGCGGAACTCTGCGCGATTTCTGCATAAACGCGACCCCTTTCTGGATGACCCACCCGCTGTATCTGGCGACGACTCTCTTTGCCGTCGTGTCGGTCGGACTTTTCGGCAGGCGTTTCATAAGCGGCCAGATCACGTGGTTCGTGTTCGACACCATTTCGATTTCCGTGTTCATGATTTTCGGCGTCTACAAATCGATGGGCGCGCCCTACAATTGCCCGTGGTGGGTCGGGCTGACCCTGGGCGTGGTGACGGCCGTGTTCGGCGGCGTTCTCAGAGACATATGCATCAACGAGGTGCCTCTCATTTTCCGCAAGGAGATCTACGCGCTTGCGTGTCTGGCGGGCGGCGTTCTTTATTGCGCGCTCCCTCTCGTCGGGGTCGAAAGCATCGCCATCAGGAGCGTCCTGGGCGTCGCCATGATTTTCGTTCTGCGCGCGCTCGCGATCAAATACCACTGGGGCGTCCCCGTCCTCAAGGGGCGAGGTACGACGATCAGGCAGTTGCAGCATCAGCACAATCTGCGCAACCAGCGCACTATCATGGCACACAACAACAAGACGGACGTGAAAAAATGAGCGAATTCAAGCTGACAGATCCATTCGGCGCGGCGCCTTCCAAGCCGCCGTTTTCCCAAAGCGTGTCAACCGGAGTGCCCTGGCACAACCTTCCTGTAACGCGTGAATACACTCTCGGCCAGCTTCTCGACCAGACGATCGCCCGATGCGGAGAAAACGATGCGGTCGTGTATGCAGACCGCGACTACCGCCTTACCTGGTACGAATTCGGCGAAGAGGTGGACCGTCTTGCCCGCGGACTCATGGCTCTCGGCGTGAAGCGCGGCGAAAAGGTCGCCCTGTGGGCGACAAACGTTCCGCATTGGGTTGTTCTCATGTTCGCCACCGCGAAAATCGGGGCGATACTTCTTCCGCTCAACACGAACTACAAGGAGCACGAACTCGATTTCGCGCTCGCCCAGTCCGACGCGGAGAATCTGTTTTTGATTTCGGGCTATCGCGACTGCGACTACGTGGCCGTGGTGAACAAGCTCGTCCCCGAGCTCAAGGAGCAGCCCAGGGGATCTCTGAAGAGTCCGAAATACCCCCATCTGAAGCGCGTGATGTTCCTCGGGGGGGAGAAGCACCGGGGGATGTATTCGCTCAATGAGGTCCTGTCCCTCGCCGTGGAGACCCCTTGGGAGGATTATCTCCGCCGGCAGGCGGAGGTCGACGTCAACGATGTCGTCAACATGCAGTACACGAGCGGCACCACCGGCTTCCCGAAGGGCGTGCAGCTCACCCACCGGAACATAGCGAACGACGGCTTCTGGATCGGGGCATGCCAGAATCTTTCCGCCAAAGACCGAGTCTGCATCCCCGTGCCCCTGTTCCACTGCTTCGGATGCGTGCTCGGGGTCATGAGTTGCGTGAACCACGGTTCAACCATGGTCTTCCTGGAGAAGTTCGATCCGGTGCAGGTGATGACGTCCATAGAGAAAGAGCGGTGCACGGCCACATACGGCGTCCCGACCATGTACATCGCGATGCTGGACCATCCCCTGTTCCCGAAGTTCGATTTCCGCTCGCTCAGGACCGGAATCATGTCCGGTTCGGCTTGCCCGGTCCATCGCATGCAGCAGGCGCAGGACAGGATGTTCATGCGGGAGATCACCAATCCGTACGGACTTACCGAGTCGGGCCCGGTCATGACCATGACGCGCTATTTCGAGCCCTCGATAGAGCGCAAGTGCCAGACGATCGGGCAAGCGATGCCGGGCATTGAAGTGGCCATAATCAATCCCGACACGGGAGAGCTTGCGCCCGTGGGCACGGATGGAGAGATATGCTGCCGCGGATTCAACTGCATGAAGGGTTATTACAAGATGCCCGAGCAGACCGCGAAGTGCATAGACGAAAACGGCTGGCTCCACTCCGGAGACATCGGCAAGATGGACAAGGACGGCTACTATTACATAACGGGTCGTCTGAAGGATCTTATCATCCGCGGCGGCGAGAACATCTCCCCCAAGGAGGTGGAGGACTTCCTGGGCACGATGCCCGGCGTGAAGGACGTGGCCGTCGTGGGCTGCCCCTCGAAGAAATACGGCGAGCAGCCGGCCGCGTTCATCATCCCCGCG
>JAILJX010000080.1 GCA_024694365.1 Kiritimatiellia bacterium
TGCGCCGGCGGCAACCAGCATCCCGGCCTTACGGCCACCGGCTGCCTCGCCATGCAGCTTCTCGGCTACATGAAGGAGGGCGAGGTCAAGAAGTCGCTCAACTACATGCGCGACTGGGAGCCTTCCTTCACCAAGAACGGAGCGAAGGTCGGCAACGACTGCCCGTCGCCCCAGTACTACTGCTACTATGCGACCCAGTGCAAGTACCAGGCAGGCATGTGCGAAGGAGCCAACAAGACCGACAGGGAGACGTGGGTGAAGTGGAATGCGGCGATGAAGAAGCTCTACTCCACTTCCATCACCGACATCCCCGAGAGGGTCAAGGACTGCAAGGGCAAGGACCACAAGCAGGGCTTCTATCCTTGCTCGAAGGGCGAGGATACGTGGACGAACGACGTCATGAACTCCTGCCTTGTCGCGCTGCAGCTCATGGTCTACTACCGCTACCTCCCGACCACCAGCACAAAAGCGGCGGCGGCCGAGGCGCCTGAAGGTGATGCGGACGATTTGACCGACGAGAACGACGTCGCGGTGGACGTCGACATCTGACGGAAGTGGGCGTATCGGCGGATGGGAGGCGCGGAGGGTCCTGGACGCGGCGAACGGGATGCTTTTCAGCATTCTGGCGAACGTCGGAGACGCCACGACCGGGCGCTCAAAACAAAAAAGACCGCTTGAACGCGGCCTTTCCTTTGGTGGAGATAAGGGGAGTCGAACCCCTGACCTTCTCAATGCCATTGAGACGCTCTACCAACTGAGCTATATCCCCAAGCGGTGAAAACAGCGCATAGTATATCATATCCGCCGAAAGGGCACAAGGGGGTAAATCAAAAAAATCACCGGGCGCTTTCCGTCGCGGAATAAGCGGAAAATTGGCGCGTACGCGCGTGCGCAAATATGCTATAATATGCACATGCGACTTTGTTCCTCCGCTTTTCTTTCCGCTTTGGCGGTTGTTTCGGGCTGTTTCGGCGTCAGCGAACCGGCCGAGCCGTTGGTTTTCGGCTCTTCGGCGTCATTCGAGGTCGTCCCTTCGAACGGCGTATGGGATGTCGAGTACGGCAGGACGGGGGACCCGGCGAACTGTTCGTTCACGTTTTTCCTTCGCAGGCTGAAGGACGGCGTCGACGTCGTGGTGCATGCCAGGGACGACGTGACGGTCGCCGACGATTGCGAACCGGGCGCTGTGACGTGTCCGAGCTGGAATGACGATTCGGTTCACGTGTACTTCGACGGCGACAACGACAGGGCGCATGATTCCAGGACTGACGACGAGCTTCATTACGGGGGGGAGTTCGCGCTTGTGGCGAACGGCGCGGCGCAGAGCGACAACTCGTCGCATCCGCGCAGTTTCGGGCGCGAGTGGACGGGAGACGTCGCGCCCGCGACGGGGCAGAACGGCGAGAAGCTTCTCGTGTACAGGATGCATTTCTCGTGGAGCTGCCTCGGGATGTCCGTTCCGCCGCGCGACGACGAGGACGTGACGTTCGGCTTCAACATAAGCCTTCACGACGACGACACGGGCGGAAGGGCGCAGAGGGCGCTCTACTGGAAAGGCGACCCGAAGCGTCCGTACAGCGACGAAAGCAAGTTCGGCGCCATCACTCTGAAGGGAAGGCCGGCGCGATGAAGAGGAAGGCTCTCGTCCTGGGGCGAGGCGCGAGCGGGAAAGCCGCGGCGGCGGAGCTGGAGGCGCAGGGGTACGAGGTTTCTTTCGCCGAAGGGATCGATCTCGCGGTGGCGAGTCCCGGGATCCCGGTGAAAAGCGAACTTCAGCTGGGCGTGGAGGCGTTGCGCAGGCGCGGGACGAAGCTTCTTGCGGTCACGGGTTCAAAGGGCAAGTCGAGCGTCGTGAAACTCGTCGCGGACGCGCTGCGCCTTTCCGGGGCGCGCGCGGTTCCGTGCGGAAACTACGGCACGCCCGTTTCGTCGGTGGGCGACTGCGACTGGGCGGTCGTGGAGGCGAGTTCGTTCCAGCTCGAGACGACGGCCCTGCCCGGCGACGCGTTCGTCGCGGCGGCGATATTGAATCTGCAGGAGGACCATCTCGACAGGCACGGATCCAAAGACGTGTACCACGCGCTCAAGAAGAGGCTCTGCACGATGGCCGGGAAGACGTTCGAGTGCAAGGGTCCGGACGATGCGGACGCGCTTTTCGCGGGATCGTATTTCGACAACGGGGTTCTGAAGGAAAACGCGAGGATCGCGGTCGGGCTTCTGCGCGAGGCGGGGGTCGACGACGCGACGGTGCGCGGGGCGTTCGCGGCGTTCGCTCCGCTCCCGCACCGCATGCAGAGGGTCGGCGTTTTCGGCGGGGTGGAATGCATCGACGACTCCAAGGCAACGAGCCTCGCCGCGCTTGCGGCCGGCGTGGAGATGGCGGGGGACTCGATACGGCTTGTCGCGGGGGGGCTGCCGAAGGGCGACGATCCGAAATCCGTTCTTTCCCCCTTGACGAAACGGGTCAAGAAAGTGTATCTTATTGGGGTCGCTGGAGAAACCTTCGCCGCGGCGTGGTCCGGAGCCGTGGATTGCGAGATCTGCGGCACGATGGAGTGCGCGGTGGCGTGCGCGATGCGCGAAGCGCGGGCGGGGGAGACGGTTCTGCTGTCTCCAGGGGCGGCCAGTTTCGACCAATTTCAAAGTTTCGGGGAGCGCGGGGAGGTCTTCGCGCGACTCGTCAAAAAAGAAGGAAAAGAAAAAACATGAAGAAGTGCGGTCTCATTCTCGGCGTCACGGCAGTGACGGCTTTTGTCGGATGTCTCGATCCGAAGTACGCTAACAACGGAGGCGACGCTGAGCCGACGCCCGTAAACGAACCCACACCGGTCGCGGTTCCGGACGCTCCAGAGCATGACGTCGCGATCGCCGACACAGCTTCGCCTTTCGAGGTCACAGTCGCCGAGCCCGATCCCGCCAAGCCCACCGGGCCCGCGGTCGCCCCCGCAACGCCGGCCAAGCCCACGGAGCCCGCGCCCGAGACGACGGAGTACATCATCCAGAGGGGCGATACGGTTTCCGGAATTTCGGCGAGGTACAACATCCGCCAGGACGCGATTCTCGCGGCCAACCCGCAGATCAAGGACGTCAACAGGATACGTCTCGGGCAGAAGATCAAGCTTCCCGGCAAGGTGGCGGTAGGCGAGCAGACCGTTCCCGAAGGCGCGTTCAAGAAGGCGGAGCCCAAGACTTCCGCCAAGCCCTTGACAGGCGCGACGGCGACGTACACCGTTCAGCCCGGCGACTTCCTCGGCAAGATCGCCGCGAATCACGGCTGCACGGTCGCGCAGCTCAAGGAGCTCAACGGTATGACCAAGGACACCGTCTATGTAGGCAAGACGATCAAGGTTCCCGCCGCCGGAGCCGGCAACACCAAGGTCGCGCCCGTCAAGCCCGTCAAGCCCGTCGCCGGCACGAAGACGCAGGTCGTGAAGCCTGTCGAGAAGACGGCCGAAGCCGAGCCCGAGCCCGCGGCTTCCGCCACCGAGCCCGCCGCGCCCGCCGAGCCTGCAGCGCCCGTCGAGCCGCCGGTCCAGGCTTTGGAAGAGTATGAAGTCGGCGAAGGCGAAGACATCGCCAACATCGCGATACTCTACAACGTGAGGCCGAACGAGATTCGCCAGATCAACAATCTTCCGGATGACGCGGTTCTCACGCCGGGAATGAAGATCAAGCTGCCTGCGGGCGCTCTGCTTC
Organism: Kiritimatiellia bacterium; assembly: GCA_024694365.1. Lineage (GTDB taxonomy): Bacteria > Verrucomicrobiota > Kiritimatiellia > RFP12 > UBA1067 > UBA1067. The sequence continues at coordinate 3,697 of JAILJX010000080.1, forward strand.
AGTAAGGCGGGAAGTGCGCAAGTCCGCACTATACATACTGGGCCTGGTTGTCGCGGCACTCGTGGCGCTGGGCCTTGTCGTTCTCTCGAGCGCGAGCGAGGTGAGAAGCCTTGCGTACTACCGCCACTCCTGGCACTTCGTCATGCGCCAGGTCGTTTTCGTGGCGGTGGGGACGGCCGGTGCGATCGCCGTCGCCAGGATTGACTACAGGAGGTGGAGGGACGATTGGCCGCTCACGGTCGTGGTTTCCGCCGTGGTGATACTGGCGCTTCTGGCCGTGTTCCTTTTCCCCGCGGTGAAGGGGTCGAAGCGCTGGATACCGATCGGCGTCATAAATTTCCAGCCGAGCGAATTCGCGAAGCTCGCGTGCGCGCTTGCGCTGGCGGTCTGGATGGACAGGGCCGGGTGGAAGATCGAGCTTTTCGCGAAGGGGGCGCTCGTTCCGGCCGCGATAGTGGCGTTGTTCGCGGCGCCGATCCTGCTCGAGCCCGATTTCGGGTCTGTCATGGTCATCGCGGGTATCGGCTTCATGCTGATGTTCACCGCAGGGACGAGAATCCTCCACATGCTGCCGTTCGCGGCGGCGGGGGTTGGAGTTTTCCTTTGGGAGCTGGTGCACAATCCGAACAGGATGGCGAGACTTGCGGCGGCGAGTCCGTCGGTGACGGCCATTCTGGGGGGCGCGCCGGATCCCGGGGCGAACGCTGCGGCGGGGTCGGCCGCATACCAGAGCGGCATGTCCATCTACGCGATATTCCGTGGAGGGATCTTCGGGGTGGGGCTCGGGCGCTCGATGCAAAAGCAGAACTATCTGCCAGAGGCGTGGACGGATTTCATTTTCGCGGTCGGGGCGGAGGAGATGGGTCTCGTCTTTTCGCTCGGGGTGATGGCTCTTTTCCTGGCGTTCTTCGGGCTTTCGGTCTATGTCGCGTGGAAGGCGGCGGACAGATTCGGAAGGCTTCTTGCGCTCGGCATGGCGTCCATAGTGTTTTTCCAGGCGATGTTCAACATCGGCGTCGTGTGCGAGGCGTTCCCCACGAAAGGAATGGCGCTTCCGTTTTTCAGCTACGGCGGGACTAACATGATAGCCTCGCTGGTCGCTGTCGGGTTCATATTCTCGGTCGGGCTGCATTCGTCGAAGACGCGCAGGCGCCCGGTGGCAAGGAAAGTCAGGGCCGATTGAGATGTCCGAAAGGTCGCAGGAGAATCCGTACACGGTATCCGCGCTTTCGCGCGAGCTGAAGCGGATGATGGAAGAGCGCTTCACGCGCATATACGTGGAGGCGGAAATCAGCGATTGGCGGCCCTATCCGAGCGGCCACGTGTATTTCACGTTGAAGGACGAAGAGTCGAAGATATCGGCCGTGATGTTCAAGTCGAGCTTCGAACGGTGCAAGGCGAAGCGGTCGCTGAGGGACGGGGCAAAGGTTCTCGTATACGCGAACGCGACGGTCTATGCGCCGAGAGGCCAATACCAGCTGGTCGTCCTCGCGGCGAAGCCGGTGGGCGAAGGGGACCTGATGCAGAGGTATCTGGAGCTCAAGGCCAAGCTCGAGGAGGAGGGGCTGTTCGCGGCGTCCCGGAAGAGGCCGCTTCCGTTCATGCCGCGGAGGCTGGGGCTTGTGACGAGCCTTGCCGGGGCGGTCGTGCACGACATGTGCAGGGTGCTTTCGAGGAGGTTCCCGGCCCTCGAGGCGAGGATATTCCCGGCGATAGTGCAGGGAGCGCCAGCGCCGGCGTCGATAGCCGCGGGAATCGCGTATTTCAACGCATGCGAAGACTGGCGCGCGGACGCGATAATCGTCGCGCGCGGAGGCGGGAGCTTCGAAGACCTCTTTTGCTTCAACGACGAAACGGTCGTAAGGGCGGTGGCGGGGTCGGGGATACCCGTGATCTCGGCCGTGGGGCACGAGACCGACTTCACGCTCTGCGATTTCGCGGCGGACGCCAGGGCGGGCACGCCGTCGATCGCAGCGGAGATAGCGGTTCCCGAGAAGCGCGAACTCGAGAGGAAGATCGCGAGATTCGGCGAGTCTCTCGTCGCGGCGCTTAAGGGGAAGTACGAGCTCTTCGCGCAGAGGGTCGACGCGGCGGGAGAGAGGTTCTCGCACGTGTTCGAGCTGAGGCTTTCGAGGGCGGAGTCGAAAATGAGGGAGCTCGCGGCGAAGCTGGAGATGCTTTCGCCCTACGGGGTTCTGGAGAGGGGATACTCTATCACGACCGACGCCGAGGGGAGGATCGTAAGATCTCCCGGCCAGGTCGCGCAAGGCGACAGGATTCAGACGCGGCTGGCGGAAGGGTCGTTCGTTTCGGTCGTTTCGGCCTGAGGGCGCAGATCCGGGGAGACGTCGTATCCTGCCATGGACGCGATGTGCCGGTCGTCGTCGTAATCGGCGCCCGGAGTCGTGAGCAGAGGTCCGGCGATGCCGGCGCTCATTCCGCACCGGACGGCTTCGGCGGCCGTTTCGTCGGACATGCCGCGGCGTCCGCCGGCGAACCTGAGCGGAGTGGCAGGATTCACCAGGCGCAGTATGGAGACGGAATCGAGAAGCCTTTCCCTGTCGAGAACGGGTTTTCCCCCGAGAGGCGTGCCCGGGATCGGATGAAGGACGTTCACGGGGATGGACGAGGGGGATATGGCTTTCAGGGCGAATGCGAATTCGACGAGTTCCTCGTCGCTTTCGCCCATGCCGATGATTCCGCCCGAGCATATTTCGAGCCCCAGATCGCGCGCGGCCTCGATGGTCGCGAGCTTTTCCCGCATGGTGTGGGTGGAGCAGAGGGAAGGGAAGAGGGAAGGGGCGGTCTCTATGTTGCAGTGGACGCGCTCGAGTCCGGCTGATTTCAGGATCTCCAGATCCTCCGCGCCGACGAGTCCGAGCGAGGCGCATATGTGCACGCGCGTCTTTTCCCGCATGAGATCGATGGCGTCCGCAATCTCCTTCACCTCGTCCCCCGACTGGGAGCGGCCGGAGGTGACGATGGCGAAGCGGCTGACGCCGTTCGCCTCCGCCGCCTTGGCGGCTTCGAGGCAGGCGCGCGGGCCGATCCATCCGTGGCAAGCGCAGCCGGTGGACCAGTGCGCGGACTGTGCGCACCATTTGCAGTTCTCCGTGCACATGCCGGAGCGCGCGTTGACTATGCCGCAGAAGTCGAAGCGGCGGGGCGTGCGCGCGAGGGTGATCCTGTGCGCCGCGTCGCGCAGGGCGCCGCGCGGGGCGGTTCTCAGGGCGCAGAGCGCCTCGGCGGGCGAGGCTTCGCCACCTTCGAGGATGTTTGATACTGTGGCTTCCAGGTCGTACATGGGCGATATTATATCATATATTGCGTATTTTCGCGGCGCACAACGCGGGCGTTTTATGGTATAATACCGGAAAAGAATCAAGGAGGCTAACATGAGCGAGAACATAAGCACTTTCGTCAAAACGGCCGATTGGAAGGCCGAAAAGCACGTCCCGGCGATCGATGCGCCGGCGGAAGCGAAGGCCGGCGAGCCTGTCGAGATCTCGGTCGCGGTCGGCAAGGAGATACCGCATCCGAACACGGTAGAGCACCACATCTCGTGGCTGGCGCTCCATTTCGTGCCTGCGGGGTCGCAGACGTCGATAGAGCTCGGGCGTTTCGAGTTCAGCGCGCACGGCCAGGCGGCCAAGGCGAACGAGGGTCCGGCGCATGTCGCGCCGTCGGTCAAGACCACGGTGTGCCTTGCGGCGTCGGGCACGCTCCATGCGACGGCATACTGCAACATACACGGGCTTTGGACAAGCTCGGCGGCGATTTCGGTCGTGCAGGCTTGACACGGCAACAAATCCAGGAAGGGGAACGAACGATGAACATCAATCTGATCGCCAACATGAATGGCGTGCTCATCGGTCTGCGCTATACGGCGGAGACTGAAATCACGATCGGCCGCGAGGTGGGGAACACGATCGCTCCGCTCGCTGCGGACGGGCTTTCCCGCAAGCACGCGAAGATATACCTGAAGGACGGAAAGTGGTTCGTCGAGGATCTCGGCAGCACCAACGGATCGTACAGGCAGGGACAGAAACTGTCGGGGCCTGCGGAATTGTCGCCGAGGGACATGCTTCAGTTCGGGAAGTTCGAGGTGTCGGTGGATGAAATCGGCGGCGGCGCAGCAGCGCCTGCGCCTGCGGCGCCTGCGGCCCC
>JAILJX010000086.1 GCA_024694365.1 Kiritimatiellia bacterium
CGCGGGCTCGCCGCTTCGCGGCGCCCCTTCGGGGACGCCCGCCTCCCCGTGCGGCACTGCGCAGCAGGGGCGGAAGTCCCGTCCCGTCATCAAACAACACAACCAAAGAACGAAGTGCTAACTTCTGACCGTGACTTGACACAGGTGCGGGCAAAAAGCACCCCGGCTTCCGCCTGAAAACAATCCATGGGGAGCATGGAGGCAGACTAGATGAGCAATGATGAAAACACCAAACCACAAGGCGGCAGCTTTTGAATATCCTGGCTTGCGTGTTCTACATCGCGGCCGACGCATGGTATGCTCTCAAGGCATTTTGCGGCGTTCTCTTCCCGTTCTAGATTGTATTCGAGGGCTACGACTGGTCGGGCGCTGCGATATTCCTCGTCGGTCTCGCCTGCGCCGGCATTGCGAAAATGACCGCCGCCAAGGGAGCGGCGCTGGCCTCCGTCGTGTTCGTTCTCAGTGCGGCGGTCTGTGGCGGCTCGTACTACTACGAACGTTTTCAGACGGCTTCCAAAGGGGTTCTGGCCATTGCCGAGAACCAGCGTACCGTGGAGCAGCTTCTGGTGGAAGGTGTGAAGGGCAACGAAGGTCTGATGGAGATCGCAGAGGTCGGAAAATGCAGCGATCTCAAAATCGATTTTGACAGCAAAAAGCATGTCAGGGACGGAGGCAAGTCGAAAGAAAGGTACAAAGCGACCGCGAAGCTTGAACTGTTCCCGCGCAGGGACGGCAAGGTGTCCCGCAAGCCGATCGTCGCGACCTACGACATGGTCGTCTCCGTATGCGGCGACATGATCGAACTCGAAGAGGCTCAAGCCTGCGACTCCGACTGGAACAAGCTCATGTCCGCAGTAGGGCTCGACACCGAAGACTGATCCGCGTCCGGGCATATGACGTGAAATAAGTGCGGTAAGTTGCCATAATTGCGATAAAGGGGTGTAAAATGGACTTGCGGTTTTCGGAATTTCCGGCGACCGCGAGGAAGTTTTCCGCCTTGGCGAAGGAATGGGCTGTCACTCCTGAATGCCATGGCGGAAAACGCTTCGCCGGCGAAAATCCGCCTTGAAGGAGGGGGGCGGAATTTGGTATCATATTGCGGATTGGGGGAGAAAGGTATTTGCGGGAAATAGAAATGAGAAGATACATTTTCGCGCTTGTTGCGATTGTTTGCGCTTCTGCGTTGTCGGCAGAGCATGTTCTTGATTTTTCCGTGTTGAGCCGGGATTCGGGCAGGAAAGACCAATCTGCCGTGTCGACGATGTCTGCGGCCGGCTCGCTGGAGCGTCGCGCCTACACCGTTTCAAAGGACGGTTCGTCGATGCGCACGGCTTCCGTCTCCACGCCGGAATACGGGAAGGGCGACAATGTAATCGTCAGATTTTTCGATGATGTCTGCTTTACGAACACCGTCCGCAGCGTTGTGGACGGGACGGCTCTTTTGGAGAGGGACGGCATTGTATGCGGTTCTGTCGGGGCGGACGGCAATGGGGCTCGCGTGTCCTATCATGACGTGGACGCGGGCCTCTTCTACACGGTGGCGAACAACGAGACGACGATGCGTGTGGCCGAAACGGATGCCGCGCCTGTCGTCTGCGGAGGAGAAAGGACGCCTGATCCGGAGAAAGTCGCTGCGATGTCCCAAAGCGCGGCTGAAGCCTCGGAAAGCGAGGCGTCCGCAGCGGATGCTTCCGCAACGCCAGTGAGAGCCGAATCGTCCTCTTCATCCCTCCCTACGATAGACATCCTGTTCGTGTTCGACGCGAACGCCGCGCCGTATGTGCAGAACAAGGGCTATACGATCGATTCCTACGCCCAGATGCAGATTGAGAGAATGAATACGGTTCTTGCGAACAACAGCCTCAATGAGGTGTTCTCCTACCGCAAGGTCGGCGTGATGACCGTGAATGCAAGCAGCAACCACGTGTACGCCGTGGACCTCTTCAGCGAGGCATATTGCAGAGACTCCAGCAGTCCGTGGTATCCGATCCAGGTGCAAAAGAAGGCGCTCAAGGCAGATATAGCGCTCTGCTTCGTCTGCACCGGTTCCGAGTATGGAACTACCGGAGTGGCGTGGGGGCTTAACAACGAGCCGATATCCGATTTCAGGGCATGGGGTTACGCTTGCTGCTCTGTCGAGAACAGCGTTTCCTCGTATGTGACGGCGCATGAGGTTGGACATGTCCTCGGATGCGGACACAGCAACATCCAGAGCTATGTCGACGCCAATGGCGACAGCAACAACGGTCCGCAGTTCACTTCGCCTTTGAAGCCGTATTCTTGCGGCTACCATATCAAGAACTCGCGGGGTGGCGGTGTGTATCATACCGTCATGGCCTACAACTACGACAAGGACAAAAATCCCTATACGCAGATTCCGTACTATTCCGATCCGACTAAATCGTACAACGGCTATACTGTGGGCACTGCCGAAAACAATGACAATGCCCGCGTTCTGCGTGAGACCGCCGAGCAGTGCAGCATGTGGTACGTGAATCCCGAAGCGGACGAGTCTGGAGAGACGCCGTACGTCTGGATCAAGTTCGACGGGGGCATCGCGGACTACGGAAGCGCGGCGCTTTCTTTCGGCGAGGCGGGGGCCTACACGACGAACTTCGTTGCCACGCATTCCGGCAAGGCCATGTTGACGGTGAACGGTTCGCTCCATCCTTGGGCAAACATGTCTCCGAGCGGAGCGTTTACGGTCGCATCGTGCCTGAGGTCGGTCGCGTCGAGCAATTCGGTGCTCTTCTGCCTAGGGAACGTCAATTCCGGCGGACTCGCTCTCATATCTGGAGGCGGCAACCGCGTCATGCTCACCTACCACGACGGAAACAGTGCATACGAGGTCCTTGAGAGCGTATCCGTGGAGAATGCAACCGAGCAGTTCCATCACTATGCGATAGTCTCGGACGCATCGAACAACATCAGATTCTATGTGGACGGCGTGCGGCAGGGTGGGACTTGGCAGCGCTCGATAGACCGCAATCTCCAGATTGGCGGCGTGCATGGAGGTCTCGGCTCCAATACGGGGTATCAGCGCGTTTCGGGTGTCGCAGTGGACGATTGGCGCTATTATACGTCGGCGAAGTCGGATTCCGAAGTCCTGGCGCTCGCCTCTGCGCATCCGCCGTGGCCTTCGTTCGGAGCGGCGGATGAAATCGGGCTGCGGCCTGCGCATTGGTACAAGTTCGACGGGAACATGGAGAATTCGGGCGCCGCGGAATGCTTCTCGGGCGAGAACGATTCGTCTGTGTATGCGGCGAACGCCGCAGTCACATCCAACGGGATGGCGCTCGTGACCGTCTCGGGTTCTCTTCATCCGTACGGGACGATTACGAACAGCAGCGAATTCGCGATCGCTACGAGTTTGAAGTCCGTCGCGACGACGAACGCCGTGCTCCTTTCGGTGGGGCACGTGACGAGCGACGGCGTGGCGCTTGTCGCGGCGAGCGAAAACACGGTCAATTTCGTACTTTACACGAACGGCGTGAACCAGGGCTCCTGGCCGATGGCCATAGCGAACGCAGAATCGCAGTACCACCACTATGTTTTGAACTGCAAGGCGGTTGACGACGGCAGGATGAAGTACACGGTCTATGTCGATGGTTCCGTTGCGCACGTCGCGGGAACATCGAGCGAGATGGTTTTCACGCGAGCTCTCGCGAACAGGCAGGTGCAGATAGGGGGGCTTCTCGGCAACGCCTACGGATGCGGCCTTACACGCGTCTCCGGGGTCGCAGTCGACGATTTCCGCGTCTACGCGCGATCGCTTACCGCAGAGCAGATTTCGAGTCTCGCAGGATATTTTCCGCCTTGGCCCACAGGCGGCATCTACCTGGCAGACATTTCCGGCGACGTGACATGGTCCACGCAAGGCGGACTCGCGAACAAGACGGGATTCCTTTCCAATGACGGGACCACTGCCGTTTCGCTCAAGAACGCGGTGTCCTCCTCGGTGGTCGACTTCGATGCCCAGACTTCCCTTGCGAGCCTTTCGCTTTCCGGTTCGGGTGCCGTGGAGCTGAAGGGGACGGCAGATGTTCCGTCGCTGACGGTTGCCGACGGCTCGCTTTCCGAGTTGAGCCTCAGAGACGGTTTCGCGTCCGGATCAAGCTTGACGCTTCCGTCCGCACTGACGTTGCGGCATGTGGGAACGACGGCGATGTCCGGCTTTCCGTACGAGACCGACGCGACGCCGTGTCTCGTCTCGGTGGAGCGTCCGTACACAAACGAAACGCTTCTGATAGGGAGCAATTCGGGGACTCCGCACGTCCAGAACTTCAGGGTTGCGGACGGGGCGGACATCAATGCCGGCAGGTTCATTCTCGGCAACGGCGGCAACAAGACCAACCGCGGAACGGCGACGCTGGAGCAGACGGGCGGCACGCTGACCGTGACGGGAGGCGAGGAGGGAACGAACACGAATGCGTCCGTCATGTTCGGACACTGGCCCTGCACGACGACATACACGCTTTCGGGAGGCTCGTTCAATGCGCAGGATGCCGTCGCGCGAATTGGATGGGATGGAGACGTCACTGTGACCGTGGGAGGCGGTTCCGGAAACGCGACATTCACGGCGAGGGGGATAAGGTCCGGTCTCGACGAGCGCAGCCGTTCGGCTTCGGTGAGCGTTTTGACGAACGGAACATTGGCGCTTGGCTCGTCCGGCGTCGCCTTCGGGAGCACGTCATCGCTGACGCTTGCGGGTGGAACGCTCGCCTTCACGTCGGCGCAAACCGAGAACTCCATCGCGGGAGGCGTGACGCTCGCCGCAGACTCCGCAATCTCGGCAAAGGACGGTGCGCGGCTCGACTTCCCGGTGAACGGAACGTCAACGCTTGCGATCGAAGGCGAGGGCGCGGTGACCTTCGCGCCGGGAGAAGGGTGCGCGATCGGCGGGCTTTCAGCGGGCTCCGGAATAACTGAACTCTCGCTTGAAAACACGGTCCTCACGAATGCGGCGATCTCGGTGGCGAATTCCAGTGCCATTCTGCGTTATACGGGCACCGAAACGCTCTCCGCCTTCCCGTACGAACGCCTGGCGACACCCTGCCTCGTCTCCGTGGAAAGGCCGTATGTTTCGTCCGAAACGCTGATGCTCGGCAGCTGCGGGAACGATCCGGTCGTGCAGAACTTCAGGGTCGCGGATGGTGCGGAAATCTCGCTCGACGGATTCCATCTCGGCAATGGAGGCTATTCTGACGGGAAGGGCACGACGAGGCTCTCGCAGACCGGAGGATCGATATCCGTTTCGGGAAGCGGCGACGCAACAAGCACAAGCACGTCCGTAATCTTCGGACACTGGCCTTGCAACACGACGTACGATCTCACTGGCGGCAGCTTCACGGCGTCCAATGCGGTCGTGCGCTGCGGATGGGATGGAGAGGTCGATCTGACGGTTGGCGGGGGAACTGAAGAGGCGCGGTTCACGGCTCTCGGACTTCGCGGCGCGACGGACGGCAAGACGACGAGGGCTGCGGTCTCGGTTCTCACGAACGGCACGCTCTCGCTCGGCTCATCCGGAATCGCATTCGGCTCAAACGCCACGCTGACGCTTGCGGGAGGCACGCTGGAGTTCACGGATGCCGCGACGACGAACCTCGATGCAACGATTGCCGTCACTGCGCCATCCGTCGTGAAGACTGCGGCTGTTCGGGACGGGGCTCCCCGATCTGGAGAGACGCTTGTGCTCTTCAACGTGGACGAATCGGCCGCAAATCTCATAACCGTGGTTGGTTCCGACGGGACGCCGCTTTCATCCAGATGGATCGTCGCGTTTGACAACGGCAAGCTCGTCTGCCGCGAAAACATCCTGCCGTTCACCGCGAACATCACGGATGCCAATGTCACATGGTCCACGGGCGCTGGGCTTTCGGACGCGAGCTGCGCATGGGCGGAGTCCGACGGGACGGCGACTCTCACGAACAACGTCGCGGAGAGCGTCGTCACATTCGACGCGGATTTTTCGGCGTCCTCGCTCGCCATCGCAGGAACGGGCAAGGTTACGCTCACGCCAATGGCCGGGTTTGAACTCGCGAATCTCGTCGTTGGCGAGGGAATCACGGATTTGACGCTTTACGGCACGATGCTGGACGGCGTGGAGATGACGTTCGAAGATGCCGAAACCGTACTTCATTATGCAGGAACGGAGGCGCTGACTTCCTTCCCGTTCACATCGGTCTCCACGCCATGCGTCGTGTCGATCGAGCGGTCGTATTCGAACACGTCCGAGGATTTCCATCTCGGCAGCAGCGGCAACACGGCCATCAGCCAGCATTTCAGGATTGCGGACGGCGTCTCCATCGAGGTGGACCGCTTCAGGACAGCGACGGGAACAGGCAACACGACGACCATAGACCAGCTCGGCGGAACGGTAAGCGCGCTATCGAGCTACAACTCGGAGGCCGAGCATACGGGAAGCGCAATCAACATCGGCCACTGGAATGCGACGGCCGTCTACAATCTGACGGGTGGGAGCCTTCTGGCGACGAACGGACAGATCCGGCTCGGATGGGATTCGGACGTCACGATGAATGTGGGCGGAGGGACGGAGCAGTCCAAGATGAGCGCCGTCGGATACAGGATGGGCAACTCCAAGAACAAGTCCGTGACGCTCAACGTCCTGACTAACGGGCTTGTGGAAGCAGGCGCTTCGGGAATCATCGCAGAGTCCTCGGACGCAGCGATCAATCTTGCGGGCGGAAGGATATATTGCACAGCGACCAATGCGATAGAGGCGAGGGTGGATGTAACGGCGCCCGGCTCGACGATGGTGATTCCGTTCGATTATCTGGATAAGGGCGTCCTCAAGGAAGATGTGAAACTATTCAATACGACCCAGTCGCTTGATGTGATAGCCTCTCGCCTCTCCGTCAAGACTCCGGACTGGTACGATCCCAGCGGAATCCAGGCGGAACTCGCAGTGGAGAACGGCGGACTCTGGCTCAAGCGCAAGGGATATGTTTGCAGATATGAGACGGGCGACGGTTGGACTGACGTGACCATTCCCGCCGATTCCGCCCAGGCTTGGGCGAGCGAGAACGATGTCGTTCTCTCTGAGGCGTTCGCAGATGGTGCAAAGGGCGCTAATGGCCTGGACAACATGGTGAACTGCATTCTTGGCCTGAGCCCCGAATCTGCGGAAGTGCCGCTTACCTGTTCGATTGCGCTCGAAAACGGCGGCATCACGGTCAGCGCGGGAGAGGATTTCAAGCCGATCGAATCGGTCGTCGTCACGCTCTCTCTCGAAGCGGCTGCGTCGCCCGACGCATCGGATGATGGCTGGACGGAAGTCCAGGCCCAACCTTTCAACGCCGAAGGCGTCAGCTTCAGCTTCACGCCCTCTTCAACAGACAAGGCGCAGTTCTACCGCATCCGCGTAAAACTCGCGAACAACCCGACTTGACCGGAAAGGAGTGAGTTGTGATATCGGTTTTGCAAGAGATTAGCCAGAAGCCACAGAAGAGCATCGTTAATGCGTTCATGGATTGCCCTGTTGACGTTGATTTTGATTCGCTCATTCCTCCGAGGAGGGGAATTGCGGCGACAGCAATTGCCAATGGAATGACGGTCCCTACGCGCAATGCAGGAGATATGCGCTATACCGGGGCGAAAGTCATCAATCCTTTTTAGTCCGCTTGCAATCAGAGGGGTGGATTTGGTATCATATCTTCCGCACGGGGAGCAGACAAGGAGATAAGTCTATGAAGAAGTTCATTGCCGGGGCTGTGGTTGCGGCTCTGACGAGCGCATTCAGCGCAACGTCCGTGAAGATGGGCGATGCGGTCGAGTTGACTTTTGAGCATGATGGCGGGACTGTCGCATTCAAGGCGACGGTCGCTTCGGTGGCGGAGTCGGATGGCGTCACGACGACTTCCCTCTCCTCGGGCGGAACAATCTGCGGCACGATTCTCGAGATGGCTGACGGAGCGACGATAACTTCATGGCGTGACGTCGAGAGCGGCCTCAACTACTCCTCGGTGAAAGGCGCTTCCGGCGAGGTCAAGACGCATGTAAGCGAAGCGACTCTACATTGCGCCCACTGCGAAGGGGGGTGCGAAGAGTGCAGCGCGGCGTCGGTAAAGTCGGTCAGCACGATGTCGACCCTTTCCTCCGGAATCACGGTACAGTCCAACGATCCCTATCCAGATCGCGTCGCAGTCACGCCTGACTACTCGACCACAATCGACGTGCTCTTCGTCTTCGACACGACGGCGCAGACCTACGCCTCGAACAACGGCTACTCCCTCGAGAGCTTCGCGCGCGCGGCAATAGCCAACTGCAATACCATCCTCTCCAACAGCAAGGTGACTTCATTTACCTACAAATACGCCGGCTCCATTGGAGTCAATGTCACGGAAGCTGGCGTGAGCGGAGGCCTCGGCGCCATAACGGAAAGCGGTGCGGGCGGCTCCACGGACAGCGTCTACTATCCCGCCTGGCAGCTTCGCAACTCGACTGCCGCGGATGTCGTGTGCTATCTCGTCGGCACTACGGGCACAGGCGAATCTAGCGAGGCCGAGGCAGGCGGAGGCAACGGGCTCGCCTGGCTTCTCAGCTCTACCGACCTCTATGACAACAACTACTTCTGGCGCTACTGCTGCTGCGAAATCGGAGGCGGAGTCAACTCCTATGTGATTCCGCACGAGATCGGACACGTCCTCGGACTTGGCCACGGTAGGGGATACAGCAACGGTTCGTTTACCGACGGAGATTCTGGTATTCGCACCTACGCTCGTGGATACGGATTCAAATACCACTCGAATCGCAAGAGCACCATCATGAGCGGCGCGGGAACGAAGATTCCGTACTACTCCAACCCATCGGAGTGGGTTCCCGAGGCGATTCCCGGCTACACCGAGACGGAAACCTACTACCTCGGCGAGGCTGACAAGTTCGATGCTGCGCGCTCGCTTTCCGAAACCGCTAACGCCTGTACCCTCTGGGGAGTGCCCATGTGGACCGACGAGGAGGGGACAGTCCCCCAGGTTTGGCTTCCGTTCAACGGAAACTACGGCAACCACGGTTCCTCTCGCGTCGCAAGCTTCGCGAATCCGATAAGCGAGGCGGCATGGACAGGCAGCAACGAGCCGTACTACTACCTTTCGGGTGACGCCGTCTCGAATGCGACTATGTATACCTCCTCGTGCCGTCTTGCGAGCGAAGGCGACAAGGCGCTCGTCATTGCCGACGGCGTTGCTCCCTATGGTACCATAACCAACGGCGGATACTTCACCGTTATGACGACGATGAGGTCCATTGCGACTTCCAATGCCGTCATGTTCTGTGTCGGCAAGCGCGCGGGGAATGGGTTCGCTCTCGTTTCGGGAGGATACGGATCGGTCAAGCTCGTCCGGCACGATGGCGATGCGGCTTATACCGACCTCGTCACTGCGTCCGTGCCAACAGCGACGACTCATTTCCATCACTACGCGGTTACATACGCAAATCCTACGGTTACCCTCTATGTGGACGGGACCGCAGTCGGAAGCAACTCGAGTCTTGGCTCGCTCGGTTCACGTGACTTCCAGATCGGCAATATGCACGGGGGTTCCGGCAGTACCGGACTCGTCCGCGGCAACGGTGTCGTCGTCGACGACTGGCGCTACTACTCAGGCGCAATGGCTTCCGACAGCATATCGACATACGCCGCGGCAAATCCGCCGTGGGGAGACGGCTCCGTCGTGGACGAGCAGGGGATTCCGATCGCCCACTGGTATGCCTTCAACTCCGGACTGCGCGGCGCAGGTGCCGCGGACGACTGCTTCGAAGGCGAGACGAACATGACTTCGTATGCCGAGAACGCCGAGACCACGGCCCACGGCAAGGCGATGGTGACAGTCAACAACTCGCTCCATCCCTACGGCACGCTGACGAACGCTTCGGAGTTCGCCGTCTCGCTGTTCCTGAAGTCCGTGACGACGGAGGATGCCGTCCTCTTCTGCCTTGGCAACACTGATGCGGCAGGAATCGCGCTGCTTGCAGGCGGTACGGACGCCGTCAAGTTCTACACGCACTCGTCCAGCACAAAGGGCTCTTCCAGCACGACCGCAGTCGCCAATGCGACGGAACAGTATCACCACTACGTGCTCAACTACACTGGCGGAAAGTACTATCTCTATGTCGACGGCGCGCTTGCGAAGTCCACCGGAAATGTCGACATGACGTTCACCGTCGATCAGTCCAACCGCAAGTTCCAGCTTGGCGGAATGCACGGAGGAGTCGGCAGCCATGGCATCACTCGCGTCTCCGGGGTGGCCATTGACGACTTCCGCGTCTATCCTGCCGCGCTTACCGCAGAGCAGATTGCGACGATGGCGACGCATTTCCCCGTTTGGCCCCTCAAGGCGAAGCCTGTGTCCGACAGTGACGGAATGGCGTTCGGCTACTACTTCAATGGCGGAACGGACGGAAGCTGGGCGAGGCTCGGCAACTGGTCCAGAAACGCAGAATACACGAACAGCGTCGCCGAACTTGTGCTCACCTCGGGCAATGTGCCCGCGACGACCGATAGCAATATCTGGGATCCGCTCATGTTCGACGGCGCCCTCATGACTAACCTTGTGGCCGGCACGGATGGCAGGAAGCACGTCACATCTCCCGAATCCACGTCGTCTGGCCAGCAGATCGAGGGCTGGGAGCTGAAGCTCATGCTCACCAACAGCGTTCGCGTGACGATCGGCAAACTCTCGAAAATACAGTCTACGACCAAGATCGTGGTGGACGAGACGTCGCGCCTTGAAGTGAACGGCTATGCCGGAGGAAACGTCAACGACGATCATTGGTTCCATATATTCGCTCCTTCCGGGATGGTGTTCAACACCGTCTTGAACGGCAACACTCAAAGCAGCGCTGGCAACATGTACTATGAGCTCGGCGCAAAGGGCAGCGTCCAGTATGGTGCGCTTTCAGGGAGAGCCATGCCTCACGGCGTAAAGTCTCTGACTCTCGATCTCGGCGACACGAATCTTACCGGAAAGGCCGTCATAAGCCGCAAATTGATCGGCTTTACGAGCAATAGCGGCCACACTTTCAATGCCGACGGGGTTTCGGTGGGGTCAACAGTCATGTCGATAACCCCGGCTTCGGCGGAATCCGTCTCCGACTCGAATGACGTCGGCAGCTACTGCTTCAGCGTGAAGGACGACGGATACTACGTCGACTACGTTGCATACGCCGCGTCGCAGACGATTGAGCTCAACATCAATCTGGAAGGGGAGACGGAGTCGGCGGTTACGGCAAATGCCGAGGCTGTCGCGCTGCTCCTTGCCAAGGACGACGTGACAACGGACAACATCAACAGCCTCGCCTCCAACGGACTCCGCGTCTGGCAGAACGCGATGCTTGGGATCACCCCTCCTGATACGACTACGGAGGATATAGAGATCTCCATATCGATGGTGGACGGCTCACCCGTCGTGTCGGCCACTACCTCGGGACTTTCGGAGCTCGGGCTTTCGACTTCAGACCCGCAGAAGACGATCACCTGCGGCAACATCATTGCAACTGTGACGCTCCAGCAGGCCACCACGCCGAATCCGGCGTCTTGGTCCACGGCCGATACGACTTCCGCGGACAGCCGTTTCTACCGCGTCGAAGTGAAGTTTTCCGATGCGAAGTGACGGAATGCGGCAGATATGGTATAATATCTTCCATGTCTGAAAACACAGCAGTATATCCGGGTACGTTCGATCCGATGACGAAAGGCCATTTCGACCTTATCGTCCGTGCGGCCAAGCTGTACGGACGGCTCATCGTGGCTGTTGCGGCTACAAGCGCCAAAAATGGCGCTATGTTTTCCGCAGAGGATCGCGTCGCCATGATACGCGAGGATGTCTCACGCGCGGGGCTTGCGAACGTCGAGGTGAAAGTTCTCGACACGCTTCTTGTCGAGTTCTGCCGCAGGGAAGGGGTGCGCGTTCTGATCCGCGGCGTACGGGTTTATTCTGACTTCGAATACGAATTCCAGATGGCGCTAACCAACCGGAGGATGGCGCCGGAGATAGAGACGCTCTTCATGATGCCGAGCGAAAACCTTGCCTACGTCACAGCTTCGACCGTAAGGGAAATCGCACGCTATGGAGGCGACACGGCGCCGTTCGTCACCGATGCAGTCCAAAAGCGGCTCGCCGCGAAGGTTTCCAGGGGCGAAGAGGCGTGAAAGACAGAGTCGCGCCTCATGTGGCGGAGCTGCCGAAAAGCGGAATCCGCAAATTCTTCGACATAGTCGCGCAGTCGAAAGACGTCGTCTCTCTCGGCGTAGGCGAGCCGGATTTCGATACGCCGTGGCACATTTCGCGCGCGGCGGTCACTTGCCTGGAGAATGGAGGGACCCACTATACGTCCAACCTGGGCACTCCTGCCCTGCGCCAGTCCATATGCCGGTATCTCTCGCGAAGGTTCGGCGCGGAATTCGACTGGGAGAAGGAGGTTCTGGCGACGGTCGGAGTATCCGAGGCGATAGACCTTGCGATAAGGGCGCTCTGCTCGCCAGGCGACGAGATACTCTATCACGAGCCGTGTTTCGTCAGTTACGCGGCGACCGTCCGCCTTGCGCACGCTACGCCGGTCGCCGTTGCGACGAGAGTGGAGGACGAGTTCCGCCTGACCGTCGAGGCGCTGGAAGAGAAAGTCACCCCTCGGACCAGGGCGCTGCTGCTGAATTTCCCGTGCAATCCGACCGGCGCGACGCTCGATCCGGAAGGGATGAAGGCGATACTCGATTTCTGCGAGCGCCACGACATATTGCTTCTCGCTGACGAGGTCTATTCCGAGCTCAATTACGATGTCGCGTCCGACGGCGCGGAGAAACTGCCTTCATTTGCGTCATTCCCGGAATTCCGCGACCGCGTGATACTGCTCAACGGCTTCTCCAAGTCGTGGGCGATGACGGGATACCGTCTTGGATACGCATGCGGACCGGCCGACGTCATCGACGCGATGATGAAGATCCACCAGTACGGGATAATGTCCGCCCCGACGCTCGCCCAGGCTGCCGGCGTGGAGGCTATGGATTACGGCGACAAGGATGTGGACCGCATGCGCCGGGAGTACCGCAAACGCCGCGATTACATGGTGCCGGCTCTGGATGCAATAGGGCTTTCGACTCTGATGCCGAAGGGTGCGTTTTACCTTTTCCCTGATATCCGTTCGACCGGTCTTTCGAGTGAAGAGTTCTGCATGAAGCTCCTGAAGGAACACGGCGTCGCCTGCGTGCCGGGTCCTGCGTTCGGCTCGTGCGCAGAGGGATTCGTCCGCATGAGTTACGCAACAAGCCTGGATAAACTTAAAATCGCAGTTGAACGAATCGGAAACATGCTCCGTTAAGGAAACCGTTGAAGGAACGGTAAAGTCTGTCGTTTTCCACAACGACGCGAACGGCTATACCGTTTTGCATGTGGAGCTGCCGTCCGATTTCGAACTTGCCCGCGGCAGGGAGATAACGATCGTCGGCAAGGCGCAGGCAGTGTGGGAGGGCGAGGACGTGAAAGCGACCGGGGAGTGGGTAACCGACAAGGTCCACGGCCGCCAGTTCAAGGCTGACGACATCGTCTGCATCGCGCCGAAGTCGCTTGTCGGAATAGAGCGCTATCTCGCATCGGGGCTCATCAAAGGCGTCGGCAAGGTTCTGGCGAAAAGGATCGTGGACACGTTCGGCTCCGAGACGCTGCACGTTCTGCAGTACCAGTCTGCGAGGCTTGTCGAGGTTCCGAAACTGGGCGCCTCGAAAATCGCCAAGATACGCGAGAGCTGGCATGCGAACGAGACTATGCGCGAGAATATGATTTTCGGCCAGACGTACGGGATATCCGTTGCGAAGATGACGAAAATCGTGCGCAAGTACGGTCCGGACGCGATAGCGATCATAAAGGCCGATCCATACCGGCTTTGCAGGGACATCTGGGGCATAGGATTCGCTACTGCGGACAAGATAGCCCTGTCGACCGGGATTCCGCGCGATTCGATGCTGCGCGCGAGAGCGTCCATATCGCACACGCTTGAGACCGAGGCGGAGGAAGGCGGGCATTGCTGGACGTACGAGAACGACCTCCTGCTGCATGCGAACGAGCTCACGGGGATTCCTGTGGAGATACTCGGCCAGGCGCTGGAGTCGGAGCTGGCCGAGGCGCATGTCGTGGCCGAGCCTGCGGACGACGGGACCAGGAAAATATACCTGCGATCTCTGTACTGGGCCGAGAAGGACACTGCCTCAAGCATCTTGCGCATTATTTCCGCCCCGACCTCGTTCCGGACGATAGACGCGCAGTCTGCGATAGACTGGTGGGAGCGTAAGGCGGGCTTTTCTCTGGCGGCCGAGCAGTCGCTTGCGCTTTCGCGAAGCCTGTCGAACAAGTTCTCCATCATCACCGGCGGACCCGGCGTAGGCAAGACTACGATCATCCGCGCGTTGGTGGACATCTTCGGCGCGCGTCGGCTCTCCGTCGTCCTGGCGGCTCCGACAGGCCGGGCGGCGAAGCGCATGACGGAGTCGGTCGGTTCGCCTGCGCAGACGATCCACAGGCTTCTAAAGTGGAATCCCGTGACCAACAGATTCTCCTACGATTCCGAGAACAAGCTGGAGGGGGATGTTTTCATTTTCGACGAAACATCCATGATCGACATAAGACTCGCGAAGGATCTTCTCTCTGCGATACCTCCGCAGTCTGTCGTGGTATGGGTCGGCGATACGGACCAACTCCCCTCCGTAGGGGCGGGGAGCGTTCTGGGAGACATGATAGCCTCGGGTGCGGTTGCGTTCACCAGGCTAGAGCGCATATTCCGCCAGGATACATCGGGGCTGATCGTCGTGAACGCCCACCACGTAAACGCCGGAGAGCCTCTAGAGATACGCCAGGGCGACACTGATTTCTACTTTGCGAGAATCGAGGATCCGGAACAGTGCGTGAAGCGCGCGATCGAATTCATGACAACGAGGATTCCCCGCAAGTTCGGCATGGATCCTCTCGAGGATGTGCAGGTCCTGACGCCCATGCGCAGAAACATCCTCGGCACGGAGAATCTCAACTACGAGCTGCAGAAGGCGCTTAATCCGTCCGGAGATTCAATTGTCCGCGGCGGCACCATGTTCCGCACGGGCGACAGGGTGATGCAGCTCAGGAACAACTACGACAAGGATGTGTACAACGGTGACGTCGGTTTCGTAAAGTCGGTGAGCGCAGATGAGCGAAAGCTCGTCGTTCTCTTCGACGGACGCCCCGTCACATACGACGCGGGGGATCTTGACGAGCTCGTTCTCGCCTATGCGATGACGATACACAAGTCCCAGGGCAGCGAATACCCTGCCGTCATCGTGATAGTGCACACCCAGCATTATGTCATGCTCCAGCGCAACCTCCTCTATACCGCCATCACGAGAGGAAAGAAACTCGTCCTGTTGATGGGCGTTCCTTACGCGGTAGACAAGGCGATAGAGACCAATACGGTGAGGGAGCGGCGCACGGGTCTCGCGGACCGTCTCGCGGTTGCGGCACCCCGGGGAGTGTTGTGATGTCACCGCGGCAGAAGGGGATTCTATGCATCCTGGCGAGCGCTTTCGGCTTCGCACTGATGGCGTTTTTCGTCCGTCTCTGTGACGATTTCGGCGGAAGGATATCATCGTTCCAAAAAAGCTTCTTCCGGAACGCGATTGCGCTTGCGATAGCGGCAGCGGTGTTTTTCAGGCAGCGCCGCGCAGGCGATTGCATGCCGGTGCTTGGGCGCGGTGGAGCGAAGGCGTGGCTGCTGCTGCTAGGCCGCTCCGCCGCAGGGCTTGTCGGAATATTCGGGAATTTCTACGCACTCTCGGTGATTCCCATAGGAGAGGCGATGACGCTCAACAAGACGGCGCCGTTCTTCACGGTGTTCTTTTCGTGGCTGTTCATCAGAGAGAGGATATCCGCAGGACAGTTTTTCGCGCTCGCGCTCGGATTTTCCGGTGCAGTTCTAGTCATGAAGCCAGGGTTCGCGGGAGATGCGACGTTCGCGACATTCTGCGCGCTGGCGGGGGGATTGGGCGCCGGCCTGGCGTATACCTGCGTGCGCGAACTGGGGCTCCTAAAGGTCGATGGCGCTTTTATAGTCCTGTTCTTCAGCGCATTCTCCACCTTGGGTTCGCTGCCGTTCTTCATATCCTCGCCAGCTCCAATGACGTTTGCCCAGCTGCTCATCCTTCTCGGAGCGGGAGTCGGGGCTGCAATCGGACAGTTCGGCGTCACCGCCGCGTACCGTTTTGCCGCTCCTCGCGAAGTTGCTGTTTTCGACTACTCCAACGTGGTTTTCACTTCGCTTCTCGGCTTCGCGTTCTTTGCGCAGATACCCGATCTTTTCTCTGTCGCCGGCTTTGCATTGATAGTCCTTGCAGGACTCCTCTCGCGCCGAAAGAATTTCCCGTGCGCACGCCCAATCTCCCGCGGATTATGATATAATATCTTTTTCCACTAAGGAGGACAATATGGGTGGTTTTTGCGGAGTAGCGGCAAAGGAAGATTGCGTATGCGATCTCTTCTTCGGTACAGACTACCATTCACACCTCGGCACGCATCGCGGAGGCATGGCCGTGCTGAAGGCTGACGGAGCGTTCCACCGCTCGATACACAACATCCAGAACGCCCCGTTCCGCAGCAAATTCGAGCATGATCTGGCGCAGTTCTCGGGTGCGGTCGGAATAGGCGTCATATCCGACACCGACCCGCAGCCACTTGTGATGTGCTCCAAGCTCGGCACCTTCGCGATCGTGACCGTGGGGCTCATCGCCAACATCGAGGAGATCAAAAACGAGCTCTTCGAGAAGAACGACATGCAGCTGCAGTTCTCGACGACAAGCGGGATGGTTGGTCCGACCGAGGTCGTCTCAGCGCTGATCGCGACGCAACGCTCCATAGTCGAGGGGCTCAAATACGTGCAGGAGAAGGTCGTCGGCAGCTGTTCCATCCTCATGGTCGACGATCGCGGCAGGTTCTACGCAAGCCGCGACAGATGGGGGCGCACGCCTATCATCCTCGGCAAGAAGGACGGCGCGATGATAGCGCTCCAGGAGAGCTGCGCGCTTCCGAATCTGGGATACGAATACGTACGAGACCTCGGCCCCGGCGAAATTGCCGAACTTACGCCCGAGGCGGACATCACTCTCGTCGAGCCGCGCAAGAAGATGGCGATCTGCTCGTTCCTCTGGGTGTATTACGGCTATCCGGCCTCCAGCTACGAGGGACGCAACGTCGAAATGACGCGCTATCGCTGCGGAAGCGCGCTAGCGAAGAGAACGCCGACGGATGCCGACGCTGCGTGCGGGATTCCCGATTCTGGGACGTCCCACGCCCTCGGCTACGCGCACGAGGCCGGCATGAAATTTGCGCGTCCGTTCGTGAAATACACTCCGACGTGGGCGAGATCATTCATGCCGCAGGACCAGCGTCAGCGCGAGCACGTCGCCTCGATGAAACTCATTCCGATACCGGGTCTGATAAAGGGCAGGAGACTCGTCTTCTGCGACGACTCGATCGTGCGGGGAACCCAGCTCGGCAAGCAGGCGGCGAAGCTGTATTCTCTGGGATGCAGCGAGACGCATATGCGCATCGCGTGCCCGCCGCTCGTCTATCCCTGCAAATTCATAAACTTTTCGCGCTCCAAAAGCGTGTACGACCTCATCACCCGCCGGTATATCCGCGGCCATGAGGGCGAGCATGCGGATTTGACGCCTTACACCGATCCCGATTCGCCGCAGTATAAAGACATGGTCGAATTCATCCGCGAGAAGCTCAATCTCACGACGCTCGCGTTTCAGAGAATCGACGATCTCGTCAAGGCGATAGGACTCCCGGCGGAGCAGCTTTGTACGTATTGCTGGACCGGCAAGGACCATTCGGTGACGGGAGACTGCTACCACTGTCCCTGCACGGGGGATGCATGTCCGTGCGACAAGGAGATTCAATGAGCGACATAAGAGTGCGTTTCGCCCCGTCACCGACGGGGAAAGTCCACATAGGCAACATACGGGCGGCGATATACAACTGGCTTTACGCTCGCCACACCGGAGGGAAATTCCTTCTCAGGATCGAGGATACCGATCTCGAGCGCTCGACTCCCGAGGCGATCAAGGTTCTCATGGACTGCATGAAGTGGCTTGGCCTCGACTGGGACGAGGAGGTTTTCTACCAGACGAAGAACGCCAAGCGCCATCTGGAGGTCGTGGACAGCCTTCTCGCCTCAGGCCACGCATACAAGGTGGAGAAGACCTCGCGCGAAGGGAAAACAGGCGTCGTCACCATGTTCAGGATGCCCAAGGAGGGCGTAATCGAGTTTGACGACATCGTGAAGGGGCACATGGCCAAGAAAGCCGAGGACGTGCAGGACTTCGCGATCGTGCGTTCCGACGGCTCCCCGATTTTCCACATCGCAAACGTCGTAGACGACATCGACCAGGGCGTCACGCACATAATCCGGGGAGACGACCACGTCGAGAACACGTTCAAGCACATCTGCATCTTCAAGGCTCTCGGCGCTCCCGTGCCGAAGTACGGCCACCTTTCCATGATCGTCAACGCCCAGGGCAAGCCATATTCCAAACGCGATGGAGCGGCGTTCGTGGGCGAGTACAAGGACCAGGGATATCTCCCGGAGGCGCTATTCAACTACCTGCTGCTTCTGGGATGGAATCCCGGAGACGATCGCGAAGTCCTTTCGCGCGAAGAGATGGTCGAGCTTTTCGATCTCGAGAAGGTGCATGTCACGGCCGCGAAGTTCGACCTAAAGAAGCTTCAGTGGATGAATGGAGAGTACATCAAGAAGATTCCGCACGAGCGGTTCGTCGAAGAGGTCAAATCGCGCGCTGGAGAGGCTCCTGCGCACGACGGGGCGTGGTGGGACTATCTTGCGGACCAGCTGCAGGTCAGGACGAAGTTCCTGAACGACATTCCCTCGATGGTCAAATGCTTCGTGTCGGACGACTATGAATTCGATCCCAAGGCCGTGGAGAAGCGCCTCGCCAAAGACGGCGTCAAGGAGCTTCTCCTGGATCTGGTGGAGCGCTTCGGCGGGGTGGCGGAGCCTGACTGGCTCGCGCCGAAGCTGGAGGAGCTCGTGAAAGGCCTCTCTCAGGGCAACGGCATGGGGCCGTGGGTCCATCCGATCCGCGTGGCGGTCTCGGGGAGGGGTGAGGGCATAGGGCTTTTCGAAATGCTCCAGCTGCTCGGAAAGGAAAAGACTCTCGCCAGGCTGAAATCGGCCGCGGAGACAAAAGCCAAATGAAGACGCTTCTCGTAGGCTACGCGGCGAAGGATCTCTTCGAGACTCTGAAGCATGGAAAGACTAGGACGGCGTCGTGGCTGACGCCTGACGTGACTTGCCACTGCCTCGACATCTACAACCGTCACGCCATAGAGAAGGTGCATCACGCAAAGGCGATATGCTCCGCCCATCTGCCGGAGGGACCGTGGGACGAAATACGCTTCCGGACGGGTCCGAAGCTTATGAGCGGCGAGCTCTCGCTTGACATCCTGCAGGAGATCCATGCGCTTGCCCCGGACGCTCCGATATGGGGCGGAAAGGGCAAGACGAACGTAGTCGTCGACTTCGTGGGCAAGGAGAGGGACAGGAACGACCTGATTTCGAAGATCAAAGACGATCCGGACAGGGTCAGGAGCTTCGCTTCGACGTGGGAGGCGAGCGTGCCGGAGGGGAAACCCGTCACGTTCACGAGCTTCCCGGGATGCTTCTGCCACAGAAGAATGGACGAAGGAGGGCTTGCTCTCGCGGAGGTCGCGCTGCAGCGCACGGGGGATCCTGAAGCCTCGGACACTGTCCACGGCGGTTGCAGAGTCCTTGACATGGGCTGCGGCTGCGGACTTGTGGGGCTTCTCATGGCAAGCGTCCGTCCGGCGATTTCGCTTGTGATGGTCGATTCCCATTCGAGGGCCGTAGAGGCGGCGGCTCTCAACGCGAAGAACCAGGGCGTGGAGGCCGAAGTCATACTCTCCGACAGCGGAACGCCAGCGAGAATGGACGGCACCTTCGACGTGTTTGTCGGGAATCCGCCGTATTACAGCGACTACCGCATCGCCGAAGTCTTTCTCGAGACTGCGAAGAGGGCCCTGAAGCCGGGAGGGCAATGCTTTACCGTGTGCAAAAACGCCGCGGGGCTCGAGCCTGTGCAGAAGAGATACTTCCCGGAAGTTGAAGTCATAAAGCGCCGCGGATATGCGGTGTTGAAATCGATATGTTGATGTTTCAGAACAGGATCAGGCTTTGTGAAGTATTCGGGATACCTCTGTATCTCGATTTCTCGCTCATAATACTTCTTCTTTTCTTCGTCATGGGCGGCGGCTCTCCGTGGGCCGGCATACTCTGCGCGGCACTGCTGCTCTTTTCGATCACGGCCCACGAACTCGGCCACGCGCTGACCGCGCGTTCGTTCGGATACAAGACCCGCGACATAACGCTGTCGCTTCTCGGAGGCTGCGCCTCGCTGATAGCTCTTCCGCGGAAGGCATGGCAGGAGTTTCTCACCGCCATCGCAGGGCCAGCGGTCAGTTTCGCTCTGGCGGCCGTGTCGCTCGCCTCCGTCGGGCTTCTTTGCGCGGAAAGCGACATTCTCGAGCTCGGCAGACTCTGGCTTACTGGTTCGGTATACACGTGGAATGCAGCGGACGGACATGTCATCTTCAGCGGAAGCGCCGATTTGTATGAGACCATCGCCGCCCCGGTAGCGATATGCGCCAAGTCGAGGACGATTCTCGTGGAGCTTGCGATGTATGGCTTCGCAATGAACCTGATGCTTGGACTCTTCAACATGCTTCCAGGCTTCCCGATGGATGGAGGGCGCGTCTTCAGAAGCGCGATGCGTCCGTTCATGAACCGCGTCAGGGCGACTTTCATAGCTATGGTCGTAGGGCGCATCGTCGCCGTCGGCATAGGTCTAAGGGGTGTTTGGAGCATTTGCAATGGAGGCAGCTGGGGTTTTGTCTCTATTCTCATAGCTTGGATGATTTGGCAGGAGGGCTATCGCGAATACCTGCTTGCCAGGATGGAGTCTGTCTGGGACAAGGTCGACGACGGATTTTACCGTGCGAAGGCGTCACCGCCGCCATGGGGGAGCGACGAAGACGACGACGTTGCGCGCGGATGAACGAAAAAGAAAAAAGGAACGGAAAATGGACATAATAGAAACCCTCAAGGGACCCGGCATCATCCCGGTCATCGTAATCGAAAAGGAAGAGCAGGCGGTGCCTCTGGCTCGTGCTCTCGTAAGCGGCGGACTGAACGTCCTGGAGGTCACGTTCCGCACCAAGGCCGCGCCCGCAGCGATAAGGGCAATCTGCCGCGAAGTGCCGGAGGCGATCGTCGGCGCTGGCACTCTGCTCACGCCCGCGATGGTCAAAGAGGCGAAAGATGCGGGATGCGTCTTCGGCGTCGCGCCTGGGTTCGATCCGGCGGTAGTGGCAGCGGCGAAAGAGTTGGGCCTTCCGTTCTGTCCCGGAATCGCGACCGCGAGCGAGCTTTCGCAAGCACTCTCGACGGGGGCGAAGATGGTCAAGTTCTTCCCGGCGGAGGCGGCGGGGGGAGTCAAGATGATCAAGAACCTTCTTGGAGCGTTCCGCTTCACCGGAGTCAAGATAATGCCTACGGGCGGCGTCAACCTCGCCAATGTCGCGGATTATCTGTCGGTCCCCGAAATCGTTGCGTGCGGCGGAACATGGATCGTCCCCAAGGACAGGCTCGCCGCAGGCGACTGGGCCGGCATAGAACAGCTCGCAGCCGATGCAGCCGCGCTTGTGAAACGTCTTCGCGGTTGAGCCGTCGGAGATAAAGTGGTATAATAACGGGAGTTTCTTCAATCAAGGATCGCATCATGACAAACAAACCGGACTTCATGATCTTCTCTGGAACGGCAAACCTGCCGCTCGCGGACAAGGTCGCAAACTACCTCGGACGCCCACTCAACAAGATCGACATCAGGCATTTCCCCGATGGCGAGACGTTCTGCCAGGTGCAGGAAGGGGTGCGCGGCCAGGACGTGTTCATCATCCAGTCCGGATCGCCCCAGCCCAACGAGGCGTACATGGAGCTGTTCGTCATGATGGATGCGATAAAGCGCGGAAGCGCCGACCGCATCACGGCCGTGCTGCCCTACTACGGATATGCAAGGCAGGATCGGAAGGATCAGCCGCGCGTGCCGATCACGGCTCGTCTCATAGCGAACCTTTTGACGACTGCCGGGGCCGACAGGGTTCTCACCATGGACCTGCACGCCAACCAGATCCAGGGATTTTTCAACATACCCCTCGACCATCTCCACGCCGAGCCGGTGATTCTCAAGTACATCCGCGATCAGCATTGGTCTAATCCGATCGTTGTCGCACCCGACACGGGCGGCGCCAAGACGGCTTACGGCTACAGCCGCAAGCTTGCGTGCGGACTCGCCATCGTCGCCAAGCAGCGCACCGGCGACTCGACTGTGGATGCGTTCAGCGTCGTAGGCGACGTAAAGGACTGCGATGTCATAATGATAGACGACATGACGGCCACCGGAGGAACGCTCAGCGCCGCGGCCAAACTCTGCCGAGAGCACGGCGCGAGAAGCGTGCATGCGTTCGTCTCGCACTTCCCCCTTACCGCGAAGGGAGAGGAGCGCCTCATGAACGAGACGCAGCTTGACGAGCTCGTCGTGACGGACTCCATTCCGCTGCGTCCGGGATTCGATCCCGCAAAGCTTCCTTTCAAGCTTACCCAGCTGTCCGTCGCTCCTCTCATCGGCGAAGCCATCAAACGCATACACTGCGACGAGAGCGTCAACGATCTCTTCAACCACGAGTGATGAAGATCGTCGTCGGCCTCGGAAACCCGGGTGCGCAGTATGCAAATACTCCGCACTCCGTCGGCTTTGAGGCGGTGGATGCGATAGCTGCGAAAATCGGCGCCTCCTGGGAGCTGAAGAAGGCTTTCAACGCCCTTCTTGCAAAGGGGACTTTCGCAGGAGGGCAGGTTCTTCTCGTAAAGCCCCAGACTTTCATGAACCTTTCGGGAGAGTCCGTCGCGCCTGCGGTAAAGTACAACAATGCGACGGCGGCCGATCTCCTCGTGATCCAGGACGACATCGATCTTCCCGCAGGGAGGATCCGCGTCAAGAAGGGCGGCTCGTGCGGCGGCCACAACGGAGTGAGGAACATAATCGAGCGCTTGGGCACGCAGTCTTTCACGAGGCTGAAGCTTGGCGTGGGCAAGGACCGGTCCGACGTCGTCGCGCACGTGCTCGGAAAGTTCGACCCGAAGACCCGCGCGACGATGGACAAGGTCGTCGCAGCCGCGGTGGAGGCGTCGGAGTCGGTTCTTTCGCAGGGGCCCGACAGGGCCATGAACGCATGGAACGGGTGGGAGCCGAAATGACTGTCTCGGGCCTAGCCGCGACGCCTGTCGCGAACAGGGTCAGGATTTCGCTTTTCGGCCGCCGCAACGCCGGGAAATCGTCCCTTGTGAACGCCCTCACCGGACAGGAGGTCGCAATCGTTTCGGATGTCCCCGGAACGACGACGGATCCGGTCTCCAAGACTATGGAGATACTGCCGCTCGGCCCGTGTCTGGTGACGGACACTGCGGGGCTGGACGATACGGGACGGCTTGGCGAAGAGCGTGTAAGGCGTTCTTTTCAAGTATTGGATCTGACGGATATCGCCATTGTTGCCATACCGGCTGACGCCGACCCGTCGGCTCCGGAGGTCGAACTTGTCGCCAAGCTCAAGGGAAAGAAGCTTCCTTATCTGGTCGTCCGAACCAAATCGGATCTGCCTCGCCGGGCCGGGGAAGAAGGGACCGGGGATTCGGCCGACTTCAACGGCCCCAACGTGCTGTACACATCGCTCGACGATCCGAAATCGATCGTTGCCCTGCGCGAGCGCCTTGCCTCTCTCGCGCCCGCTGATCCTCCCGCGCCTCTTGTGGCGGACCTTGTCTCGCCCGGTGACATAGCAGTCTGCGTCTGTCCCATAGACGCTTCGGCTCCAAAGGGCAGGCTCATCCTTCCACAGCAGCAGGTCATACGCGAACTCATCGAAAACGGCGCCGCGGCGCTGGTCTGCCAGCCGGGAGAGCTTGCGGGCCTCATCGCTCGCATCGGGAATAGGAACATCCGTTTTGTCATAACTGATTCACAGGCTTTCGCGGAGGTCGACGCGGTGACGCCGAAGGACATTCCGCTTACGTCGTTTTCGATAGTTTTCGCACGGCAGAAAGGCGATCTTGCCGTTCTCTGCGAGGGGGCGAAGGCGCTCAAGACCCTTTCCGACGGAGATGTGGTTCTCGTTTCCGAGGGCTGCACCCACCATCGCCAGTGCGGCGACATAGGAACCGTAAAGCTCCCGGCATGGATACGCAAGTTCACGGGCAAGAAGATTGATTTCAGGTTCTCTTCCGGCGGTGATTTTCCGCTTGAAAACGAGCCGAAGCCGAAGCTCGTTGTGCATTGCGGCGGTTGCATGCTGACGCGCCGCGCCGTCATGTCCAGGATAACGCGCTGCAAAGAGGCGGGGATTCCCGTCGTGAACTACGGCGTCGCGATAGCTCTCATGCACGGGATCGTGGCGAAGAGCGGTTCCTGTATGGTGAACCGCTGATTCATCCGCGATTCTTCATGTACTCGGCGAGACCTTTCGCGCGGAGAATGCAGGCTGGGCACTTTCCGCAGCCTTTTCCTGGTATGCCGTTGTAGCATGTGACGGTTCCGTTCTCGACGAGTTCGAGGATTCCGAGGCGGTCTGCGATAGCCCACTCTTGCGCCTTCGTTTTGTGCATGAAGGGGGTTACTATCTTGAACGGCCACTCCATCGCAAGGCGCATTGTTTTTTCCTGCGCACGGATGAAAGCGGCGCGGCAGTCGGGGTAACCGGAGTAGTCCGCCTCGGAGACGCCTGTCCATATTTCTTTTGCTCCCAAGGCTTTCGCCCAGACCCCTGCGGAGAGGAGGAAGATGGCGTTGCGTCCTTCGACGACGGTCGTCGGGCACGTGTCGTTTTTGCCGCGTCTTATCGGAATCGATTTGTCGAGAAGGGCGTTTGTCGTCAAATGCCTGTAGAAGTCGAGCTTGACGGTCTTGTGGTTTTTCACGCCGAAGCGCCTGGCGAGCAGGCGCGCGAATTTCGTCTCGATGCTGTGGCGCTGGCCGTAATTGAACGTTATCGCGGCGACAGCGGAGGCTCCGTGCCTGTTGCACGCCATTTTGAGGCATATGGCGCTGTCCTGTCCGCCGCTCAGCACCACAACGGCTTTTGTCTTTTCGCTCATGGCTGATATTGTACCATATTCCGCCGGCTCGCGAAGGCTCATTCGTCATCGCAGGGATGCGCGACTATAATGTTGTTTTCCTCGTCCAGTCTCACCTGTGCGTCGTGCCAATGTCCATTGTGTGCAGCCTTGAGCAGGGCGTTCTCCAATCGAGCAGCACTGCAGGGGAGAGGGACTTTGACAAGTATCTTGGTCATGGTCGTCTCCGATGTAGGTTGTTTGATGTGCGCGTATTATACCATATGGCGAGGCTGTGTGCATATACCGAATTCGCGGAAATTTTCGCCGCGCCAAAGAATGGCGGCTCCGGGGCGGAGCCTGGTTGAGGCTGGATATCCCCCATTTTTTCTGACAGCAAAAAGACGACACCCTTGTAAACAAAGACTCGAGTAGCCGAGATTGTAGCCTAACGCGCCTTTGCTGCCGTCCCACACCTTTGACAGGAAGTCCATCTGCGTGGCGTATGGCTTCTGTTGCCTTAAAACAGGCAAAATCGCGCAAGGCACCGCAGGTGCTCGGTGGCTCACGAAAAAAATGGGGTGCCGCTCGCAAAAGTAAACGTACTTCTGCAGAGGTAATCGTGGGTTCGTGATGGTCGGCATCGATTAGTTCTGCAAAAGCATGCTGTTCAGTACGGTTGTTCGGTTCCGAAGATGAATTTTCGGTTCGCCTGCGCGCAG
>JAILJX010000105.1 GCA_024694365.1 Kiritimatiellia bacterium
CCCAGGCGTAAACAAGAAATTTCCTTCGGATGAAACACGCCGAAGGTTGAACTAAAAAGGAACAAAGAAAATGACAAACGAAGAAATCATCAAGGAACTCTCGGGCAAGACCGTCCTCGAGATCAACGAGCTCGTCAAGGCCCTCGAAGAGGCGTGGGGCGTTTCCGCCGCCGCCGCTGTCGCAGTCGCCGGTCCCGCCGCCGGAGCAGCTCCCGCGGAAGAGAAGACCGAGTTCGACGTCATCCTCAAGGCCGCCGGTGCGAACAAGATCGCGGTCATCAAGGAAATCCGCGCGATCACGGGCCTCGGCCTCAAGGACGCGAAGGACATGGTCGACGGCGCTCCCAAGAAGGTCAAGGAAGCCATCGCCAAGGACGAAGCCGAGAAGATTGCCGAGCAGCTCAAGAAGGCCGGCGCTGAAGTCGAGGTCAAGTAAGTCCCGCTTCAACAGCGAAAAGGGAGCCGCGGTTCGCCGCGGCTCTTTTTTTGCGCAACCGCGTGCAATATGCGTCTCGATTTGATATAATATACGCCAAACTGGAAGATGGGGCGCGGCATTGGCATACAGGAATACCCACCCCGCATCCTGTGACAAGTGTAAGCAAATGTAAACAAATAAAAATAAACGAGCCCATTGACACTAAAAATAATAAATGATAAAATAGCATCATCAAAAGCTAAAAAGGAGTGTCGCTATGGGAGATGATAAGAAAGAATTTCTAAGCCTGGAGGAAGTGGCGGACTTCCTCGGGGTTACATACCAGCTGATATACCGGCTGGTAAGGAGCGGAGAGCTGCCGGCGGTCCGTCTCGGAAAGCTCTATCGCGTCAGCCGTGCCGATCTTGATGCGTACCTGATGCGCAGTCGCGCTGCGGCAGGCGGCGGAACATGCAGCGTATGCGGAACCTACTACAAGTCGACTTCGTCGCTCAAGCAGACCTGCACCGCAGAAGGGTGCGGAGAGGCTATATGTTTCGACTGCTGGAATCGGCTTGGCGTCAGAACATGTCCGAAACATTCCGTCAAGAACACCAAGGCTTAAACGAAAGGAGAAAACATCATGGGACTTTTCAGCGACATCTGCCCTGAATGCGGCAGCAAGGTTTCAAAGCGGGCGCGGTTCTGTCCGAAGTGCGGTCACGGTGCGCCATCGGGATGGACGAAATGTCCGCAGTGCGGCAAGTGGGTGGCGAACGACGCGAAATTCTGTTCGGGGTGCAACCACAGGCTGTTCCCGGAGGACAGGATCGACCTGGCTGGCGGCGTATGGGCGAGGAAGCCGGGCGAATTCGCCCGCAGGTTCGAGCTGGACGACGTCAGCTTCCTGAAGAAGAGCGGTCTTCTCGTGCAGGAGGGCACGACGGCCATACTTCTTGAAAACGGCAAGGCGGAGAAAGAGCTCGGTCCCGGCCGCCACCAGCCGCTCGGAACGCTGCGGTTTCTGAACTGGTTCGGGAACCCTCCTCCCCGCTCGGCTGTGATGATAGATTCCGGCGAGTGCGTGTTCCGCGTCGATTTCACGGGCGGGGGCTCCGGGACGGATGCCGTGGGGTCCGCGCCGCTGCGCACGGCAGAGGAGATGGAAATCGGGTGCGTTGCGGAAATAACGCTCAAGTACATCCCCGGGAAGTCCGGACAATTCATCGCCAACGTCATGAAGGAGGCGAGGTCGGTCACGATGACCGACATCTGCTCGATACTTTACGCGAACGCCCTGTCCGCGGTGCGCGACCTGTGCCTGCAGTCTACGGTCGAGGATCTCGTCAAGGATCCCGCCAGGCGCGAACGTTTCGAGGAGGCCATATGCCGCGCGCTCCGCGCCAATCTGGAGGGGTGGGGGCTTGAAATCATCCGTGCGGGCGCAGTGGAGTTCTACGGTCCGGCGTACGAGGACATGCGCGCGAAGTACGGCGAGCTCGAGAAGGCCCGCAGGCTCGTGGAGTTCGGCAAGGCGAAGCTCGAGGTTCTTGCGGCGGAGGCGGAGCAGGAGGCGGAATCCGGCAAGCGCGACGCCAAGCGCGAGCAGGAGTTGAAGGAGTATCTCGAGCAGCTCGCGCAGGAGAAGCAGCTTTCCGATCTCGACCGGGACCGTGAGCTCAAGATTGCGGAGCTTGCGTCCCAGGGAGCCGTCTCGGCGGCTGAGGCCAAACAGGCCGCCGCCCGCGAACTCGAGGAGCATGCGCAGGCGATGACAGGCCTGGCCCACAGGCTGGAGCTGGACCTGACGCTCAAGGACTACAACCGCGAACAGCTCGTCAAAGACGCCGAGAACAAGGCGCGGGTTGCGGCGGTGGAGCGGTCCGAGCGGCTGAAGGATGCGCAGCTCGACACTGCCGTTTCGGGCGAAAAGGTGAAGCAGGCGAAGCTTGACGATGAAATAGAGCGCATCCGCATCGACAGGGAGCTGTGGGAGCAGGACAGGTATCTCGATCTGCGCAGC
Organism: Kiritimatiellia bacterium; assembly: GCA_024694365.1. Lineage (GTDB taxonomy): Bacteria > Verrucomicrobiota > Kiritimatiellia > RFP12 > UBA1067 > UBA1067. The sequence goes on from JAILJX010000105.1 coordinate 2,442, forward strand.
AAGAAGGAGAAGATCAAGAATGCCGCGCTTCGCGAAAGGGGCGAGATTGTGGCCGGGAAGAGCGGGATGGAGCTTGCGGCGATGGCTTCCGACGATCCTGCTGCCAGGCAGGCGTTTCTCGAGCACGAACTCGCAAAACTCAAGATGGACAGGGAGTCCGCAATGACGCCGGAACAGATTCTTGCTCTCAAGGCGGGGGAATCTGCCGCTGCGGCGGATGCAGTGGCGCGGATGGCCGAAGCGGGGGGGAAGGCTGCGGCCGCCGCCCTGGAGGAGCGCAGGAAGATGGATGCCGAGCGCCTCGCGCATGACGAGAAACTCGAGGATCGCCTTTTCTCGCTCGCCGGCACGGCTGTAGAGCGCCAGACGACGGTGGTGCCTCCGGCGCCTGTGACGAACATGCAGCACTGACCGGAGGATTCTTTCCTATGGCGACAGAAGGCCTGAGATGTCCGACTTGCCATGCGGCGGTTTCGCCCGGCGCCGTGTTCTGCGAGCAGTGCAGGACGCGGCTGCCCGAGGCGGGGTCGCCCAAGACCGAAGCCCCCACCCCCGCGCCGGCGGGTCCGTTCGAGTTGAGCGCGGCATTGCCCGAGGCGATGCAGGTCGGCCGCCGGTCGCTGGTGATGATACGCTTCCGGGCCAAGACCGATCTGTACGAATCCGTGGAATTCGTCCTGCGCCACGGCGACGAGGTGCTTGCCCGGCGCGGATGCGGCGCGGGGCGCCCGGGAATGTCGCCTCACATCGAAGCGCTGGAGGTCGAGCCTCGCACGGCAGGATCTGCGCATGTGGAGCTTGACGTCATCGTGAAGGCCGATTCCGAAGGGGACGTCGAGGTGCATACCTCGGTTCTGAGCCTTGTGGTGGACGATCCGGTGTCCTCGCAGGCGGCTGCGCCGATTGTCGTGAATCAGACGGCCGATCGCGCGGGCGACGCGACGATACATCTGCATATCGACGGAGACGCCCAAAAGCAGGCACGGGTCACGGCGAGGTATCAAACGGAGAATTCGGCGTTCCGGCAGCTCGCGATAGAGCTCAGGAAGGGTCCGGGCAGGCTCACTCTGACAAGCGGCGACCGCGTCATTCAGCTTGTGTCGGACAGGCTCCTCACGTTCGGGCGCCATGATGGCTGCACGATACCCCTGCGCATATGCGCTGCAGACGGGCATCTCGATCCGAACATCGACAGCCGCGCCATATCCCGCCGCCATTTCCGGATAGAGGCGACCAACCGCGACTGCAGGGTGTTCGACGGAGTGGACAAGCCGTCCATGAGCGGAACGTTCGTGAACGGGAACGCGCTCCCTCCGGGAGGAAGCGCGAGACTCGTCCCGGGCAAAGACACGGAAGTCTCGATCGGCCACGGGAGAGCGGAGCTGAGACTCTCCTATCGCCTTTTCTGCGATACGTACGGAAGGCCTGCGGGGCTCGTCATGGACCGTCGCGACGGCGCCAGGCAGAGAACCTTCGCCGTTTGGCGCGAGATACCTCTTGAGGACGGCTCCAGCATGGCGTGGGACGGCGGCAGATGGCTTGTCGGCGGGCGTCCGCTTTCGCTGGGATCGTCAGTCTCGATCGACGGGGAGACGTTCGCCGTGCTCCCTTTCAGGGTTACGCACATATCTTGAAACGGGGACGTTGGCATGAACGCCGGAAGAGACGATATGGAGGTTTGCTGCATTTGCGGGCGGTCGCTGCCGAACCGGTGGGCGATCGCCGGACGCTGCAAGGCCGATGGATGCCGTGCGGCGTTTTGCGCGCTTCATTGGCATTCGGGCAATTGCCGTTGTCCCGAACACGGATGGAAAACAAAGGAGGATATGGAGATGGAAGAGAAGAACGAAGCTCCGGCCGCACCGGAGAGCGAGATACGCGAGCGGGCCAAGAAGGAGATGACGCCCCAGGCGGGCCGCTCGGTGCTTGGCAAGGTGGCCGACTTTGCCGTGTCGCTCGGCAAGGGCGCGGCGGCGCTGGCGGACCGGATACGCGGTGTGAGGAATCCGGAAGAGGCGATAAAGGCCCTGGACGCCCAGCTTGAGGTGAACCGGGCGCGTCGCGAGCCGTTGGTTGCGCGCAGCGAAAAGCTGTACGGCGAGATCGCCGCGAAAAAGAAGGTGTACATGGCGGCGGCGCCGGTGAGAAAGAAGATACTGGAGCTGGAGCTCAAGGGGATGGTCTCCGAGTACAAAAGCCTGGAAAGGCAGCTCTCGGTATATTTCGAAAACGAGAGGGTCCTCACGACGGTCCGCGGGCGCACGCTCGAGCTTACGGCGATGGGCCTGAGAAAGGTCTCGGAGAAGGAGATAGACAGGCTTACGGACGACATAGAGGGGGCGGCGGAAGACGCCGAAGACGTAACCGACGCGATGAACGATCTGGAAAAGGCGGGCAAGCGCCGCGTGGCCAACGATTCCGCCGAATTCGCAGCCATCCTGGACGGATTCGAAGAATCTGCGTTGGCCGATCCGGCCCCCGAGGCGGCGTCCAGGCAGTCCGACGATCCGTTCCCCGGGTTCGGCGAGACGGAGAAGGGCTCTGGAGTGTTTGAATGAAACGGTAAAACAAACTAAGGAGAAACGATATGGGATTTCTGTTTTTCAAGACGGCCAAGGAGAAGGAGCGCGAGGCGCGCCGCGAGAAACGCCATGCCCTGCGCCGGGCCGAAGGTGCGGTAGATGAGACGGACGAGCGCATAAAGCGCATGGAGAAAGAGGCCGAGGCCGATTGGCAGCGCGCCAAGGACGCGGCCAAGGAGGGGCGCCAGGCTGCTGCTCAGCGCGCGCTCACCTCATACCGTGCCGCGCAGGTTCTGATCACCAAGCTCGAGCAGAAGAAGTGGGTCTTCAAGCAGGTTCTGATGAAACTCGAGACCGCAGGAACCGATGCCGACTTCGCCAAGGCTCTCGGGATGGTGAACAAGGTCACGAACATCAACGTCGACATGGTCGAAGACGTGTTCGACGAGGCGGGGGATCTCCTTGCGGAGGCCGGCGACACGGACAAGTTCTGGGCGCAGATGTACGGAAAAGAGGTCGAAGGCTCGAAGTCGGCCCTCCAGGACCACATACCCTCGATGGAGGATCTCGAGAAGAATCTGCAGGAGGAGGTTGCCGGCAAAATAGCCGGCGCGCCGTCCGCAGCCGATCTGGAGAAGGAGCTGTAGACGCGGCCTGTCAGACATGCATGCCGACGCCATAAATGATTGCGAGACCGTTTCCTGCGGAGGGAAATCCATCTTCGCCGGAAGGTATCGGGTCGTCAAGCCCCTGGGACGGGGCGGAATGGGGTCGGTCTGGCTTGTCGAGGACTTGAAGCTGGACGGCAAACGCTTCGCGGTGAAGACGCTCCCGTCGGTGTTGGTTGCGGACAAAAGAGCCTACGCCCAGGTCAAGCGGGAGGCTCTTGTCGCGATGAAGCTCGTCCATCCTAACATAGTCCAGGTAAGGGCGTTCGAGGAGGATGGCTCGGGCGGAAATCCATTCCTGGTGATGGATTATGTCGACGGGAGGTCCTTGGGGGACATCCTGGCCGAAAAAGGGAAACTTTCCGAACAGGAGAGCGAACGAATACTCGGTCCCGTCGCCGAAGCTCTCGATTATGCACATTCGAAAGGTGTCGTGCACCGCGACGTCAAGCCCGGGAATGTCATGGTCGGACGCGACGGCACTCCGTACGTCCTGGACTTCGGCATTGCGCGCGAGATGCGCGAGACGATGACACGGGTCACGGGCAAGCTTTCGTCCGGAACGCTTTCCTACATGTCTCCCGAACAGTTGCGCGGCGCTCTTCCCGACCCGTCCCAGGATGTATACAGTTTTGCGGCATTGGCGTATGAATGCCTTTCGGGGAGGCCTCCTTTCTGCCGCGGAAACATAGAGTATCAGATAGTGAACGAAAAGCCTGAGCCGTTGAGCCGGGATTTCGCCCTAGGCGAGCGTGTCATGGCTGGGCTATCGAAGAAGGCCTCCTCCCGTCCAGGATCGTGCAAAGCGGTATTGGAGAGGGCCCGCCGGCAGCAGGCGCCGGAAAAGCCGCCGCTCCCCCGCCGCACGCATCCTGCAGAATCTCGCTATGCTCCGCTCCCGCCGCGCCTTCCGGCTGCCAGACCTGCACCGCCGCCGAGCGATCCGAAAAGAGGGCTTTACATTCTTCTGTTTGCCGTCGTCTTGGCTTCGGCGGCGCTGTTGACGCTGATCGTGCTGAGGGAACGCGAAACCGACCGGATCGAAAAACGAATGGCTTCATCGGCGAGGGCGTCTGCGTGCGACAGTCGTGCAGCTGCGGAATTTGCGGGTGCCGGCCGGCTTGCATCCGACGAATGGCAACGTGCCGAAATGTTGATGAAGGATGGAGAGCAGGCTTTCAGGCGCGAAGAATGGAAAGACTCGCGCAGCAAATTCATGCAGGCGGACTTGACCTTCGAGATGGCTGCCGAGGCCTTGAAAAACACTCCCGCGAAAGCGAAGGACGACGGAAGCCGCAAATCGACGGATGCGAAGCGGAGAGTTTCGGATGCGTCTGCGCCCGAAAAGCCGGCGACTCCTGTCCAGATCGGTCCGACCATACGCATCAGACCCCGCGTAAACGGAAAGAACGTGGTGGGGACGATAGAGGCAGGGCTTGCGGAGAACGGCAAAACAACGGAAACCACAATCCGCCCCTATGTCCCCGCCGGAGAGTCCGTTATCGGGAGGACGTATCAGTTCGACGTCTCGTACTTCGACAAGAAGACAGGAATAAGATACGAGAAACGGTTCGGGGTGAAAATGGAACGCATGCATCAGGATTTCATTGTCGACCTCGATCCTGTCTGCTTCTGCGGCAAATGCACCAAAAACATTTACGGAAGATGCAGGGCGGACGGTCTGTGCCCGGACTGCGGGGCGAAGATCAGCAAGCAATGAACGGGAGGAATCATGATCCGAAAATACATAGTTTTCTTGATTGCGGGATTGTTGGCGCAAGTTCTTTTTGCCGTGAGATGCCCGAAGTGCAGTCGCGAATTGGGTCCGGACGCCAATGCATGCAAGTTTTGCGGAAAATCACTTCTGCCGGCGCCTGGTCCAGCCGTGCCGCCCGACGCCAAGCCTGTCGTCATCAAACCTGTCGTCATCAAGCCTGTCGTCATCAAGCCTGTCGACGACAAGCCAGCCATAACCCAACCCGTCGACAGACCCGTCACCATCTACGATCGGTCTTCAGCGACATCGTGGGCGAACGGTTCGCGTGCGGATTCCGTCGGCGCGGAAATGCGAGTAACACCGTTCCGCCTCGGCGTCGCCGATGCTTTTGCCCTGCCATCGCCGAAGGACCTGGATGTCTGCGGACTCAACCTCTCGCTTTTTGCAGGCAGCTCCCGCTCGGTATATGGCGTGACCGGCGCGGGCGTTCTCGACGAGACCGGAAAATTATACGGAATTGGCTTCGGAATGTTCTCTGTTTGCGACGAACTGTACGGCGTGCAATGCGCATTGTTTGTGAATTACGCCAGGAAGGCGGCGTATGGATTGCAGATCGGGATGGTCAACCAAGCTCCTGCAACGTCAAAAGTCGTGCAGATAGGCCTCTTCAATATGATTGACCGATCGGGCTTCTGGAAAAACAGGGCCATTCCTATTTTGAACATGCAATTCTGAACGGGGGTTTATATGCAATCGATGAACGACAAAAAACGGGATTTCGAGACGGCTTGCGCTGCGGCGGTCAAGGCAAGGAATTTCACGGAGGCCGCGAAAGCCGCGTCAGGCGCCGCCGACTGCGCCGAAATACTCGCATCGCGCACAGCAGGGCTCGTTTCCGCCGCCTATGCTAAAGAAGCGGCGTCATGGAGGGACCTCGCAAAGAAACTTGAGGGACGCAAGAACGGCTCGCCCGCGAGGAACGGATCCGTAGCTTCCGGCGAGGCGCCTGCGGACGGAGGGGAGTGGCTTGTCTCAGAAAAACCGGACGTCACCTTCGACGACATCGCCGGCATGGAGGAAGCGAAGCGGGTCATCGACGAGATGGTGATCCTGCCTATGAAGGCGCCCGAAAAGGCCCGCTCTCTCGGGCTCGCTCCAGGCGGCGGAGTGCTTCTCTTCGGACCTCCCGGAACCGGAAAGACCATGTTGGGCAAGGCCATAGCGGGGGCTCTCGACGCGCCGTTTTTCTATGCCTCCGGGGCCGATCTCAGGTCTAAGTGGTACGGCGAATCGGAGCAGCGCCTGTCTCAGCTGATGAATGCCGCGAAGTCGATGCCTGTCGCGGTCGTGTTCCTGGACGAAATAGAGTCGCTTCTTCCGAAGCGGACCGAGAACTCCCATGCCGCGGACAACCGGGTGGTGACGCAGTTCCTGTCCGATCTCGGCGGATTCAAGGACTCGAAGAACCTGCTGCTCGTCCTGGGCGCCACAAACAAGCCGTGGGAGATCGACGAGGCGGTTTTCCGCACCGGCCGGTTCGACGAGAAGGTGTACATCGGCCCTCCGGACAAGGCCGCGCGCGAGAAGATTCTAGAGCTCAATATCCGCGGAGCGCGTCTTGCGGATGACGTAAGCCTCGGCGATCTCGCCTCTGCGATGGAGAATGCGTCGGGATCCGACATGGCTGCGGTCGTCTCCGCCGCGAAGCGTGCAGCGCTGGCGCGCTCGATACGCGACGATTCCGATCCTGTAGTGACGCTTGCCGACTTCGAGGATGCCCGCAAGCGCATACCGCTCAGCATCACGGAGGAGATTCTAAAGCCCTACAGGGACTTCATCGAAGAGCGCTTCGGGTCCGTTTGACGCCGGTGCCGTTGCATTTTCTGCACGGTATGGCGCGGCGTCCGCCGCATTCGCCGCATTTTACGAGCGCCGCGCCGCCGCAATCGGGGCATACGCTTACGGATATCCGTTCTTCTTTGCGCGAAACGCGCGAGCCTCCCGACTGGCGGCGCGATCCAGAGAGCGAAAGCGAGTTGCCGCCAGAGCGCGATTTAGTGCAGCTCGTGCTGGTCTTTGTCACCGTCCAGCCGTTTTTGCAGTCGCTCCCGGTGCATTTCACGACTCCTTTGCCGCCGCATTTGCGGCAAGGCTCGATGCCGGTCCAGTTGCACTTGGCGCATGGCTCTCCGTAGGCCTCTTTCACGAGTTTCAGGATCTCCTTGTCCTTGTCCGTTGCGAGCCTGTCGTACGTCTCGCGCGGCAGAAACGCCTCGCCGACGGGGATTTCTCCCCTCGAAAGATGCGTCGCCTCGAATGTTTCCCTGTCTTTCGCGACTTGAAGCGCCAGGGCGTCCGGATCCGTGAACGCGGCGAGGCGTCCGGCGCCCCTGCACAGCGGGCATTCCGCCGTTTTTCTCGCCCTTGCGCCTATGCGCCCGTTGTACTGCCCGAGCTCCGGCTCTATGAGCTTTATGCGGCCCTTGCCTGCGCATGCGGGACATTTCTCCCTTGCGGTCAAATCCGGCCTCACCGCTTCGGCGGTCCGGGTGCGTACGCCGGCAGGGTCGGCTATGTTGCCGGCCGCTTCGTTCTTCGCCTCGAAGAACGGCAGGAAAGATACCGCCAGAATCATTGCGCATGATGTCGTCATGCTTCAATTATACCACATTTGGGCCGATGCGGGGAAGCGGCACCGCAACGTTCTTTGCTCGTCCGTTTGCGGAACGGCGGCCCGATATGGTATAATATCCATCCAACAGAGGGAGGTGTACGACATGGCAAAGTTGACTGAAATCGGTTGGGAAGCGTTCTCGGGTCTGGCGCTCGAGGCGAAAAAGCCTTATTTGGAGCGGGAGGAAGGCGACGGCATGCCATACCACACGCTCTTCGCCCAGCAGTTCGACCGCGCGCTCCTCGAGAGATTGTGCGCCTTGGCCAACCGCATCAGGTTCATCAACAAATCCAAGGAAGGCGCGCTTTACCTGAAGAACGTCCTCGCCCACAAGCGCGCGATGCTGTATTTCTCCCAGCCGTCGTCGCGCACGTTCCTCTCCCATCTCGCCGCATGCCAGATACTCGGCCTCACCACAGGATCGGTCCGCGACGCTGCGACGAGCTCCGAATTCAAGGGGGAGAGCCACGAAGACTCGGTGAGGACGTTCTCCTCGTATTTCGACATGATCATAATGCGCTCGCCGGAGCAGGGCCTTGCCGAGAAGATGGCTTGGGAGCTTTCCAACAGCGAGCGTCCGATTCCGATACTGAACGCCGGTTCCGGGAAAGACCAGCACCCCACCCAGGCCCTCCTCGACATCTACACGCTCGTGAGGTCTTTCGAGACAAAAGGCGGCCTCGACGGAAGGACCGTCGTCTTCTGCGGCGATCTGATGCGCGGGCGAACGGTCAGGTCTCTTTCGTACCTGCTTACCAATTTCAAGGGGGTGAAGCAGATATTCGTCGCTCCCCAGGAGCTGCAGGTCCCCGCCGATGTGGTGATGGTGCTCGCAAAGAAGGGCGTGGAGTTCGAAGTCGCCGACGATCTCAAGTCCGCCGTGAAGATAGCCGATGCCGTGTACATGACGCGGATACAGGACGAATGGGACGAGTCCAAGGGCGCTTCGGCGAAAATCGACACTTCGCGTTTCAAATTCGGCGCCGAAGAGCTCGCTCTGCTCGGCAAGGACGGCATAATAATGCATCCGCTGCCCCGCCGCGACGAAATCGCGACATGCTGCGACCACGATCCGCGCGCGATGTACTGGAGGCAGATGAGAAACGGGATGTGGATAAGGGCGGCGCTCATAGCGTCCGTATTCGGATTCGAGAAGTCGATAATGGATTGCGGCTATTGAGAGCCGGGAAGGTCTGGAAGATTTGGAAAACAGTCAAGGTGTTGGAGTCGTCGAACCGCACGACCTCGAGCTGAAACTGCCCGAGGGCGGATACAGGCTCGAGTCCGGCGGGGTCCTTAAGAAAATATCCGTGCGCTACGAGTCGTGCGGCGCGCCCATGCGCGACGGCAACGTCATATACATATGCCACGCCCTTACCGGCGATGCCCATGTCGCCGGCATGAAACCCGGCGAGACGAAGCCGAGCGGATGGTGGGAGGAGATGATCGGCCCGGGCCGCGCCATAGACACGAACAAATGGCATGTCATCTGCGCGAACGTGCTCGGCGGATGCAGCGGGACGACCGGTCCGATGTCCATAAACCCGGATACCGGCAAGCCCTACGGCGGAGCATTCCCGAAGCATACGTTCTCCGACACGGTCGACGTCTTCCGCATGCTCTTGAGGGATCTCGGCGTGAAGCACCTTGCCGCTCTCATAGGCGGCAGCTACGGCGGGCTGCAGGTCATGGATTGGGCGACAAGGTTTCCCGACGACATGGACCGCGTATGCATAATCGCCTCGTCCGCCTCGCTGAACACCCAGGCTTTGGCTTTCGATGTCGTAGGCCGGGCATCCATTGTGGAGGATCCTCGCTGGCAAGGAGGCGACTATTACGGGACAGGCGACGGGAAGGGGCCTTCTACTGGTCTTGCCGCCGCCCGCCAGATCGCCCACATAACATATCTTTCGCGCGATCTCCTCCAGGCGAAATTCCACAGGGATCTCCAGAAGAATTTCGTCGAAGCCCCCCCGGAAGAGCGCCGCAGGCGCGCCGACGCGTTCAAGACGGAGTTTCAGATAGAAAGCTATCTCGAATACCAGGCCAAGAAGTTCGTGAACAGGTTCGACGCGAACAGCTACCTGCACATAACGCGTTCGATGGATCTTTTCGACGCCGGCGAGCGCTTCGGTTCGCTCGAGAAGGCTTGCGGGCGCATCAAGGGCAAGGTTCTCGTCGCATCGTACCAGAACGACATCCTTTTCACCGAGTGGCAATCGAAGGAGATTGCGTCCGCGCTTCTCGCGACCGGGAAAGACGTCACCTACTGCCATCTCGAGGCTGGCACCGGCCACGATTCGTTCCTGACCGACATCGACGACCTCTCCGGGCTCATGGGAGGATTCCTCGGCGACCGCAAGCCGAAAGTCATGAAGTGGCAGATGCGCCACTACAGGCATGTCGTGGACATGGTCCGCGAAGGCGCGCGCGTCGTGGATATCGGCTGCGGCGACGGAACGCTCCTCAATGTCCTAAGGCAGACGAAGAAGGTGTCCGCTGCCGATGGTGTGGATATCGACATCGACAGGTTCAAGGAGGCTGTGGCGGACGGCAACAACTGCTTCTGGCTGGATGCCGACGAAGGTCTAGGCATGATCCCGGACCGCCATTACGACATAGCGGTATGCTCCGACACGCTCCAGGAGGTGAAGAATCCGCGCGGACTTCTGGCAGAGGCCCTGAGGATAGCCGACGAGGCGATCGTGACGTTCCCGAACTTCGCGAACTATCGCATCAGGCTCACCCTCGGCCTTGCCGGACGCCTTCCCGTCTCCAAGGCGCTTCCTTTCCAGTGGTACGACACCCCCAACATCCATTGCATCACGCTGAAGGACTTCCGCGCGCTTTGTGAAGCTGAGGGCATCGAAATCGTGGAGGTCAAAAGCGAATGCAGGCATCTGTTCGGCAAGTTCCTGCTAGCTCTCGGACTCAAAAACCTCGGCGCTTCTCGCATAACGGCAAGGATACGCCGCAAACGCTGATCCGGCCGGCAAGGATGGGACGATGCTCGAGATAGACATAATAAGCGTCCAGCCGCAGATGTTCCGCGGATTCCTCGAAGAGAGCATCGTCGCCCGCGCGGTGAAGAAGGGCGCCTGCCGCATAAACATCGTGGATCTGCGGGAGTTCGGCGAGGGACGCTGGCGCAAGGTCGACGACAAGCCTTACGGGGGCGGACCCGGGATGCTCATGAAGTGCGCGCCGTGGTTTGCGGCGGTCGAAAGCAGGGGACCCGCCGCCAGGGTCGTCATGACATCTCCCGCCGGGAAACGATTCGCCCAGCGCGACGCCGAGGAGCTCTCCGGGACGGACGGACGCATAGTCTTCATGTGCGGACACTACGAGGGTTTCGACGCGAGAATAGAGTCTCTCGCGACAGACCTCTATTCCGTAGGCGATTTCGTGATGACAGGCGGCGAACTCGCCGCCGCCTCGATGGTCGATGCGATCGTGAGGCTCCTTCCCGGCGTTTTGGGCGGAGGGCCCGCTGCGACCGCAAGCGAGAGTTTCGGGGCGGGCGGCGGGCTAGAGGCCCCCCAGTACACCCATCCGCCGGAATTCCGCGGCATGAAAGTTCCGGAAGTGCTTCTCTCCGGAGATCACCGCAAGATTGAAGCCTGGAGGAAATCCGCCGCCCGGAAGAAGACGGAGAATCTCCGGCCGGATATTCTCGGCGCCCCCTTGACAGCGCCTCCCGAAATATGATAAAGTAATCGCGTGATTACGAAAAAGGACAATCGCGCGATGAACGAAACGAAGGGCCGAAAGGCCAGGCAGGACGGCGTGCAGACGCGGGAGGCGATACTTTCCGCGGCGGAGGCGGAGTTCGCCGCGAAGGGCTTCGAGCTCGCCTCGGCGAGGGAGATATGCAGGCGCGCGGGAGTCAACGCGGCTCTCCTCTGCCGCTATTTCGGCTCGAAGGAGTCGCTCTACAGGATTGTAGCGAAGCGACTCTTCGGGGACCTGGGCGCCCCCCTCGCCAACCTCGCCTACGGCGTCGAGGATGACGAAGGCTGGCGCGCGGCGGTCCGCGAGTGGATCGACGGCATGCTCTTCATGACGCTCCCGACTGAACGTCCCCAGGAACTCTGCGCGGCGCTCTTCAGGCACGAGGTGACGCATCCTACGAAATTCCACAAGGAGTTCTCCGACGCGTTCGGAAAGCCGGTCTACGACGGACTCAAGAAGCTCCTCTCGCGCAAGGTCCGCAACGCCGAGAAGCTCAACCTCTGGACTTCCTCGATCTGGGCGCAGGTCTCAGTCTATGCGCTCGCGGACAAGACGTGGCACGCCGCGTTCCGTCCCGAAGGCGCCGGAAACCGCGCCTGGGCGGAGAAGGTCGCCGACCACATCTGCTAACAGGTCTTTTCGGTTCTATCCACTAAGAAGGGGGGCAGGTAATGACGGACGAATTCAAGATCAAGAGAATCATCGCGCAGCTTGACAACCTCAAGGAGGAGGTTCGGTCGATGCTTCCCGAACCCAAGCCGGAGCCGAAGGCAATGCCAGTGCCGAAGCCAGAGCCAAAGGTCGAGCCGAAGCCCGAGCCTAAGGTAGAGGCTGCTCCCGCCCGGAAGGTCGCAGTGGCGCCAGCCCCAGAGCCGCAGTCCGCGGCAAATGCGCCGCGCGCCTACGAGCCGACGGCAATGGACCGTTTCTGGGAGAAGATCGAGGACTGGTTTGCAGTCCGCGGCGAATTCGCGCCGAAGGGGATGACTCGCGAGTTCGCAGTCG
>JAILJX010000125.1 GCA_024694365.1 Kiritimatiellia bacterium
ATGAAATCACGTCAAGAAGCGTTTCACACTCACCAGAAAACTAAGGCAATTCTTGATTATGCGGGATTTCAATCGCTAACATTGATGTTTTGTGGAATGCAAACAAAATGATGCAATTTTCGCTTAAGTTAGCGGCATTCGGGTCAGACCCTCCAGACTCCACAAGTCTGACCCAGTTGGCTCCCAAGAAGCCCAAGTCGCCGTTGCAGCGCTACAGGCTTCTGCGCAAGGGGAAGGCCGTCCTGTCGTGAACGCAGCCTTGGCATATACAGTGAATCATATACAGAAGGGTGACCCTTTTGCCCAACGCACGAGCTACCCTTTGACACGGATTTCTTCACGCGCGTCGTCCTCCTCGCACGCGGGCGGATCGTCGCGGAAGGGCGTCCGGAGGACGTCCTCTCTTCCGAGCACATCGCCGCCGCCTGGGGCGTACCAGTGAAACTCCGAACCGTCCGTTGCGCATCCGTGTAGACGGTTGCGCGACGTCTCCTCTCCGCATTGTGCTTGCGCAGCAAAATCCATTTTGCTATACTGCTCAATAATCGGGCGGATTGTGCCGAAAAACAACACCAAAAAAAGGAGAAGAAGCATGTTTACAAAAGTGATACCCCAAGGACACTGCGTGATTGTCGAGCGCTTCGGCAAGCCCGTGCGCGTGGCGCAGAGCGGGCTCAGGTTCTTCCTGCCCGGCCTCGACAAGCTGCGGAATGTCCGCAACGTGTGGGCCGACCAGTCGAACAAAGAAGGCATTTTCATAGAACTCACAGAACAGATCTGCGACACCGGCACGCGCGAGTGCTTTACCCACGACAACGTGAAGCTCCTCGTGGACTGCGTCTACCGCTGGCGCATCACCGACCCAATCAAGGCCGTCTACGAGGTGGACGAGCTGCACAAGTCGCTCAAGGAGGCGGTGCTCGGCGAAATTCGGTCGTTCATCGGCAAGAGCGAGCTGAATACGGTTCTGGCCTCCCGTTCGCGCATTTCTGAAAGCGTCGTCACCGTCGTATCCGAAACCGTGCGGCGCTGGGGCGTGAACCTGACCGGCGTGGAGGTGCAGGAGCTGAAGGCGGACGAGGCCACGCAGGGCGCGATGCTCCAGCAGCTTGAAGCGTCGCGCCGCGCCGAGGCGATCAAGCTGGAGGCCGAGGGCAAGGCATTTGCGGTGGTGCGGGAGGCCGAGGCGGCGAAGAAGGCCGCGATTCTCCGCGCCGAGGCGACGAGCGAGTCGATCAAGCTCGTAGCCGAGGGCGAGCAGGCGTACCTCACGATGCTCAAGGAAACGTTGGGTCCCGAAGAGGCGGCGAAGGTGCTCATCGCGCAGAAGACTCTTGACGTGTACAAGCAGGCGACGAGCGATCCGGCGGCCAAGGTGTTCCTGCCGCTGTCTGCCCTGCCGCCCGTGCTGACGGGAGAGGCCACCAAATGAGCTGGCTCATCCCGGAGTGGCTGCTCGCCCTCGCGCTGACGCTTTTCGTCGTCGACCTCTTCACCGACGAGGAGGGGATCGTCTCGTGGATCGGCGTGTCCGCGATCGCCGCGTGGGCGACATGGCGCATCGGCGCGCCGCCGATGTGGAGCGTACTCATCTTCATCGGGGCGTTCATCGTCTCGGGCGCCGTGTGGTACTGGCTGTTCCGCGGTCTCGTTGGACAGCCGGTGCGCCGCCTCATGCAGAAAAACGCGCCCAACGAGACCATCGACGCCCTGAAGGGCGCGAAGGGAAGTCTTCGCGTCATCGAGGGTAGGGTGATGTTCCGCTGGAATGGCGACGAGCTGTGGCCCGTCGCCAACCCGCCCGCCGGTGCGGCGGACGGGCAGGCGGCGGAGGTTGTTGGCATGAAGGACGGCCAGGTTGTCCTGAAAGACTAAATCAAGGAGAAAAGACATGAAAAAGGTTCTGGTTGCAGTTGCCGCCGTAGCGCTTTCGCTGGGCGCGCTCGCGTTCGAGAAATACATGATGCGCGTCCCCGACGAGCTCAATCCGAAGGAGGGGATCAACGGCGTGACGACTTACTTCTTCGCGCCGGCGGCCGTGTCGATCCCGCTCAGGGACGGCACGTCGGTCTACGTGGTGAACGAGACTCCCAAACTGCCGAGCAAAGACGCCACGGTGCAGATCGGCGTGCCGAAGAAGGTTGTCGACCTCGACGTCATCTCGCGCTACCGCGACGCGATGAAGGGATTTCCCTCCATCGCCGTGCAGTTCGGCGAATCGACCTTTTTCGCGTATCACTGCGGCGCCATGTTCCCCGCGCCCGACGGGCTGTACGTGGACAACTGCTACCAGGGGGTCGTGGTCTCCATGGGACTGGAATACTCGATCACCGTGTACCTGCCCAAGGGGCGCGGCCTCGACGCCGAAGTGCGCGAGGTCCTGAAGAAGATCAGGTTCGTCCCGTTGCCCGGCGTCGGCGTGGATACGGCGCTCAAGCTCTACGGGGAGGGAAGCGCGGTGCCCGCGGCGGCGCGCCTGAAGACCATCACGAAGATGGTCGAGGAACGCGGGGAGTGCTGCGAACTGATTGAGCTTCTTTCGACGCTGACGGGCGACGCCGCGACGAAGGCGTGGTGCATGGAGCGCCTCAAGTTCCTCAATCCGGGCAAGTACGCGCCCGACGCGCGCACGGAAATCGCGGCCTACGACTCCAACAACGATGCGCAGCGGAACGCGGTGATGGCGATGCTCGGCGCAAAGGACAAGGCGGAGAAGGCGTCGGTCAAGGTTCCTGCCGCTTCCGCTGAAACGGGCGTCTCGTCCGTCGCCGCCAACAAGACGAAGACGATCACGCTCCCTGGCGGCGCGACGATGGAGTTTATCTGGTGCGAGAAGGGCGTGTTCACGATGGGGCAGAACGACGGCGAGTGGAATCCGTCCAAGGACGAGGAGCCGCGCCGTAAGATCACGCTTACGAAGGGCTTCTGGCTCGCGAAGTACGAGACCACGCAGGGACAGTGGAAGAGCGTGATGGGCACGAATCCGTCGCACTTCACGGGCGACGACAACCTGCCGGTGGAAATGGTCTCGTGGAAGGCGTGC
>JAILJX010000011.1 GCA_024694365.1 Kiritimatiellia bacterium
CGGCGCTCGCCTTGATCCACTTCGCGCTCGCGCCGAGGGTATCGCTCTGCTGGAGAGTCGCCTTGGCCTTTACATTGCCGAATTCTACCGTTTTCTCGGGCGAAGCGATTGATATCTCCGTCAGATTGCCTGCAGAAGTCGATACGACCGGCGAACCGGAGGCATCGAGCGAGATAGTGAGTGCAAAGTCCTCGGCTTCCGAATCCCCTTCGCTCAAGAACCCGAGCGCCGCATTCTGCCAAACGCGAAGGCCATTCGACGATTTCGCATTGAGGCCCTCCGCCGTGCTCTTTCCCGTCGCCGCCTCCAACTGCGTCATCGTCGAAGCATCTACGGCGATTGTATCTTCATTCGCATCATCGGTCCCCGTCAGAAGAGGCATTGCGCATGCGTAGGCGACGTAGTCGACATAGTAGCCGTCAGCCTCTTCATGGAAGCGATAGGTGCCGACTGCGCTGGAGGAGCCGAGCTCTTCGGAGGAGGAAGCCAATGCGGCAGCCGGATCCGATGCGGAGATTTCGACGCCTTCGGAGCTGAAGGAATGGCTGCCTTTCGAAGTGAAGCCGATGAGCTTGCGGCTAACCCGCTTTTTGCCGTTCAAAGACGCGTCGCCAAGGTCGAGCGTGAGGGATTTGACATAGTGCGGCGCAGCCGAGCCGCCCATCGAAGCATACTGCACGCTCCCCTTCCCGGCGAGATTGTAGTTGAATGCCGTAGCGGCGCTCGTGGGATTGAATTCCGCCTCGAAGACGATTCCCGATGGCGACGAGACGTAAAAGTCGTGGGTTCCCGCGCAATTGCCGGACCCGCTTTCTCCGGCGAAGTTTTTGACGATCAGGCGGGAAGTCTCGTCGACTGCAATCTTCGTATGAACATCCACGGCCTGCATCTTTCTGAGGCGGCCGATTTCCACGCAGACGCTGTTCGTGAGAACCATCTGCATCTCCCAGCCTTCGACGCGCTCGTTGTTTTCTGTCGAATCTGGCGATGTGACGTGCTTCATGCCGTCTTCCGCCGCTTCTGGATTCGTCATGAGATTTCCGTCGAACATGAGCGGGGCCCAGACCTCGCTGCCGCTCGTCTGGGGAATGTTGCCCCCGGTGAGCGCAAGGTCGGCAAGGTTCGTATAGGCTCCGTTCCTCGACCAGTTGGAGCGCGTCTCCCACTTTCCGTCCGTCCCGCCGTTGAAGAAGTACCCGAACGCCATCCCGTACGCATCGGCGACAGGCTTGTCATGCACTGTCGGCGCCGGAGTCTCCTCGACATACGTCTGCGCGGCGGTTGCCTTGCTGAAGCGCAGAGACAGATCCTTGTAGACGCTCGTCCCGTTCGAGTCCGTCGCCTTCAAGGTGACTATCATGCGCGAGCGGTCGGCATAATCGGGAATCGCAGAACCGTCGATGACTGCGGCGAAGCGCCCCGAGCCGAGGGAATGGACTTCCACATGATCGTCGGGGACGAGTGAGAGATGGCTGGGGAGCGCCTCAAGCGCCGTCACGCTTTCAGAGCACTGCACATATATGACATTCGTACCGACGGCGCATTCGCGGTAGAAGTTCTCCTTGAAATCCGGCGCTCCTTCAGGAGAGGTAAGCAGCTGTATCTCGGGGAAGCCGAGCGCCGTTTCTCCCGGACCTGCGACGCGGGCCTTGACGGTGTTTGAAAGTCCGCCAACGGCTCCGGTCACTGTCGCCTGCATCTGAAAAGCGTACCGCTCGCCGGGGGTCAGTCCGTCGACCGTGATGCTTCTGGCCGTTCCCGAAGCGTTCAAGACCGTCGAGGCTCCCTGCGGCACGCCCGATTCGTCCACGCGATCCACCCAGAGAGTGAATCCTGTCACTGAATCGTCGTAGCACTTGGGGAAACGCCAGCTCACCGTCGCGGAAGTGCCTATTACGGCGGGGAGAGAATCGACAACGACATTCGCTTTGGGCTTGAAACCGACAAAGACCGATTCGATCCCCTTCGAGCTCGTCGTGTCGGACATGTTGTAGTATCCGTCATAGACGGAACCGTATCGTGAATATTGCCCGTAGTTTATGTAGACATAGGAAGAGCTCCCGTCCTCCGCCCATCCGTGTCCGACAACCGCATGGTTGGGCATGGAAACGAGAACGGGGATTCCGGCCTGAAGGCTGGCCTTTGTCTCGGCTACAGTGTCGTCGTGCTGGGTTTTATTGTCGAGAAGCGTCCCGTCATACTCAGGCAGGTTGTTTTTGACGATGCTGAAGGTCGAAGCCGAACCGTTCACCCAAAACATCATGTTGGCGAGCGAATCGCAGTAGAGAAGCAGCTTTGCGACCGGGAAACGCACGGACTCGTCCACTGAAGAACGGACACTGTACGAGGAGAAGAAGTAGGTATTGGAGATCGACCCCCAATCGATCGGTTCGTGCCTGTCGAAACGGACAGTGAAATCCTCCTTGTTCTCGCCCTTTTTGTCCCTGTACATGGCATGGGTGACCGTGCGCGAGGAATCTGCGCAGACAGGCCATTCCCAGTACTTCATGACCTGCGCGACGGCCGTCGCCACACATCCGCAGTAGAGCCTGCCCTGCTGCTGGCTCGTGACGATGTTGGTGTAAACGGGAGAGAAGTCGTTGTAGGGCTGGAACTGGCTCCATTGAGACTTCAGAAACGGCTCGACGATGACGGTTCCGTAATTATCAGTCTTCGCCATCGTCGACACGGTCCTGCCCAGAAGCCGAGCCCACTTCGGATTGACGGACCCTTCTCCCGCCTCTGCGTTTACAGCACCATCGTCGGCTCCCTTGAGAATGTCGAAAAACGGCTCGTCTTCGCCTGGCTCGCGGAAAGAGCCTTCGCCAAACACAATCACCGGTTCGCATTTGTCGCTTCCCGAGAAGACTGCATATCCCGAAGGCGAATATTCCGCGACCCAGAGATGACCGCGCCGCGCGACGCTCTGCAGATCGCGCCCTTTCAGAACTGCAGCCCCGGCTCCCTGCGAGATGAAATTCTTGGCCGCACTCTCGATCGCCGACTCGTCGATAATCGCACTCTTGGCCGCAACCGGGAGGAGCATTGCCGCTGCGGCTATCAGGCACGCAGGGAGCCTAGGCTTCATTTCCGCACACCCCTTCCCGTCAATGGTCATTCGGCAATCTGCGCGTTTTCGCAACGATCGAGGGTGAATGGCTTGCCGCCGCGCTTTGCGTAGCGGGAGTTGCGCTTAACGCGGTTTCTTCGCCAGACAAGTCCGTCGACAGACTTCGCATAAAGAAGCGGCACGTCGAACGTCTCGAAGACATTGTCCTCGATTACGATTCCGCGATGGTACCGGGCCTTCTGCCCGTCAAGATTGCGGACTTCCGGGCAGATTGAAATTATGCCGTTCGTGAACTGGTAGGCGCTCGTCAGATTGTCGCGGAAGACGTTCCTCGCAATGAGAACGTTTTTGCACGCTCCCGACTCGTACCAGCCTTGCGCATCGCCCGCGAGGAGAATCGCGCTGCCCGAGACGCGCTCGAAGAGGTTTCCGGTGCACTCTATCCTGCCGGGCGTGTTGAAGAGCGCCCCTCGCGCACGGTTGTGGCGAACCTTGTTCCCAGTAAACGCAACCTCCGGCTGGAAATCTGCATTCTCCACCGCATCGCCCTTCCCGTAGCCCTCAGGCGCATCCTCCGCAAGCGTCACGACCGCTTCGTCCACTCCCCTCATCTCGAAAGCCGAAACTTTGACGACAGGGCCGTCTTCGAGCGTCGGACCTTTTATGAACCTCAGCCTCTCCCCCGGACCGAACACTTCGAAGCCTACGGCCTGATGATGCTTGTAGCGGCAGCGGAAACGCCTCGCATCCAGCTTCTCCTCTATTGCGAGACATGTCGAATGCACGTTTATCGCATCGTCCGCCATCCCTTCGAAGCGGGCGCCGGAGACGATGATTTTGCCCTTGCAGTTCGAGAAGTGCGTGGCATCCGCCGAAGTCGAGGCGAATCGGCCCGGAAGAGGATGCATGCCTCCGCCGCAGAACGCGATGTTTTCGCTTCGCTGGGCCAAAAGCCCCATTCCGCAGCTGGAATGGACTGTTACCCCGGAAAACTCCGTGTCTTTGGCCCTGTAGAGGAAAATCGCCGGATTCTCCCGCCCCCAGTTTCTGAAGGCGAGCACATCACCTACCTTGAGAGGTTTCGCGCCCTCTACCTGACGGTGAATGCGCGAGAAGTCCATCGGGAGAACGAGCACACCCGGAGACTCTTCGCGGACGGCGTGGCAATTTTCCCAAAGACCAATGTCGGCGGTGCCCTCCACAAGTTCACCCGTCTTGCCGTCGAATGCGAGAGCGGAGGCTATCGGGAAAGTTCCGCCCATGCCGTCTTCGAAGCGGAGATGGCCCGAGTTATCGTTGCCCTTCTCGCCCTTGGTGAACGGGTCGATCTTGTACGGAAAGGCGGCGCGATCGATCGATACGCGCGTCTTGCCGTCGCCGAAGGAAAGGATTTTGGCCTCTACCGTGTGCCCGCGCAGGCAGTCGACCGTGACGCCCTCCACCTTGCAGCGCTTCGTATCGACGAACGCCATGGCTATCGCATTGCCGTCAAGCTCGAATATGGCGCCTTCGCCTTCGATCCTGACATTCTTGAGCCCGACAAGAGGAACGGCGATCGGATGATCTTTGGGCTGGTCGTGATTGGATATGTGGTCGGTGCGGCGCGGCATGGACGCAACCGAAAAGCGGTAGCGTCCGGGCGCAAAGCGAAGACGCGCGCCATCCTTGAGCGCGGCGCGCACTTCCGGTCCGCGATCGCGGTCTCCGTCAGGCGCGAACTCGACTACCCGTTTTCCCGCCGATGCCGAAAGCGCAGCGGAAAGCGACATCGCAATCAACAGTCTTTTCATTTCATGCTCTCCTTGTTTTAAGTTTCGTCGTTTTACGGATTCCACATATATAACGTTTCGCCCGCCCCTCAATCACTGCTTTAGGCAACTTATGGGACAGACGATTACGCCATCTTCCTTCCTTCGGTAGGCAAACTCACCGACTGCCGTCACAACCATCAGGAACTTTGGAAGCGATTTCCCCCTTTTCGCAATCAAAGAACGCAGTCTATTCAACGCCCTATAATCGCTCATAACGACAGGAATTATAACATATCATGACATGCAATGCAATAGTCATTCGGCAGTTTGGACGGTTTCCATTCGGCAGTTTGGACGGTTTCCATTCGGCAGTTTGGACAACCACAGCGCCGCCAATCATGTTTCAGCCCCGCCCGGCAGGCGATCGCCAGGAGTCTGGAGGGTCTCAGTGGTGGAGTAAGAGTGGTGGAGTAACTCATGTCAGAACCTTTCTTCCTTTAGCCGCAAGGCAATACCTCCTCTGCGGAGAATGGTCGCGGCACACTGACGGAAATCGACTGCGGAAACGCGACTCCCACATCGTCCCCGTGTGGACGCTGCGGCAGTTGTATGACATGGTCGAGTTCTGCTTAAGCGTCTTCATGAAGGCGCTCACGTCGTACATGCGGCGGAAGAACCTCTCCCTGAACGACTGCTTACCGGGCTCATCGCCCGTTCGCACGCACGTGTCCCATTCCTGGCGGATTTCGGAAAGTCGAACGCCTTGGTAAAGCGAAGCGATGCGATCAAACAGCTCTCCGTCATCCAGCCTCCGCGCTTCGGGAAGATATACTAGCAAGTGCAAGTGGTTGCCCATGAAACAATACGCCAGCACCTCGATTCCGGAGAACTCCGCCACGCGCCACATCCGTGCGACAAAACGCGAACGCTCCTCCTCAGTCAGGAAGAACGCACGGTTCGCAATCCTGCTGATGAGGTGATAACAGCGATTGGACTTGAAATTGCGCAGGGCTCTCATATCGGGTATTATAGCATATTTGCGCCTACTCCACCACTCCTACTCCACCACTGGGGACCCTCAGACCTTCCACTGGGGCTTTGCCCCAGCCCCCATCAGGGGGTCTAGAGCCCCCCCTGAACCCCGCAACGCGCGGATGGATACATCCGCGCTAGTACCCGCTTTCTCTTCCTTGTAAAGTTTTTTCACTTCCCCCCCCCTTGACGCAATACATACTTGACCCTGTTTGCACTGTTTCTGTCCACTTTTTTCTTTAAATGAGCTTACCATGGCATCATCCCCTCAGCCACTAAAATCCATAAGCCCATTCCAGTAAGGCAAACCACAAATATGACGCTACCCCAGACAAAATACGTCATAATAAGCCACACAAAGTCTGGCACAATCTGCTTAATA
>JAILJX010000027.1 GCA_024694365.1 Kiritimatiellia bacterium
GACCTACATCTACCTCAAGGGCACCGACACGGTCTACGCCAAGGTTCCGGCGTGCTCTTCCTCGACGAGCGGCTACATCCTCTATTCCGTTCCCGGAATGACGTCCGGCACGGCTCCTACGAGCTACGGAACCTCGGCTCCCACAAGCGCCAATTCGGTAGGCTTCCACGGCTTCTACACGACCGGCACTGTGGGCGAATAAAAACAGAAAGGAATAAAAGCCATGAATATCAAAGCAATACTCGCGATTCTCGCAACGGCTACATTCACTTCCGTCTTTGCCGCGCCTCCCGGAGGCGAAAGCGGCGGCGGCAACACCCCCGGCGGCGGAGATACTCCTGGAGGCGGAGATACTCCTGGAGGCGGCGGATCGTCGGCAACCTTCACCTACGACTCGTTCATCTCGGTCACGACCAACTCCGACTGTACGATCGTTCGCGAAGGGACGCTCATCGGCTACACGACGAGCCTCTCCGCGAGCGTGACAGGCGGCTCGAGCGTGACGGCGCTCGCCGATGGAGTCTTCGCAGGCAACACTGCGATAACCTCGGTCAACCTCTCCTCGACGTCGATAACCGAAATCCCCTCCGACTGCTTCGCAGGATGCACCGCTCTCAAGAGCGTCACGCTTCCCTCGACCTGCGTCAACATCGGGCCGGGCGCTTTCGCAGGCTGCACGGCCCTCGCGACCTTCACGGGCGCGAGCGTTGCCGGAATCAGCCATGATGCGTTCAGGGGTTGCACGGCTCTCGCCACCCTTCCCTCGAGCGCCACGATTCTCGGCTCCTACGCCTATTCGCAGAGCGCTCTTACGGGCGTCGACACAAGCGCCGTGACCTCTCTGGGCGAAGGCGTTTTCGCGGGATGCACTTCGCTCGCTTCGGCTACAGTCTCCACGACCGAGCTCCCCGCAGCGCTCTTCGCGGGCTGCACTTCGCTCGCGGGCGCGGATTGGTCGGGCGTCACGACGTTCGGCCAGGCTTCGCTCGCGGGAATCCCGGATACGAGCCTTACGATCGACTCTTCGGCAAGCGTGGGCGATTACGCCTTCGCAGCCGACGAAGCGACGGTCGCGACGACTCTCACAGGCGAGCTCCCGGCCTACAGCGACACATCCTTCCTCGGACGCGAGATGTCCTATACCGTCAATGGAACTGATGTCGTCCGAATCGAGGCGAACGAACTCGTCGAATGGCTCCAGGGCGTTGCCGACGGCACGGTGACGACTTCGGTGACAGTGACCCAGCCCGAGAGCTATGCGACCGCGTCGCTAGAGACCTGGCTCTCGACTTCGTCCAACGCCCAGGCTGCATTCGCCTTCTGCTACCCCGACGCAGAGGCTGAATATGCGGCCCTCACTGTCGACGGGACGACCTTCACGTTCACCGACACCGCGAAGACCGCTGTCACCGTGACCCCCGTCGGAACGGACGACCTTTCGTCCGACTTCCTGGCGAGCAGCGTCACGCTCACCGCCACCTCGACCGACGGAGTCTACACGGCATCGCCCGTGGATGAATCCGTCACGCAGTTCTTCATGCGGCTCAGCTTCTCGAAGAGCTGGTGAGCCGATTGCAATCACGGGAAAAAATCAAAGGAGGTCATAAAATGAAACACACGCTATTGGCTGCATCGCTGGCCGCCGCAATCTCCTTCGCTGCGAGAGACGCTGCCGCCGGCTTCGAATACGGCGGATACGACACATCCTCAGGCTATTTCCAGAATAGCGGAACCGCGAGCGTCTCGGGCGGGACCTACTCCAGCTCCGACAGCGACGCCAACGCCGTGCAGGTGCGCGGCGGGACGTTCACGATGACCGGGACGACCGTCACCAAGACAGGCGACACCGCGACGAGCGGAGACGAGACGAGTTTCTACGGCGTGAACTCCGCCGTCTTCGCAGGCAACTCCGACACGTCCGCCTCGGCGGTCGTCAAGATGAGCGGCGGAACCGTCACCACTAACGCCAAAGGCGCAAATTCGTTTTTTGCGTATGGAGGCGGAGTGCTTTATCTAGACGGAGTGACCGTGAGCAATGCGGCCCGCGCATCGCGCGGACTCATCGCGACGGGCGGAGGCAAGATCTACGCCACCGACATGGACATCGTGACGCAATCGGAGACGTCGTCCGTAATAGCAACAGACCGCGGAGGCGGAACCGTCGTCGTCGATGGAGGCTCCTACGTCGCAAAAGGCAAAAAGTGCGCCATCATCTATTCCGCAGGCACGATGGAGGCCTACAATGCGACAGGCTCTTCGGCAAGCGGCGAGATTTCGGTGATAGAGGGGGACAACTCTGTCGTCATCTCCAACTGCACGTTCACGAGCGGCAGCAGCTCGCGCGGACTCCTCCTCATGCAGTCCGGCTCGGGCGATGCGGACGGGAAAAATCCCGTAATGACGATCACCGACTCGACGCTCACGATGACCGACTCCTCGGCGCCTCTCATCGAGGTCGCGACCTGCGTCACGGCGGACATCACGCTCGACAATGTGGAACTCACCGTTCCGGGCGGAGTTCTGATGGCGGTCATGGAAGACTCGCAGTGGGATACGTCCGGCGCCACGGGCAATCTGACGCTCAAGAACGGCGACTACTCGGGAGCCGTGACAGTGGACAGCGGCTACACGGGCAACGTCACGGTCGAATCGACTGCGACGTGGACCCTCACGGGAAACACCACCGTCTCGAAGCTCACCCTGAACGGCACCGTCGCTACGAACGGCTACACTCTCTCGTACACCTCCATCTCAGGATCGGGCTCGCTCGTCAACACTGTGGGAGACTCGACAGGTTCCGGCGATTCCGGGGGATCGACCGGCACGACGGACACGACCGGCACGACGGACACGACCGGCACGACAGACACGACAGACTCGACCGGCACTGAAGGCTCCTCAAGCACCACAGACTCCATCCCGACAGAGGCATGGACGGCAACAAAATCCACAAAGCTCTATGGCGCCGTCTTCGATGCATCGGGAGATGTCGCAGGCATCGCAGAGCTGAGAGTCTCCAAACCGAGCACGCGATATTCCACCGCAAGGATATCGGGCAGGATAACCTGGACGAGCGGCTCCAAATCGGCGATCAAATCCGTCAAGGTTTCCGTCCCTGCAGACGGTCCGATCAGTGCACAGACGACCGTCAAAAACACCGGGACTCTGACCGTGTACGTCGGTGACGACGGCATGAGCGGCACGATCGGCGACGATTACACCCTGACCGACGCCGAAGTGGGCGGTGCGTGGACTGCGACAGGTTCGGTGACAGTCGACTTCTCCGACACTTCCGCCCTCCCGGACGGAACGCTCACCGATCTTCTGCCGGCGGAAGAAAGCGTTTACGCGACATCGGCAGGGAAGTGGTCTTTCGACAAGGCATCGCTCGTCAGATGGAAGAAAGACAGGA
This sequence comes from Kiritimatiellia bacterium, assembly GCA_024694365.1. Lineage (GTDB taxonomy): Bacteria > Verrucomicrobiota > Kiritimatiellia > RFP12 > UBA1067 > UBA1067. The sequence goes on from JAILJX010000027.1 coordinate 3,413, forward strand.
CCACGGGCGAATACGGACTCGTCCTCACAACCGACGGACGCCCCAATCTGAGCGGCATCAAGCTCTCCTACGCGCCAAAGACCGGCATTTTCAAGGGCACGTTCAAGATATACGCGATACAGAACAACCGGCTCAAGAAGTACACCGTGAAAGTCGCCGGAGCGGTGGTCGACGGAACGGGAACGGGAATCGCAACGCTCAAGAAGACCGGCGGCTCTTGGCCGGTGAGCGTCACCCGGTGACAGCGTCCCGGCTTGCCGCAAGACCTGGGCAGACGGACGCAGAATCCGGATTGGTCCAGTCTTGCGGGAAGGTCCGGCACTTATCGGGCTTGACGGGGTTGATGCGGCACAGGTTGCCCTCCGTCAGGAAAACGCACGAACCGTCCGGACGGCTGTGAAGGACGAGGCTCTTGCGGTCTGGCGAGAGCTCCGTCTCCTTCTCGATGAACTCGTCCTCGCGCATCCCGAGAAAAGCGGCGATGCGCGATATTTCACCGTCGTCCACGCGGACGATCCCGTCCTTTATCCGGCAGCATGCGCCGCATCTCCGGCAGACGAAGGCCATGCCTGGAGCGTCAGACGGAGAGTCCGTTCTGCTGGGCGACAAGATCGGCCGCGCCGTACATCTTGCGGAGCTTCGGCTTCTCGATCTTCCCGGTGGGGTTGCGCGGGACGTCCGCGAAGATTATCTTCCTCGGGCGCTTGTAGCGCGGCAGATCGAGGCAGAAATCCTCCACATCCTTCTCTGAAAGCGACATCCCCTCCTTCACCGAAACGATCGCCGCCGCGATTTCGCCGAGGCGCGCGTCCGGAAGGCCGATGACCGCGACATCCTTGATGGCGGGATTCGCCCTGAGGAAGTCTTCGATCTGGACGGGATAGAGATTCTCGCCGCCGGAGATGATTACGTCCTTGGCGCGGTCGACGAGATAGATGAAGCCGTCGCGCTCTTCGGCCATGTCGCCTGTCAGGAGCCATCCGCCGGGCCTCATGATCTCTTCGGTCGCCGCCTTGTTGTGGTAATACTCCTTCATCACGCCGGGTCCCTTGAGGGCGAGCTCGCCCACCTCGCCAGGAGCGACCGGCGTTTCGCCGTCGGGCTTGACGATCTTGGTCTCCCAGCCGTAGCCCGCCACGCCTATCGCGCCGACATGGTCGGTGTTCTCGATTCCGAGATGCACGGCGCCTGGACCGGTGGACTCGGAGAGTCCGTAGTTCGTGTCGTAGTCGTGGTGCGGGAAAACGGCCTTCCACCGCTTGATCAAGGCCGGCGGCACGGGCTGGGCGCCGATGTGCATGAGGCGCCACTGCGAAAGCGAATATTCGTCAAGCCTGACGTCGCCGCGGTCTATCGCATCTAGGATGTCCTGGGCCCACGGGACGAGCAGCCACACGATCGTGCACTTCTCCTCGCTTACGCAGCGGATTATCCACTCCGGCTTGACGCCCTTCAGGAGAACGGCCTTGCCGCCTACGAGGAAGCTGCCGAACCAGTGCATCTTGGCGCCGGTGTGGTAGAGGGGCGGTATGCAGAGGAAGACGTCGTCTTTCGTCTGCCCGTGGTGGTTCTGCTCGACGCGGCAGCTGTGCAGCAGGCACCTGTGCTGGAGGACTATGGCTTTGGGGAAGCCGGTCGTGCCCGACGAGAAATAGATCGCCGCGTCATCCTCGGGCTTGTGGTGGAAGCCGGGGGCTTCGGCCGAAGCGTACTTCACGAGCGCCTTGTAGCTCTCGGCGAAAGTCGGGCAGTCGTCGCCTGCGTAGAGGCGGGTCTTGACGCGGGGAATGCGGTCCGAAATCTGCTCCACGCGACCGATGAATTCCGGGCCGAAGACGAGGACGTCGGCATCGGCGAGTTCGAGGCAGTATTTGATCTCGTCCGCAGTGTAGCGGAAATTGAGCGGCACTGCGAGGCATCCAGCCTTGAGCGCGCCGAAGTATATCGGCAGCCACTCTAGGCCGTTCATGAGAAGTATGGCCACCTTGTCGCCGCGCGTGAGGCCGCGGCTGAGGAGGAAATTGGCGAACCTGTTCGCCTTCTCGGCGAACTCCCCCCACGTAAGTTCGCTGCGGAACTTCTCTATCGGGGAGCTTTCGATCAGCGAATACTCGCGCCATGTGGTATGGTGGCTTTCGAGCTCCTGTGGGTTTATCTCCACGAGCGCGACATCGCCGGGCCACTCGCGCGCGTTGCGGTCGAGTATCTCGGTTATGTTGTCGAAAGAGTCCGCCGGCGCGCTCATTTCTTCGCCGCCTTCTTCGCCTCGGCCGCGCGCTCTTTCTGCTCGGCCTTCCACTCTGCGATCTTCTTCTTCATGTCGGCGATCTGGTCCTTGTATTCGGCGCCCTCCTCGGGGAAGCTCTTCATGTAGAGCTGGGCGAGCTTGAGAGCCTCCTCGGGATTCGCCGTCTTGGCGGCCTCGATGACCGCCTTGACATCCTTCTTGGAGCGCTCGAGCGCGGCGAGAACATTCCTCGCCTCGACCGCGGCCTCTTTCTGCTTGGCTGTTGCGGACTTCTTCTCGGCCTTCTCTATGTCGCCCTTGAGCTTCTTCTCGATGTTGGCGGTGGGCTTGCCGAGGACGAGCTGCTTTTCGAGCGAACGGTAGGGGCTCTTCGCGCCGAACTCGACGCCGGGGATGATGGACGGCGGCTTGCCGATCTCTCCGAGCGCATTGACCACGGCCTCGATGGCGGCCTTGTCGTCCCTGCCGGAGTAGACGACCTGTCCGTTGTGGTTGACGACGTACATGAAGGGAAGCCCGTTGCTCGAAGGCGCGCCTATGAGGTCCGCCTGGTTGTATATGGGATAGGTCAGCTTCTTCTTGGAGATCACGGCGCGCACCTCTTCGGCGGAGCCGGGCTGGTGGTGGGACCCCAGGAGGATGAACTTCTTGGACTTGAACGAGTTCCATATCTTCTCCATCCTCGGGAGAAGTTTCTGGCATGGCGGGCAGTGGATTCCCCACTGGTCCACGAGAACGACCTTGCCCGCGAGGTCGGCCTCGGTGAGCTTGTCGCCCGAGTACCAGCTCGCGTCGTCGAGATTGCGCCAGCCGGCGGCCATCAAGTTTGCTGCGAACGATGCGGACAGTGCCGCGACGATCAGTTTCTTCATCTTATTTCCCTTTCCCTTTCTGAAACAGAAATCACTTCTTCATCGAAGCCGCGGCGAATTTCATGTCCGCAATTGCGTTCTTCGCCTCCTGCACGATGCAGGGGTTCGAGCTTTTCTTCAAAGGCTCGTATTTCTCAATCTCCTTCTCCAGCAGCGATTTGGTGAGCCGCTTGCTGGATTTGGAAGACTTGTCGCGGTCGCGCACCAGGCGCGAGAGCTCCACGAGTTTGGCGAGCTTGCGCACCTCTTCGCTGTCCTTGAGCTTTGCGTACGTCTCTGAGTAGCGGCGCATGTCTGCGGGGTACTTCGCCTGAAGCTTGGCCATCTCTTCCTTTTGGTCCATCAGATCCTTGAGCCGCAGATACGCCTGGCCGGGGAGAAACTCGATCTCGTAGTCGAGAAGCGCCTTCCATACCTGCGGGCCTGCCGGGCGGCGGGCGGAGAAGATGGCGCTTCCAGCGATTCCGCTGGCTTTGTGGATCGAGTCGCCGGAGTAGAGCCTGCGGCCGGACGCATCGTACACGCGGATGCAGTCGCCCGAAACGGGAACGAGGGTAGGCTCGTCGGCCCCTTCGGCATACTTCGGCACGAGCGGCGAAGCGCCGGCATACACCGGATATGTCACGCCGAGCTTGTCCAGCTTCTTGGCCAGCGCCTCGCCGGGCGCGCCGGAGTGTCCGCCGAGGACGATGAACGGCTTCGACTTGTAGCCAGTCCATATTTTCTGGAGCGCGGCGATGTCTTCGGCGTGCTCTTTCTTCGAGTAGTCGCGTCCGTCGAACAGCACGACCTTGCCGCGCAGATATCCCTCAGACACCATACGCCCGCCGATGCGGTTCTCGGGCGTCAGATTGGTCCACTCCACCGCGCAGGCGGCTGCCGCAAGCATCGCGCCGGCGAATCCGATAAAAGCCTTCTTATGCATGTTGACGAGTATTGTATCATAAATATCCCCCCAATCGGTAAAATTTTTGATATAATTCCTTATGATGAAACGAGGGGCAATGATACTCGCGCTTCTGTTATGCGGCGTTCTTGCGGACGCCTCTGCGGCGCTGTTGCCCTCGGGGGAATGGGAGAAGATACGCCAGGTGGCGGTGAACTACGACTTGAGCGAAGAGGCGACGTGGCTGCTCGCGGCGATACGCAGGCATGAAAACGGGCGCCCAGGCCTCGAGTTCGGTATAGGCGGGCCGATGAACTCCGGCCACCGCGCCCACAGATACAGGGACGGACACAAATCCTTCTACATCCAGGCCATGTGGGCGGCAGGCACGGTGAAGCGCCATTTCAAGGGCGACATAGACGATTTCGCCGTAAGATACAATCCGGGCAATCCGGACCATTGGGCAAAGTGCATCAAGTCGATAATACGCCGCCTGAAGATCGACCACAAGCACAAGCTGCCGGGCGCAAAGCCTGCGAAGAGAAAGATAGAATATCCCTAAAGCGTCAAGGACGGCGCGGCGTCTGGATGTGCTTTAGGAATCCGCCCCCGACAGTCACCATCTCGCCGGTTCCCTCCCCGCGGTTCATTCATCTCCGCCCGCCGCCTTCCGGCGCAGCGTTATCACCGTGATCGCCGGATCGTTGAAAAACCTTATAGGGAAACCGGCCCACTGTCCTGCGCCGCGCGAAACAAGAACGAAGCCGTTTTCTCCGTCGCCGTATGTTCCAGAGACCATCCCTCCGTTGAAGGCTGCGACGAGTCTGTCCAACACGGGCGCGATCCCGCCGTGGGTATGGCCGGAGAGCTGAAGATCCGCTCGCACGGCGGACGCTCCGTTGACCTGCGGACGGTGCTGCAGATAAACGCGGAACTCTCCGTTGGTCGCCTGCGAAAACGCGGCCGAAGGATCGGGCGTGGTGAAGCCGAAACGCTCCGCGACAGGATCGTTGACTCCGCCTACCGCCAATCCCGGCAGAGGGAAGGCGCATGAATTCACGAGCCACTTTATGTTTTTCAGCGAGCGGTAGCGGCGGAACCATCCGAACGCATCGTAGTAGTATTCATGGTTCCCCGACACCGCATATACGCCGTGTTTCGCCCTGAGGCCGCCCAAAGCGGCGATGTCGCCGAAACGCCTCCCGGAGAATCCGTCCGCATAGTCTCCCGTGAGACATATGATGTCCGCATTCTGCGCGTTCGCGGTCTCGACTATCTTCTCGGTGCGCCATGCTTTCGCCGCCGCGCTGGCATGGATGTCCGAAATATGCACTATCCTGCATCCGTCAAGCTCCGGCGGAAGGTCGGCGAACTCAAGCGAAACCTCCTCGACTTGCGGCGCTTTCACGCCGTTCCGCACACCGGCGGCAGACAAGCCCCACGCGAGAACCGGCAGAACCGACATCCAAGTCCGCGGAAACCTGCGCGGCAGGCGGCATATCTTCCCGGCGACCGAGAGCGCAAGGAGAATCATCATCCCCGAATACGCCCAGTTCCATATCCAAATCAGCTTCTCGGGAAGCTCCGGCGCAAAGGCGTCGCCGCCGATCGATGCGAACACTATGAATTTCGCGGCGCAAAGAAGGAAAAACGCCTGTATCGCCGCTCTCGCCCTCACGCTTTTCACGGACGGTGGAATGAAGCACCATGTAAGCAGAAACGAAAGGGCAACGGGGAAAATCTGGAAAAAAATCCTTATGGCCATTTCACTTCCTCCATCGGTGGGTGGACTCTCCCTTGAGGCGTATTTCGTCCGTCTCGCCGATCATCCCTATCTCGCGTATTCCGGGGGTGTCTATGACCATCGCGCCGCACGGAAGCATCACGAGTTCGCGCGACGTCGTCGTATGTCGCCCCTTTCCGCTCCATTCCTGTATCTCCTGCACCGCCGCCCACTCCTCGCCTGCGAGCGCGTTCAGAAGCGTCGACTTCCCGACGCCGGATGAGCCTATGAACGCGAGCGTCCTGCCCGGCGCCGCGAGCTCGCGCACCTCGTCCATCCCTTCCCCGGTGAGGGACGATATGTGAAGTATGCGAGCGCGCCCTGCGACAGTCTCGGCCAGATCTTCAAGAAACTCTTCGTCCCCCTCCTCCCTCAAGTCCATCTTCGTCACGACTGCGCACACATCGCCGCCGCCGCGGTCTTCCGCAAGCGAGAGATATCTGTCTATGCGCGCAGTGGAGAAGTTCTCGTTGAGGCTCATCATCACGAACAGCACGTCGAAATTTACGGCCAGCGTCTGAGACGTGCGTTTGGCGGTAGGGTCCTTCCGCTCGAAATGCGAGAAACGGGGCAGCGTCTCGAGTATCATCGAGTCGCCCCGGGAATTGTGCCGGAAACGCACGAAATCGCCTGTCATCGGAACGACCGGCGCCGTCGCCCGTATCTCCGAAATCTTCTTTCCCTTCATGCTGTCGGGGGCGACGGTCTTCATTCTGGTGAACGCGCTCTTCTTCTTCCGCGCGAGAATCTCCCCCTCCGCCTCGTTGCACACGAGATGATAGTAGTCGCCGTGGGCGCTCACGACACGCGCGATGCCCGGTTCGACCGTTCCGCGCCAACCATAGCGTTCGATCCGCGTCATATGCCGTAGGGGTCGAGAAACGCCTCTTTGAAGTCATATCCGCATGTGAACGCCTCTGCGGTGTCGTTTTCGTCCTTGCGGACGCGGTTGCCCTCCGTAAGGTTGAACATCATCTCGCCGATATCCTCGCAGCTGTGGACGCCCCACTCTCGCAGAACCGTGTAGGATAGCGGACCGTACTGATCGAGCGTGCGCTCCTTGAACTCATCCATGATAGCCGCGGCGTCCATGTGAAGGTGCTTGTCGCCCGAAAGATAGTTCACCACATCCATCAAGAGTGCATATGCCCTAGCATCGTACCGGTCGTCCTTTGCTGTGATGTCCGAGAACGAGTCGCTTTCGAAATCGATTTCTTCCATGACGCATAGTATACCAAATCACCCCCTTGACAGGCTACAGTTAGATTTGGTAAACTTACCGCCGTGAAGTTAGACTCTACTAATAATCGCCCCGCCATAAGCGAGCGCCACCGCAAGGAGCTCTTGCGTTTTCTCCTCGAGAAAACCGCTGCCGTTCGCATGGGCATAAAGCCGGGAGAGCTTTTGCGGGTGAAGCACTGCTACGAGACTGAGAACTCCGAAGGGCTCAGATACTGCCTTTACCGGCGAGACGTATACGAAACGCTCGCCCTGGATTTCGTCGAGCTTCTGACGGAAAAAGAAAGCTCCCTCGTCCTTTTCTACGACCGCGCAAAACTTGCGGTTACTCTTGCGGACCCCGCCAACCGCGCCATACTCTCCTCAGAGGGATACCCCGCCGAAACCTCGCCTGAAGGCGCGATAGCATTTCTAGGAAAACGTTTCTCGGAAAACGGGATATGTCACGAGGTGGGGGTGTTCGTAGGATATCCCGCAAAGGATGTAAGGGGGTTTATGGAGCATCTCCCGACGACATCGGCTCACGGCACGCCCTGGAGGATATTCGGCGATGTAGCGGAGTCTGCAAGGATAGCTTCCCTATACAGACGCGCCGAGCGCTTTGCAAGGGAAACGCTTGATTCCGTCGCCACAATAGGCAATTTCTTCGATTTCTGCAACCACGCGTCTTACGCGTTCAAGTGAAAGGAAAAAACAAAATGGCAAAAGCCACAGTGATATACGGCAGCACCACGGGAATGACCGAGGCTGTCGCCCAGCGTCTCGCCGCCCTTCTCGGCTGCGAGGCCGTAAACATCAACGCCGCAGACGCTTCCAGCCTGGATGCGGATCTCCTCGTGCTCGGCACCTCCACATGGGGCGTGGGCGATCTCCAGGACGACTGGATGGGCGCGGGCACGGCGCTCCTCGAAGCTGCCGACCTCTCCGGCAAGAAGGTGGCGGCCTTCGGCGTAGGCGACTCCATGGGCTTCGCAGACTCGTTCTGCGATGGAGTGGCGACCCTCGTCGAGCTCGCGACAGGCAAAGGCGCTGCGAACGTCGGAGCGTTCCCCGCCGCCGATTATGACGGAGCCGTCTCCTCGCGCGTCTGCGCGGGCGACCAGTTCCTCGGCCTCCCGCTCGACGAGACCAACGAGGCGGACAAAACAGACGCCCGCCTCGAAAAGTGGTCGGCGCAGCTCAAGGCCACCCTCTGACGCATATACCGAAAAAGCGAAAAGAATGCCGCGGAACGATTCGCGGCATTCTTTTTTGCATCCGAACGAAAACAAAAAAAGCCCCCTTTCGGGGGCGTTGAAAGAAAAAAAAAGCCGGCGGCGTCCTACTCTCGCACGGGCGAGTCCCGCACTACCCTCGGCGATGGAGCCCTTGACTTCCGTGTTCGGAATGGGAACGGGTATGGCAGCTCCTCCATGGCCACCGGCAAAAAGCCGTGAAGCTGAG
>JAILJX010000046.1 GCA_024694365.1 Kiritimatiellia bacterium
AGTCTCGCTCGGCAACGCGCTCGGGGGCTGGCTCTCGGCGAAGTGCCGAAGAACAGATAGAGTCGGTTTGCGGGCCATGCAAACGGGAGGTAGAGTCCGCCGAGGACGGACCCGAGCGCGGAACCCGCCATCGAAGCGAAGTAGAGAAGCCCCAAGTCGCGACCGTTCCTCTCCGGCCTTACGCACGCCGCCGCTATCGACGGAGTTATGCAGCCGAGGGCGAGCATCGGCGGAAGCCACGCGGCAATCACGAAGACGGCAGTCCTCGCCTCGAAGCTTTCGAACACGGCGACCGCGCTGCCGAGAAGCGGAAGCACATACGGAAGTGCCGCGCAGAAGGCTCCGCCGACGAGAAGCGCGACTGCGGCGACCATCCCCGGCCTGCGGCCCTTGGCCGAGAGCCAGCCGCCGAGGGCGTTGCCGAGCGAGACACCGGCGAGGGTAACGCCGGTGAGGGCCGCCCAGGTGCAGGTGGACTGTCCGAAATACGGCGCGACGAGTCGCCCCGCGACAAGCTCGAGCACCATCACCGACAGGCCCGAGACGAATACTGTCGCCGCGCCGCCCACGTGCTATTTCTTTCCGACGGACTCCCTGATCGCCTTCTGGACGTCGTTCGTAGGATCGGGTGCCCAGCCTTCCTCGCAGGCCTGCTTGTAGGTCTTCTGCTCGGGACGCTTGAGGCCAAGCTCCTGTCCGGCGTTGAGGACCTTCATCATCGGCTCGGGGCACGGAACCCTGACGGGCTGCGAGTCGAGGTCGCCGAGGGAGCAGACGGTCCTCATGACGCAGGGGCTCATGTTCGAGTTTGCCGCGCCGCAGCACATCATGAACGCGCGCCAGATCTCCTTCTGGGTCCTCGCCACGACGACGTCGTGCTTCGCTCCGTCGGCTCCGAGAGACTTGAAGTTGACCTGCGCCCAGGGAACCTCGGGGGCAACGAGCAGAGTCGGGGATACGGGGTCCTGGGAGACCGTTATGTGGAGCGCGGTCTTTTCGGCCCTGCCGCCCTTGGCGACGTACTTGATCGGGAAGCCGAACAGATCGTCGATTCCGGAGCCCTTGGGCATCAGGTCCTCCTGCGCGACGATTGTCTGGGCGTTTTCTATGACGACGTAGCGTCCGTCGTAGGGCTTCGTGACGAGTCCGCCCTCCGCCTTTATCTTTGCAGCCCTCTTCGCGCGGCGCTGCTCGCCGGTTAGCTTGCGCGTCCTCGGCTGGTCTTCCGCAATGGCCGCCGCTACGGAAAGCGCGACTACGATCGATGCAATCACAAGTCTCTTCATGTTAGTTCTCCTCGTTTGTCAAATCTGGTGTGGTGGTGGCTTCCTCAAGCCTTCTGTCTTGGACCTCGGTGATTCCTGCGTTCCTGAGAATCTCGTTGGCCCTAGTCATGTATTCGCGGGCGTTGTCTATGTCGCCCTCTCGCTTGAACTCCTCGATGCGGTCGATGACCTGCTGCCGGGTCTGGGCGTCCTTCGCGTTCTGGGCTTCGTGGTCGGCGATGATGTCCTCGAAAGTGTAACCCTCTGCAAGAAGCCTTTTCACCGTCTCGCGGGCTTCGATTATGCGCTCTTTCGCTTCGCGGACCTCCTCATTGTCATCGTCGTTGATGACGATCGGCGTCTTGAGGGACTCCTCAAACTCCTTGGTGAGGTTGCCTCCGCCGATCGGAAGAGGCGGCATTACGACGCCGGGCGGAGTGGTGAGCGCCATGTGAAGGAGCTGGTCGGTGCTGCTCTTCCAGATGGAAGGCGTCGAATAGCGGTATTTCTTGAGTTTCTTTCCGTCAGGCATTCTGTACATCTCGACGATGTACATTCCGTTGGTTGTCGTCGAGGTAAGCACTCTCCCATCGGGGAACTCGCTCTTTGCCGTTTCGTTTGTCTCGGCAGGTGCCTCTGACTTCTTGGCTGGGGCGGGTGCGGCAATGTCTGCCTCGGGCTTCTTCGGAGCCGTCTCGACTTTGACGGCTTTCTCCGGGACTTCGACTTGTTTTACGGTTGAATCCCGGAAAACGAAGAGAACGCACAGTACGACAATGCATACGACTGCTGCGACAGCGAGATGGACGATTGCCTTTCTGGGCGCGGCAGTTTTAGTCCTGGGCTTAGCGTTCGACTGCTCGACTCTTATCGCACTGATGCCCCTTGAGGAAAGCTCGGCAAGCAGCTTCCCGCGGCTCTCGGCTTCGAAATATTCGTCGACTGTCTTCCCCGTCTTGTCACGATATGTTACTTTCCAGTACATTTTCTCTCCGTTTTTATACACATAAGACCCGCCCGCTGATGCGGACGGGCCTTACTTTCATCCGCGGACCATCCGCGGTTTCATGCCCAACTTAGGCGCGACGGCGACGGAGCGCGAGGCCCGCAACGCCGAGGAGCATAAGGAGACCAGAGGTCGGCTCCGGGACGGCAGCAGTCTTGAAGTTGCCAGCTGTGGCAAAG
>JAILJX010000066.1 GCA_024694365.1 Kiritimatiellia bacterium
CCGCGAGGGCGAGCCGGGTCGCGCAGGACTGCGACCCGACGGCGTATACGTATACGCCGAGCGGTCGCATGGACGCGCGAACCGGCCGGCCTTCGCGGGCGAGCACCGTTGCGGCGAAACAAGCCGCACGTTGACAGGCAGGCAACACGGCACCACACGCATTCCCTGCGCAGCCCGCAAACACATTACGGCGGCGCGCCCGTGCGCTTCACGCCCCATGGGGTATTTTGGTATACTACACGGCACATGAAGCTCGAGAACATCAGAAACTTCTGCATCATAGCCCACGTGGACCACGGGAAGACGACGCTGTCGGACCGGATCCTGGAGCTGACGCACGCCGTCTCGCAACGCGAGCTGAAGGAGCAGACGCTAGACGCGATGGACCTGGAGCGCGAGCGCGGCATCACGATCAAGTCCCACCCCGTGTCGATGCACTACGAGGCGAAGGACGGCAAGACATACCTCTTCAACCTCCTGGACACGCCCGGCCACGTCGACTTCGCCTACGAGGTCTCTCGCTCGATGGGCGCGTGCGAGGGCGCGCTCCTCGTGGTCGACGCCGCGCAGGGCGTCGAGGCCCAGACCGTCGCCAACACCTACTTCGCCCAGGACGCGAAGCTCGAGATCGTGCCCGTCCTCAACAAGGTCGACCTGCCCGGCGCGGACGTGAAGGAGGTCTCGCGCGAGATCGAGGACATCCTGGCCATACCGATGGACGAACCCCTTCTCGTGTCGGCCAAGACCGGGACGGGCTGCCCGGACGTCCTGGAGGCGATCGTGAAGCGCATCCCGCCGCCCGAGACGCTTGGGCCGGACGCGCCGCTCCGCGCGCTCGTGTTCGACTCCGTCTTCGACGAGTTCCGCGGCGTCATCACCTACGTGCGCGTGATGGACGGGGCGATCAGCCCCGGGCAGAACGTGTCGTTCATGGGCTCGGGCGTGTCGACGAACGTGCACGAGGTCGGCGTGTTCTCGCCCGGCAAGAAGCCGGTCGACCGGCTTTCCGCAGGCGAGGTCGGCTACATCGTCGGCACCGTGAAGGACCCGAGCGACATCAAGATCGGCGACACGGTGACGACCGCGAAGCTCGGCGCGACGGAGCCCCTCCCCGGCTTCCAGGACATCCGCCCGACGGTCTTCTGCGGCATCTACCCGATGTCGACGGACGAGTTCCAGAAGGTCGAGGCAGGGCTCGAGAAGCTGCACCTCAACGACAGCGCGTTCACCTTCCACCACGAAAGCTCGGTCGCGCTCGGCTTCGGCTTCCGCTGCGGCTTCCTCGGGCTCCTGCACATGGAGATCGTGCAGGAGCGCCTCAGGCGCGAGTTCGGCCTCGACATCATCTCGACCTCCCCGGGCGTGATCTACAAGCTGAAGTACAAGAACGGCGAGGAAAAGGACCTCGACAACCCGCTGCAGATGCCGGACCCCTCCGCGCTCGAGTCGATATCCGAGCCGATGCTCACCGCGCGGATCATCACGCCGTCGGAGTCGATCGGCGACGTGATGCGCATCGTGATGGACCGGCGCGGCATGGTCGAGGGCACCGAGACGATCGACGCCAAGCGCGTGATGCTGCACTGCAAGCTGCCGCTCAACGAGATACTGATCGACTTCCACGACACGCTGAAGTCGGTCTCGCACGGCTACGCGTCGATGGACTACGAGCCCGCCGGCTACCAGGTCTCCGACATCGTCCGCATGGACATACTCCTCAACGGCGAGACGGTCGACGCGTTCGCCACGATGGTCCACCGCGACAAGGCGCGCGCGCGCGGGCTCCAGATGTGCAAGGCGCTCTCCGAGACGATCCCGCCGCACCAGTTCAAGATACCGGTGCAGGCCGCGATCGGCAGGGAGATCATCGCGCGCGAGGACATACGGCCCTTCCGCAAGGACGTGCTCGCGAAGCTCTACGGCGGCGACGTGACGCGCAAGATGAAGGTCCTCGAGAAGCAGAAGCGGGGCAAGGCCCGCATGAAGGAGTTCGGCCACGTCAACGTGCCGCAGTCGGCCTTCATCGCCGTCCTCAAGGGCACCATCAAGGAGCACTGACCGACGCCATGAAGCGCTCGGCGTTCGCGTCGGTCTGCGCCTCGAGCGCGGCGACGCCCTCCCCGCGCACCTCCGCAAGCCCGGCCAGTACGTCGCGCACCGACGGGCACTCCGCCGCGTTCCCCTCCGTGCGGTCCGTCTCGACGAGCAGCCGGTCGCCGGGTATCTTCCGCGCCAGCGCGCGGTAGTTGACGGCATGGCCGTTCAGGATGGCCGGCCCGACGGAGATGTAGCCGTTGAGGCGGACGATGTCCGGGACGAGCCCGTCGGAGCGGGAGAATCCGTGGAAGAGGAACGCCTGGCCGGGGCGGGGCGCCGCCGCGCGGCCGAGAACCCGCTTCACGGCCTCGACGACCTGGCCCCAGCACTTCGCCCCGTGCAGCGCCACCGGCCGGCCGAGCTCCACGGCAATTGCCAGCTGCGCCTCGAAGGCCTCCCGCATCCCGGGCGGAATCGCCCTCTCCCTCAGCCGGTCGAGGCCTATCTCCCCCACGCCCGCCGCCGGGTTGGCGGCAAGCGCCCGCCTGAGGGACGAAGCAAGGTCGTCGATGGATGGTTCCTCGCCGAGGCCGCGCGGCGCGTCCCACGGGTGCACGCCGAAGAAGTCGCGGCCTACGACAAGTTCCCTTATGGTCGCATCGCCGCAGGACAGATGGCAGTGGGCGTCGGTCATTGCCCGTCTGCGCCGGCCATCACGATCTTCCTTGCCGCGGCCAGGGCGCGGCCACGGTGGGAGATGGCGTTCTTCTCCTCCGCCGACAGCTCCGCGAACGACCTGTCGAACCCGTCTGGGATGAAGAGCGGGTCGTAGCCGAAGCCCTCGGCGCCCGACGGCGCAAGGGCGATCCGGCCGAAGCACCGCCCGACCGCGGAGTGCTCTCGTCCGCCGGGGTCCACCAGCGCCACGGCGCAGGTGAAGTTGGCCGTGCGGTCCTCGACGCCCTCGAGGTTCCTCAGGAGCAGCGCGTTGTTGTTCGGGGTGCTTGCGGGCTCGCCTGCGTAGCGCGCGCTCCTCACCCCCGGCTCTCCGCCCAGCGCCCTGACCTCAAGCCCCGAGTCGTCCGCCATGCACCATTCGCCGGGGTGCCCGGCGGCTATCGCGCGGACCTTGACGAATGCGTTGCCGATGAAGTCCGGGGCGTTCTCCTCCACGCCCTCCGGGTCGTCGGGGACGACCTCGAAGTCGGGCAGGATCTGGGAGATCTCCCTGACCTTGTGCTGGTTGTGCGTTGCGACGAAGAGCTTCACGCGTCAGATGTCGACGTCGACGTCGATGTCGTTCGACTTGTCCTTCTTGCCGCCGTCGTCGGGATCCGTGATGGCCTTCGCGGCCTTGGTCTGGGTCGTCGGCAGGTAGCGGTAGTAGACCATCAGCTGCAGGGCGCAGAGGCAAGTCGACATCGTGTCGCCGCCGCCGGCGCCGAGCGAGTCGACGGCCTTCCAGTAGCCGATCTTGCGCGGCTTGCCGTCCGGGCCGGGGATCGTCTCGGGCAGCGTTATGATCTTCGGCGGGTACAGCGCCTTCATGGCGGTGTTCCAGTCCTGCCAGGTCTTGACGTTGGCCGGGGTGGCGCCCTGGCACATGCCCGCCTGGTACTTGCACTGGGCCGCGTAGTAGCAGTAGTACTGCGGGCTTGACCCCGGCAGCGGGCCGCCGGGCTTCGCCCCGCCCTTGGCGTCGAACGCCGGCTTCCATTCGCGCATGAAGTCGAGCGAGCTCTTGACCTCCTGGTCGTTCATGTAGCCGAGGAGCTGCATGGCGAGGCAGCCCGTGGCGGTGAGGCCCGTCGGGGCGCCGCCGGCGGTGTAGTTGAAGCCGCCGCCCTTGAAGTTGCGCGTCTTGAGGCACTTTATGGCCTTCTTGATGCACTCCTCGAGCCCGTTGGGGTGCATGCCCGCCATCTTGCCGGCCTTGAGCGCCTGGAGGGCCCAGCCGGCGTACGACATGTCGTCGCGCGTCGACTTCTTGTTCATCTTGTAGTCCCAGCCGCCGGTCGGCGACTGGTTGTTGACGATGCGCTGGAGGGTCTGCATGGCGACGATCTTCGTGTTGGGGTTGCGCGTCATGCCGTACGCCTCGCAGAGCGCGTATGTCGCGATGAGCGTCGCGTACTCGTTGCCGTCCGTGCCCTTGAACGTCGGCTCGCCGTCCTTGTTCAGCGTGATGGACTCGATGAGGAACTGAAGCGCCTTCTCGACCGTCGGGCCGAACTCCTTCGACGCGGGCGTCTCGCCGTGGGCGAGGTACGCGAGGATCGCAAAGCCTGTGTTGGAGATGGGCGAGGGCTTCCAGCTGCCGTTCGGCAGCTGCGTCTTCTTGAGCCACCTGAGCGCCTTGAGGACGGCGCCCTCGGTCTGCGCGTCGCCGTAGCTGGCGCCGCCGGCGGTCATGCGGCCGATCGACCCGGGGGTGCGCGAGCCCGTCATCGACTTCATCGTGACGGGCGACTTGATGAGCGCGACGGTGTCCTGGCTGGCGGGCTTCACCGAGACCGGCTCGTTCTGGGGCGTCGCCTGCGGCGTGACGACGTCGTTGACGTTCACGTTCGGCGCGTCGACGGTGATTTCGACGGGCTCCTCCGGCGGGGTCTGCTCCTCGACCTCCTCGGGCTCCGGCTCGTCCTGGAGCTCCTGCACCTCGTCCTGCGCGCTCGCGATGTCGACCTGTATCGTCTGCTTGTTCTGCCCCGTGACTGCCGTCACGACGATCAGGATGCCGACGCCGAGCGTCGGCAGCAGTATGGCGGCCAGCGGCGCCACGAGGCGCTGCAGCTCGATCCGCGCGAGCTTGTACTCCGGCGAGGAGCGGGGCTTCGAGAGGCCGGCGAACATGTCCTTCATGCGCCGGAAGAAGCCCTTCTCCTCGAAGGCGGCGTTGATCTCCTCCTTGTGCAGCTCGAAAAGCTCCTCCGCTGAAAGGGGGGCTTCCTCCGCGATTTCCTCTTCGTTAAAGTCCTCGGCCATGTATCGATTCCTCCCGGATGGCAGCCCAGCGCGCTAGAGCGTGAAGATGCTCACGCTGTAGAGCTGGTTGCGGTAGCAGATGTCAAGCGCGTCGACAAGCGCCTTGTGCGGCGACTCGCCGGCGCACTTTATCACGATTGGTGTCTTCTTGGAGGTGCGGGCGACCTCGCGAAGGTTCTGGTCGAGCTCGGAGCGCCGCACGACCTTCTTGTTGTAGACGAGCGTGCCGTTCGCGTCGGGGCCGCGCCCGATCTCGATCGTGACGGTCGTGTCGGACTCGTTCGAGCTGGAGCTCGTCGACGGCGCGGGGCGGTTCGCGTTGAGGCGCGTGAAGATGTCCTCCTGCTGGATCGTCACGACGAAGAAGATGATGAGCTCGAACACGACGTCGATCATCGGCGTCATGTCGAGCTGCGGGTTCTCCTGCTGCTTCCTGGACATCAGTTACCCCCCTTCCCCTTCTTCGGCTTCTGGTTCGGGAACCTCGTCAGCAGGCGCGCGCGCGGACCGCCCTTGACCCGCTTGCCAGCCTGTATCTGCCGGAGCTTTTGCCGAAGGCCCGCGTCGTCCTTGTACGTCTTGTCCTCGCCGACCGCGACGAACGATATCTTCCAGATGCCGTTGGCGGTGCATGCGTTCATGACGCGTGCGACCGCAGAGTGCTGAACGGCGTAGTCGGCGCGTATCAGCACCGGAAACTCGCCGACCTTGCGCATCTTCTCCTTGACGCGGCGCCCGATCTCCTCGGGCGTTATGTCGCGGTCGCCCATCGAGATGCGCGCCTTGCCCTTCCTGTTGACGCCGATGTCGATCATCATGTGCGTCGGCGGCAGCTCCTCGGGCGTGAGCACTATGCCGTGCTTGCCGTCCTCCAGCTCGATCGTCTCGTCCTTCCTCTGCGCCTCCGTGAGGGTGACGACGAAAAAGATGATGAGTTCGAACACGACGTCGATCATCGGCGTCATGTCGAGCTGCGGATTGTCCTGTGGCTTGCGTGCCATTGCTTCTCCCTGTGAAGGGGTTTACGCGGGCATCTGGTCGACAGGGACGGCCTCTTCGGCCTCGGGGGCGACCTCGACGTTTCTCAGTCCGTTCAGGAATTCCATGGTCACCGCGGACATCCTGAGGATGCGGCGGTTGGCGTTGTTTCTCAGCGAGTAGAACGCGGCGTTCGAGGGGATCGACACGATAAGGCCGCCGGCGGTCGTCCACAGGGCCTGGCCGATGGCCGAAGCGAGGGCCGACGCATCGCCGGCCGCGCCGGACGAAAGTTTTTCGAACGTCAAGATCATGCCTTGCACCGTACCGAGAAGGCCGAGCGACGGGCCGAGGTTGGAGCAGACGGAAATCCAGTTGAGGCGCTGCATGAGCTTCTCCTGCTCGAGATCGGAAGCCGCGGTTACGGCCTCCTGGATCACGTCGAATCCTTCCTCGACATGCTGGAACGCGGCGAGGAGGATGTTCGACATGGCGGAGGGCGTATTCTGGCACGCTTCCATGGCCGCGACGATGTCACCCTCGCTCATCGCCTTCTGGACCTGGTCGATGAGGCGCTGGGGCATGAGCTTCTCGGGCTTGATGAGGATCATGCTGTCAATGCAGAAGTAGATCGCGAGCACGCCGTCGCCGAAAAGCGCGAACCACAAAAGCATGCCGACGATTCCCGAGCCGAAGACGATATCGTAGAATCCGCCGCCGCCCGACTTCTTCGCGGTCGAATCGCCGCTCGCCGAAGATCCGTCGGCATTCGTAAGCCCCGAACCGGAGTCTGCGGCAGGCGCCTCGTCGGCATATGCGGTGGATGCAGCCATGGGGGCGACGCATGCGCCGGCGGCAATCGCGAAAGCCATCAACGATTTCTTGATCTTGCTCATTTGTATTTCCTTGCTTTTGTTGGTTAAGTTTGTTTATTTGTATGGTGAAACGGTTTTCAGTGGATGTTGGCGGCCTGCTCGACGGCGGCGGCGCGCGAGGGCATGCCCAGGCGGGTAAGGCAGTCCTTGCAGCGGTCGACGGCGACGACGCGCGCAGGCTTGCAATCCTCGTCGCCGTACATGAGCGCAACGCGGAGATATGCATCGGTGAGAGCCTTGCGGTAATCGGGCGTTTCGCTGTCGCAGAGGATATCTCCGCGCATTATGAGAGCGTTTGCGCTCGAGAGGCGGTCGCCGTCGGTCGCGGCTTTCCTGAGGCAGTTCTCTAGCCTCGCGGTCTCGCCGGTCTTCTGGAGCGTGCGCCAGTAGGCGGGGGCGAATTCGCCGAGATAAGCGCCCTTGGGGTCGTCCTTGATCAGCTCGCGGGCCACCTTGAACGCTTCGTCGTTGCGGTCGTTCTTGAGCAGGATGTCCACAAGCGCCTTTCCGGCCACGCGATCCCACTTGAGCATGAGGTAGTCCTTCGTGATCTTCTCGAGAGCAGCCTGGTTGCGGGACTGGATTGCCGCATCGAGGTTCGCGGGCTTCTCCACGTCAAGGCTGTCGAACTCTCCGAGACCGTACTCGGCGGAGACCTGCGTCTTGTTCTGTTTGTACGTGATCTTGTACTTCTTCGAGGCCTTCTGCCAGACTATGTCTCCTGTCTTGACGTCCTTGCCGGACTGTATTCTCCCCTTTGCCGCCCACAGCGGCGTGGAGGCGAACAGGACTGCGACGGCGAACAATGCGATTTTTTTCATTTTGACTCTCCTTGAAATTGTTTTTGTTGTTTATTCTGCTGCAGCTTCCCCTTCGGCGGGCTCTTCGCCCCCGGCGGGCTCCTCACCCTCGGCGCCATCGGCGCTCCCGGGCTCTTCCGCGTCCTCCCCGGCCGGGCCGGCGGCCTCAGCGGAAGCGTCGGCTTCGGCTTTCTCCCCGGCATCTTCGTCCGCAGCCGGGGCTTGCGCGGCCTCGGGCTTGGCGGCGATGGGCGCCGTGGACGTCTTGCTCGCGCCACGCTCGTATGCGTCCTCGAGTATGTGCTTGACGTGATCGACATGTTCTTTGGCGGCATCCGGGAAGTATTCGAGGTACTCGCGGCAGAGCGCGGCTATTTCATCCAGCTGCCTGCCGTCCCCCTGGTTGATCTGGCCGAGAACCTCGATGTCTAGATAGAGGGCCTCTTCGAAATTGGCCTTACTGCGCGCAAAAGCCTGACGCTTGCGGGTCGCCTCGCGCTCGTCGGTCTCGGCCTTCAGGGCCTGGGCGGCGAGGCGGTAGTTCGCGACGAGCGTATCGAGAACCGTGCTCGCGCTCAAGAGGGCCTTGTCGGAGCCGGCGGCGTTGCCCTTCCCGCGCTCGATGTTCATCTGGTCGACATATATCCCTGCGAGACGGACGGTCACGGCATCGATCTTCTCGAGCGGGACGATAGGCTCGACGGGGGCTTCAGGATCGCCCTTGCCTGACTTCTCGCGTTCTGCGCGGACCTTCTTCTCGTTGCGGGAATTCGTCCTCGACCAGTATCCCCTCAGGTTCTTGGCCGCGCCGATCGCGTCGCCGAAGAATCTCCGGCGCTTCGCCGCATCGCTCTCCTTCTCGGCCTGCCTCATGGCAACCTTTATCATGAGATCGTAGGCGCTGACGACGCTGGTGACGCCGCGAAGCGATTCGTCGTCAAGGAAGGCGTCGAGCGTCGCGCGGGCGTAGGGGATGTCGCCGCTCTCGAGAGCGACGCGGGCCTGCCCGATTCTTGCATCGGCGAGATACCGCTTCGACTTCGCGGTCTCGGCGACCTTCTCGGCCTTCTGGTACGCAAGAAGCGCCGTGTCGTAGCTCGACGCCTCGAGGAGCATGTTGCCGGCCGAAACGAAATCGTGCGCCGAATACTTGCCGTCCTTGTTGCTCAGCATGTCGCTGTAGATGTCGCGGACCTCGGCGATGAGCTTCTCCTTCTTCGCAGGTTCCTGAATCGTCCTGGAGTACTCGACGAGAGCGCGGGCCAGCTGGGGTATGGCGCGCTTTGCCGACGCGCTCTCGGGGAACTTGTCCCTCAGTTCCTTGAGCGCGTTGCGGCTGTCGTCGATCTTGCCGAGCTGGGAATAGATGCGGCCGAGCTTTTCGTAGGCAAGAGGCGCCTGGCTGCCCTTCGGGGCGACTTTTATGCATTCCGCGAAGATTTCCGCCGCTTTGGCCCTGTACTGCGCAAGTTCCCCGTCGGTTCCGGGAACGCGATTGTACGCATCGCCGGCGAAGTACAGCGCGCTTTCGGCGACTGCGGCGAATTTGGCCTTCTCCTCCTTGCTGAACTTCGGTTTGGAGAGATATTCGCGGGCCTTTTTGGAAACGGCGAGATATCCCGTCGCCGCATCGAGGATCTCGGCCACGGCCTCCTTCTTCGCCGCTTCGCGCTCCTCGGGCTTGAGGATCCCGTCCAGGGCCTCGAGAGCGAGCAGCCCGGCCTTGAGCTTGCGCGTCTGCAGGTTCATGTCGGCGCCGATCTTCATGAGCGGCTTCTTCTTCTCGTCGATGCTGGCGACGTACTGCGAAAGCGCCGCCGTGGCGAGCTTCTGGTCGCCGAGACGCTCGTAGCACGTGCTCATCTGCCCGAGGGCGAAAGAATTGTACTCCGACTTCGGATAGCGGTTCGTGACGCAGACGTAGAACTCGAGCGCCGCATCGAGCAGAGCGTCGCGGGTCTTGGCGTCGGGGGCCTCGGCGGGATCTTTCGGAATCGCCTGGCGCTGAAGTCCGGCGCCCGTCGCGTACGCCATCTGAGCAGCCATGGCGTGCCGCGTGTAATTGTTCGCGAAATCCAGATAGAGCCTGACGGAGCGGTTGGTGGCGCCGAGGGCGCGATTGGCGTTTTCGCGCTCTTTCTCCTTCGCGGCGAGGCGGAGCACCGCATCGCCCGCGGCGCTCATGACCTCCTTGTCGGAATGGCCGGCGAAGCGCTCCGAAAGATATCCCTCGACAGCATCGGCCTCAAGGCGCCAGAACGTCTTCGTCTCGCGGTCTGCATCGGCGCCGTCGCCCTCGCCTTCGAGGCGCTTGAGATAGCCGTTGGCGATGCATTCTACGGCGTCGATGGACCTCTTGATTTCGGGATAGTTCGCGAGAGCATCGCGGAAGCCGGCCTCGGCCTCGGCGTACTTGCCCTCGTTGAACTTGTCGTTGGCGCGCTTGAACTGCTCGTCGATCACGCGCTCGCGCTGCTCCGGCGTTTCGTGGGTCTGGATTTTGGCCCCGTACTTCTCCTGGGCGAATTTGGCTATTTCGCCCTGCAGCTTCTCGGCTTTCGGGGCCCATATCGACTGCGGATAGCGCAGATAGACGTTCACCGCGTTGTTGAACGCGCCCTGCCCGTCGCGTCCCCTGCCGCTCTTCTTCTTGGCGCCGAAGAGAAGGGATTTTATCTTCTCGTCGTCGCGCTTGGGCTTCTTGAACTCGTTCTGGGCCTCGCGCCAGTATTTCTCGGCCATGAGATAGCGGCACTGGGGCATGGGGGACTGGGCGAGCAGACCCTCGCTGCCGGTCGGATCGGCCTTTTCGAGCTGCTCGTGGATTGCCTGCAGCTGCTCCTTGTAGTCGTTCACGACAGTCTGGGCCTTCTCTACGCTTCCGTTCAAAAGCTCGAAATACGCCTTCATCGCGATGGCGCGGCCGAAGTAGAGAGGACGGTCCTGGCGCCAAAGGAGCTTGTCGATATGCTTCTTGGCCCTGCCGAGGAAGTCCTTCGACTGCTTGCCGCCCTCGGACGCGAGGCGCAGGTAGATGTCGGCCGCCTCGGTCGCCACGTTGCACCACGTGATGTCGTCATCCTCGGAAACGCGCGGATTGAGCATGCCAAGGAGAGTGTCAAACTCTCCTGCCGCGCCTGCGAGGTCGCCTGCGTCCTGGCGGAGCCTGCCGTACTGATAACGGGCCGTGCGCGCGATCTCCACAAGGGCCTTGTCGGGGTTCTTGCCCTTCAGGAACCTGTCGGCGGCGGCGAAGAAGTCTTGGTATATCTTCTTAGAGTCGTCGCGCTTGCCGCTGTAGAAGTAGTTGTTCGCGACTTCAAGCCTGGCGGCCCAGTATTTCGCGCTGTTGCGGTCGGGCAGGGACGCGATTTTCTTCTCGGCCTCGTCATACTTGCCCAAAGCGAGCATGCCGCGTATCTCGATCGCGAAAGCAAGCGTATCGGCCTCGGGCCAGCGGGCTTTCGCCGCCTTCAGGACATCTTCCGCGAAATCCGGAAGCCCCGCGTATATGAGAGCCGTGGAGTAGTCGAGCTCCTCGCGAAGGAGGCGCATCTGCTCCGCATCGGCCTGTTCCGCCGCCTGCCCCGCCGCATCGCCTGCGGCGTCCTGCGCCAGCGCATCGACCGTCCCGAAAAGGGACAGTGCAGCCGCGGCGCACCCTAGAAATGTCAATTGCCTGCAACTCATGGTGAGACAAGTATACTACAACCAAGCCTCTAAACGCAAGCGGGAATTTTAAAAATTCCTCACTTTCCGCGATGCTTCTCCAACTCCTTCCGGGTCTCCTCGAGCGCCTTCGCAAGCCCCTCCGAGTCGGGTCTGGAGGCGAGAGCCCTCTCGCCCCAGGCGACGGCCTCCTCGTACCGCTTGAGCTTGAGGGCGACGAGGCGCAGATTGTTGAGCGCAGCGGGCTGCCCGGGCTGGCGGACGAGCACGCGCTCCAGGTGCCGCCCGGCCCTGCCGTAACGCTTATGGACGAAATCGTTCATGCCGATCGCGAAATTGGCGTCGGGATCGTCGGGATCCTCCTGCACGATCAGCTCCGCAAAGAACGTGGCCCTGGCGAAATCGGGGATTTTCAAGGCTAGCTGCAGTCCGTCCCTGAGCATAATCTGCATCACGCAACGGCTTTGCACGGCTATGAAATACTCCCGCAGCGCCTGATAGCTCGCATTGCACAGGTCCAGCTTCTCCGAAAGGGACTGGCAAGCCTCCGCCGAAGCATTCCACCCATCCAGAGAAAGGACGCTGGCGCGCAGCTCCGCCAGACGGGCCAAGCGCCACTGCATGAAGATAAGCGCATCTTTAACGCACTTGTCGGTGACGGAATCGGGGGCGTTTTCGGCGTAAAGATCGAGGACGTCTGCGGCAATGGCGCCTGCGGGAGACGGTTCGGCGCCATCGCCGCAGGAGACGGACATCGCAGTCTCGCCGACGGCAAGCCGGCTCAAATCGCCTTTGAAAGCGTTCTCGCCAAGCTGCATGGCGATTCTGGGGAGCTTTTCGGGACGATGCTTTATCCAGAACATGACAGCCGGGCTGCCGCCGCGCTCAAGTTCACGCCTCTCGTCGCCGTCCCCTTCCGTCGCCGCCCTGAGACGCAACACCGCGTCGCGGGAACGCGGTTTTGCGGATCCCGGGAGCGCCACAGCGACCAGTCGATGCCCCTGCCTGTGCGCGGCAAGCTCTATTCCGGCGTCGAATATGCCGTCCGTAACCAGCACATCCTTCCCCTCGCACTCCCTGGCGGTGGCATCGAGAAACGAATCGACTACCGCAAGAACCCGCCTCGTGCCGGACTGGCGGCGCATGGGCGCGACGGTGGCCACCAGAACGAAAGGCAATGCCGCAGCCAAAAACCTGAGCCGTCCGTTGAACTTCTCCAGAGACCTTACCGCGAGCCGCCCTTCCTGCGACTCCGCCGCATCTTGATACTGAAAACCGGCCAACCTCCCCGGGTTGACGAAAAATATCTTCACGACCCCCGTCGCAAGGATCCAAGCCAGCGAGACCGAAGACAGCGCACCGCCGGCCGCGGCCAGCAAATCGCTGTGGACGGGATCCTTGAATATCGGCCATTGGCTGAACCACAGCGACGAGAAACCGGCTGCCTGCGTCCACGCGACCAGACCGCCCCCCGCGTACAGCAGCACGTAGCGCATCCGCATGAACCTGTCGCCGGACATCGTTTCGCGGAGGGAAACGCCGACAAGGAAACACGGCAACATCTGGAGAAGAGCCGTCATTATCCACCCGGGAAGCGTTGCGGCCCGGCGCAGGGATTGGGCGTGCTCCGACAGACACGTCAAAATCGCGTTCATGACGCCTTCCCCCATGCCGGAGACGCCTCCCTGGGAGCTGAAGGCCATTATGTCCGCCGACAGCGTCAGGGAGAAGGACGCCGCGAAAGCAAACGTGATCCAATATGCCGTCAGAATCGCGACAAGGGGATTGGGCGGCTCGAGCGAGCCGTCGAACGCCCGTCGCCTCTGCGGGGGGCGCCGCAAAAAGACGAACGTCGCAAGCGCCATGCCGGCCAGCCCCGCGGACGATTCGGCGGCAAGAACGCCCCAGAAAAGCGATGACGCCGTTATCCAGAGCGGTTGACGCGAAGTGACGTAGCGGGAAAGCGCGAATGCGCCGGCAAGCGCCAGAAGCAGCAGGAGCGTCGCCCCGGAGAAGCATTGGCAAAGCCGCCAGACGGCATCGTTGCATATGAAAAAGAGCGTTCCGAGCCAAAGCGCCGCTCGCACGAAGAGGCGTCCGCGCGATAAACGCATGACCTTCCCGCGCACGATCGCCGGCATGAATTCGCCCGCCAGCAGATAGAACAGCGCCGCCGAAAGGCAGGCCGCCGCCGCGCCGGCGAAATGAAGCACGGCGGCCATGCTTGACGGAGGCAGGCACGGGGCGGCGAGCGAAAGGACGGCGCGGAAAAGGCCCGGGAACATGTTCGCGGGCGGACGCAGGGAAAACGCCGCTGCGACATCTTCCCAAACGGACGGATGAATACCGGGGTACGGGAAGACGCAAACGAAAAGCGCCGCCGCAAGGCCTGCGATCAAAGCCCCTTTGACGTCTATCCTGCTGGCGTTCGGCATGTTCACGTTCTGCTGCTTGGGCATTATAGCACTTTATCTCGCCGTTGTCACCTCCCGGACGCGGCGAAAACGGCGGCGATCATGTCATTTCAGGGCATGCGGAGAAGTCGGGGGAGGAGCATGAAGGACGCGCCTTCGGACACCTCGGATGGAATGCGCATCCTGTCGGCCATGCGGTAGGCGGGGGGACGGTTCCCGGGATGTCCGCAAGCTCGGCATCCTTCGGCGCGTCAAGACGCGGCACGGCGGCGAGCAGCCCCTTCGTGTAGGGGTGGCGCGGGGAGCGCAGAACCGTTTTGACGGGGCCCGACTCCACTATTTCACCCGCATACATGACATATACGCACCTTGCATAACGCGCCACAAGGCCGAGGTTGTGCGTTATCAGAAGAAGAGAAGTGCCTCTTTCCTCGGCCGCGCGCGACATGAGATCGAGGACTTCCCGCTGAGTCGTTACGTCAAGCGCCGTAGTCGGCTCGTCGGCGATGAGAAGATCCGGCTCGGCGGCGAGCGCCATCGCTATCATCACGCGCTGCTGCTGTCCGCCGGACATCTCGCACGGATACTTTCTTGCGGCGGCGGCGGGCAGACCGACGGACGAAAGCAGAGAGGGGATATCCGCATTGCGGCCGGCCTCGGCGATCTGCGCCCCGACGCGCATCACCGGATTGAGCGACTGCATGGGGTTCTGGAAAACGTACGAAATCCGGGGGTGGCCGGAGACTATGCCGGACACGTCGGCGCGGTCCACGAGCCCCCCAACGGCAAGGGCGGTGAGGGATTTCCCGCAGCCGGACTCTCCGACAAGGGCGACGCGCCCTTCTTCGGGAACCGAGAAAGAGACATCCCTCACCGGCACGGAGCGGCGACCGCCGCCCAGATTGAACGAAACGCGCAAATGATTTACCGAGAGGATCACTTTCCGCGCCTCATGACAAGCTTCGCCGCGACGATGTATGCGACGGCAAGGGCCAGCGCCCCCAAGACAACCCACGGCAGATGGCGCTTGGCGAGCTCCGCTCCGCGAATGACCAGCTCGCGGTAGGTGATATCGCCGGCGGTACGGGCAAGAAAGAAGCCCGCGGCCGCCAATATCGCCGACCATATCCCCGAACCGAGAGCCGTGAAAAACGAAAAGGAGCCAAGCGGCATGCGGGCGATGCCTGCGGGTATGGAAATCAGCTGACGGATGACGGGAACGAGCCGGCAGACGAAAGTCGTCGCCTCCCCATAGCTGTTGAAGACCTCGCAGGCCCTTTCAAGAGCATCCGGCTTGACGAAGAACCACTTGCCGTATTTGACCAGAAAAGGCTTTCCCAGCCGGTTTGCGAGATAGTAGTTGACATACGCCCCGGCAAGAGACCCGGCGACAGCGACGGCGACGGCGGCCGAAACGGCGGCAAGAGGGGCGAAGCCGAACTCTCCGCGGGCGGCTATGAATCCTGCCGGTATCATGACAACTTCGCTGGGGAAAGGGATGAAACTGGACTCAACCGCCATGAAGAAGAACACGAACGCCAGTCCCCATGTCGGCGCCAGAGCCGCAAACGAATCAAGATGCGATGCCAATGTTTCTAACATATCTGCCACTCCTTGAAAAACGACCGGTCCGTCACGCCGCTCCCCTTCGTGTACGCAAGTACGATGCGCTTGGCGAGGTCGAGATCGCCCTCCGATTTCGCGCCGC
Organism: Kiritimatiellia bacterium; assembly: GCA_024694365.1. GTDB lineage: Bacteria > Verrucomicrobiota > Kiritimatiellia > RFP12 > UBA1067 > UBA1067. Next base: position 15,467 of record JAILJX010000066.1, read on the forward strand.
CGACAAGAAGCGCGACAGGCCCGGGGAGTCCGCCGCTATCCACTAGAGCGCCCAGAGACGTCTCCCTTCTCAGAATCTCGTTGTCTGAACGGTCGCGGCCGACGACAAGGCCCGTCCCGCCCGGAAGCCTGAACCTTCGGCCCACGGAGAGAAGCTCCACCAGGCGGCGGATCCGCAAGCCTTCATGATCGCGCAAATCCTTCA
>JAILJX010000102.1 GCA_024694365.1 Kiritimatiellia bacterium
CCCGCACCTGCGGCCCCCGCTCTCGCGCCTGCGGCCGCCGCTCCCGTGTCGCCTCTCAAACCGACGGCCGCGCCGACGGCGCTGAGGCGCCCGACGTTGCCCGGATCGGGCATCAAACCCGGCGTAAAGCTTCCCCCGAAACCGACTCTCGGGGCGGGACTCAAGCTTCCCCCGAAGCCGACGCTCGGGGCGGGACTCAAGCTTCCGCCCAAGAAGCCGCTTCCCGGGGCCGCTCCTCTGGAGCCGGTCGCAGAGCTTACGCCCGTCGAACCGCCCGCTCCGGCACAGTGAGACAGGCGGCCATGAAACGGGCGGTGTTTTCCATTGTCGCGGCGCTTCTGTCGGCGGGCCTTTTCGCGGGGCGTCCCGTCGCAAGGTGGGATGTTGTGCCGTATCAGCAGATCGACGGAACGTTCCGCATCGGCGTGGTGGCTTTCCACGAGCATGGCGTGCAGGTCGAATTCTCGGTGAACGGGAAGAAGGCCTGGACCGCCAAGCGTGCGTCTCTGAACAAGCGCACCGGAGTCGTGGAGCATTGCTTCCCCCTGAAGACGGAGAAATACGCCGACGGACCGGTCACGGTCACCGCGGTCGCGGTCACGGACGGAGAGGAGAAATACGAGCTCGCACCCCTTACGCTCTATGTCGACAGGGGCGGAAAGCTCGGCTCGAAAAAGAGTTCGTATGTCGACCCCGTGAACGGAAACGACTTTGCGCCGGGGACGAAGGACCAGCCTGTGCAGTCGCTGAAGCTCGGCGTGCAGCGGGCCGGCGACGGCGGGACGGTCTATCTCCTGCCCGGGAAGCACGATCTGAAGCTCACCGGCGGCGGGCTTGAAAGGACGTACTGGACGACGCTGAAAAGGGCGCCCGGGGTCGGCAGGGATGAAGTCGAGATCCTCGGCGGACGTTCCGGCACCGACAAGCTCAAGTTCGTCGATCTGAACATGACGTGCGAGGCGGGGCCCGGAGACTTCAGGGTCGTCGCGGACGGAGAGGGGGGAAAGACGTCCGCCTGGTTCGACGGCTGTTCGTTCAGCAACGTCACCGGACGCGAGACCGGCCACACGAAACCGTTCGGGAACGGACTTCGCGCGTACGTGACGGGAGGGACGACGCAAAACATGACGGACGGGCCGAACGGAGAGCTTGTGCGCGGTCACGCCATAAGCAACATATCGGGCGAAGCGTTCGGCGGCGGCGGTTTTCTTGCCGTCGACTGCACCGTCGACAACGTGGATGCCGAAGGCACCGAGACCATCGAGGCGTTCCTCTACCAGGGGTTCGAGCAGCCGCCCAGATGGGTTTCGGACGCGATACTCTACAACATCAGGGCGATGGGGTGCATCGGCAGATGCTTCTCGGGCCGGCAGCTGCGCGACTCGGCGTTCGTGAACATAGCGTTCCGCGGGCCGGGGAACGATCTTTGCACCACGAAGTTCGCGCTGGGGCTGGAGAACGTCATATTCGCCAGGGTCAGGATCGAGGGCCAGAACTGGGAATGGGTCAAGCAGGTCTCGATGCGCGAGAACGTAAAGCCGAAGGAAGTGCGGCTTTTCGACGTGAAAGCGGGGATGTTCAGCGGCTACGGCACGACCGACGGATCCGAGGGACTGACTGTCGAGAAAGAATGTGATATAATATCCTTTCCATTAAAACAACGCAAAGAAAGAAAATGAGCGAACCGACCATAGAAGAGAGAAGGCACAGCGCAGCGCATTTGACTGCGCGTGCCGTGTGCAATGTGTTCGAAGACGTGCAGGTAGACATAGGCCCTGCGACGGACGAGGGTTTCTACTACGATTTCGACCTCCCCCACCGCATTTCACCGGACGACTTCCCGAAAATCGAAGAGGAGATAACGCGGCTCATAGCATTGGACGAGCCGTTCGTGAAGAAGACCGTCAGCCGCGAAGAGTGCGCGAAGATGCTGGAGGGCCAGAAGTACAAACTCGAGCGTCTGGCGGACATCCCCGAGGGGGAGGACATCTCCACCTACACGGTCGGCGATTGGGCCGAGATGTGCCGGGGCCCCCACGTGTCCCGCTCGAAAGAGATCGGCGTAGTGCACCTGACGCGCGTGGCGGGAAGCTATTACCGCGGGGACGAGAAGAACAAGATGCTGCAGAGGATATACGGCATCGTCGCCAGGGACGAAGCCGAGCTCAAGGAGATTCTCGAGAGGGCGGAGGAGGCGAAGCGCCGCGACCACAGGAGGCTTGGCGTCGAGCTCGACCTGTTCCATCTCGATCCGGAGGATCCGGGGCAGATATTCTGGCATCCCAAGGGGTGGTCGATCTATGTGACGCTGCAGGATTACATGCGCGCGAAGCTCGTGAAGGACGGCTACAGCGAGGTGAACACGCCCGCGATCATGCCCAGAAGCCTGTGGGAGAGGAGCGGCCACTGGGACCACTACAAGGCGAACATGTTCATCACCGAGAGCGAAAAGCGCGTTTTCGCGGTCAAGCCCATGAACTGCCCCGGGGCGCTGGAGATTTTCAAGAGCCGCACGAGGAGCTACAAGGATCTGCCGCTGAGGCTGGCGGAGTTCGGCCACTGCGCGAGGAACGAACCCAGCGGAACGCTGCACGGCATAATGCGCGTAAGGGGGTTCGTGCAGGACGATGCGCACATCCTGTGCACGGAGGAGCAGATCGAGGCGGAGGTCGCCAAGTTCTGCCGCCTGCTGATGGACGTGTACAGCGACTTCGGGTTCGAGAAGAACCTTCTCGTGAAGCTTTCCACGATGCCGGAGGATCACGTCGGCGACGAAGCGACATGGCAGCATGCCGAGAAGGCCCTTGCGGCGGCATGCGTCGCGTCGGGGATGAAGTACGAGATACAGCCCGGCGAAGGCGCGTTCTACGGTCCCAAGCTCGAATTCACGCTCATCGACGCGCTGGGGCGTCCGTGGCAGTGCGGAACGATACAGCTCGACTACCAGCTTCCGAGCGCCGAGAGGCTCAACGCGGAGTATGTCGGGGCGGACGGACAGAAGCACCACCCGGTCATGCTGCACCGTGCAGTCCTGGGATCGCTCGAGAGGTTCATCGGCATACTGATAGAGCACTACGCCGGGGCGTTCCCGCTTTGGCTGGCGCCCGAGCAGATACGCATTCTCGCGATATCCGGGAAGGCGGCCGGCTATGCGGAGAAGGTCCGCGCCGCGCTCGCGGCCGACGGATGGCGCGTGACGGTGGACGCGTCCGCCGACAAGCTCGGGGCGAAAATACGCGAAGCGACCCTTCAGAAGGTCCCGTACCAGGTCGTGGTCGGCCCGAGGGACGAGGCGGCGGAGCAGGTTTCCGTGCGCTCGCGTTCGGGCGGAGATCTCGGCGCCATGAAGCTTCCCGAATTCATCGCGAAGCTCCATGAAGAGTCTGGCAAATGACAAAACGGCAATCTCAACAAGAAAGAAGGCGACGGAAATGAACTGCAGATACTGCTGCCTCAACCCGATTTCGGGCAAGGGGCTCGCGAACTTGACGGACGGATATGTGCGCACCGAGAATTTCGGCGAAGCGGACGCGGCGTTCGTGAGAAGCGCCAAGATGGACGAAATGGCGCCGGGGCCGAACCTGGTCGCGGTCGCGAGGGCGGGCGCGGGGGTGAACAACATCCCCCACGCGGAATACGCGAAGAAGGGAATCGTGGTTTTCAACACCCCCGGAGCGAACGCCAACGGCGTCAAGGAGCTCGTCATAGCGGGCATGCTCCTCGCAAGCCGCGACATAACGGGCGGAATCGACTGGGTCAAGGCGAACGCGTCCGATCCGGCGGTCGCGAAAGCGGCGGAGAAGGCCAAGAAGGCGTTCGCCGGCACGGAGATCCAGGGCAAGAAGCTCGGCGTCATCGGACTCGGCGCCATCGGGCAGAAGATCGCGAACGCGGCGGTCGATCTCGGGATGGAGGTCTACGGATACGATCCGTACCTGTCGATAGACGCGGCGTGGAATCTCAGCCGCAGCATAAAGCACTGCAAGAACGTCGAGACGATCTACGAAGCGTGCGACTACATCACGATACACGTTCCCGCTCTCGACTCCACGAAGGGCATGATCGATTCCGACGCGATCGCGATGATGAAGACTGGCGTCATAGTCATAAACTGCGCGCGCGACGTGCTGGTCGACGAGGACGACATGCTTGCGGCGCTGGCGTCCGGCAAGGTCAGAAAGTACGTGACCGACTTCCCGAACGCAAAGACGGCCGGACAGAAGGGCTGCATTGTCATCCCGCACCTCGGGGCGTCCACGGAGGAGGCCGAGGACAACTGCGCGGTCATGGCCGTGAGGCAGATGCGCGATTTCATCGAGAACGGGAACATAGCGAACTCCGTAAACTATCCGGCGTGTTCGCTTGGCCCGGCGACGAGGGCGGGGCGCATCGCGGTGTGCCACAAGAACGTGGCCAACATGATCGGCACGTTCACGTCGATCATGGGCAAGGCCGGGGTCAATATCGACTCCATCGCTAACAAGAGCCGCGGCGATTTCGCCTACACGCTCATCGACACGGACGCACCCGTCCCGCAGGACGTCGTCAAGGCGCTCGAATCGAGCGACGCGGTGCTTCGCGTAAGGGTCGTGAAATAAGGACGCCGGACGGAAGGCCTGCCGGATGGGCTATGCGAGAAAGACGGGCGCGGCGGGCGCGACGGCGGTGAAAACCGTCGCCGTGGCCGCGCATGAGGATTCCGGGCGGCAGGTCCAGACCGGGCCGAAGAAGAAAAAGAGCTCGATCTGGCAGATGCAGATCGGGGGAAGCAAGGCGCGCACGACGATGTCGCGCGTCGAGACCCTTCTTTTCACGTCGGAGCTGGCGGACCTCATAGAGGCCGGCATGACTCTCGGCCAGGCGCTGCAGGCTCTGGCCAACCAGGGTGAAGAAGGCGCGGGGCAGAAGTACGTGTGCCAGGACCTCTGCGACAGGATTGTGCGCGGCGAATCGTTTTCCGACGCATGCGCACACCATCCAGACACGTTCGAGCCGCTTTTCCCGAACATGATCAGGGCGGCCGAGGCGTCCGGAGCGATGGTGGAGGTGTTGCGGCGCCTTGCGGACCACTACGAGCGCTACGACAACATGCGCGGCAAGATAAAAAGCGCCCTGAGCTATCCGGTGATAGTCCTAATATTCGGCGTGCTGGCCGTCGTCGGCGCGCTGGTCTGGATCATACCAAAATTCCAGAAGGTCTTCGAGTCGATGGGCGCGACGCTGCCGCTGCCGACGAGGATTCTCATAGGGATGTCGGACGGCCTCATCAAATGGGGTTGGCTCATGGCGCTCGCGACAGCGGCGCTGGCGATATGGTTCAGCAGATGGAAGAAGACGCCGTCCGGGCGCAGGAAGGTCGACGGATGGAAGCTCAAGGCGCCGCTGATAAAAGGCATTGTGGCGTGCGGGGCCTATTCGTCGCTGGCCTACACTCTCAAGACGCTGCTGTCGAACGGCGTCAATGTCCTGCAGGCGCTGAAGATATCCGAAGAGACGTGCGGCAATGCGATCATAGGGGATGCGCTCGCCGAGGCGAGGCAGAGGGTCACGGACGGAACGTCGATTTCGGGGCCTCTGGCCGCGAGCGGAGTCTTCCCGCGGATGATGACCGACATGCTGGCGGTCGGCGAGCAGGCGGGAGACATGTGCTCGTCGCTGGAGCACATAGGAAAGCGCTACCAGAAGGACATGGACAGGAACATCACGGCATTCACCAACGCGCTCGAGCCGATCCTGATCGTCATGATCGCGGGGCTGGTCGGTTTCATCGCGATCTCGATTCTCATGGCGGTGTTCAAGGCATCCTCTACGCTGGGCTGACGAAATGGCACACGAAACGCCGGAATCCATCGGGGGCAAGATGAACGGTCTGGGGATATGGGACTCGCTGGCGCCGTACAACTGGATAGTCAAGCCGCGCGGCACGGTTTTTCCGTATTTCTGCTCGATACTGAAGGGAGACGGGAAGCCGGTCGCCATAAGGCTTCTGCTGATCGAAGGGTGGCAGACGTTCCACGACTACGTCAGGACGACAGTGGACAGGAACTGGGGGTTCTACCTTTCGCCGATGGAGATGCCGCATTTCGAGCTCGTCATATTCAGCACCGGCAAGGCGGAGGTTTTCAGGCACGATCCAGGGTATCTTCCGATGCCGGTGAAGGGACCGGAGAGGGAGCTCGTCTCGAAGCTCCTCTGGGAGGCGTACGGGGTCATGATGCGCGTGGAGTCCGACAGGGAGCTGCCGCTGAAATTCGCGTCGCAAAGGGCCATGTTCGCACGCGTGGAGACGGAGTCGGGATGGGAGGACCGGCCGGTGGAGATACCGCCCCCGCGTCCGCACGTGGAGAAAGTGCTGCTAAAAAAGGACACGGTCGATGCGGTGAAGGATCTTCCGTTCGCGGAGAGCGAGAAGCTCGATCTCGATTTCAGGATCTTGCCCGGAGTCGTGACGAAGGAGGCGCGGCCGCGCTGCGCGTACGCGCTTCTGGCGATAGACGGGGAGACCGGCGAGATCGCGATCAGCGAACGGATGTCGGTCTCGCCGGACAATGGGCTGAGAGGGCTTTGGGAAGGGCTTGCATCAAGGGTTCTGGACGGATTCGTCAGGATGGGGAGGGTTCCCGGCGAGCTTCGCGTATGCTCTGGCCGCGTATTCAGGCTTCTGAGGCCGATATGTCCGCACATACCGTTCAAGCTTTCGCTGCATGACGCCTTGCCGCGCCTGGAGAAGGCAATGGGAGGGACGAATGCCTGAGACGCGCGCAAAAGAGTTCCTGGCCGCGCTGGCGGATGTGCTGGAGGTCTCGTCCATAGGCCCGGCCGACGACTACAGGGAGACTCCGCTTTGGGGTTCGCTTACGGCGTTTGCGCTGAAGGTGATGCTGAAGCAGCGGTACCGGGCCGAAGTCGCGGTAAGGGATCTGTGTTCGTTCCGGTCGGCCGGCGAACTGATGGAAAGGGCGCTTGGATGAAAAAACTGCTGATAGTCGGGGCGGGAGGATTCGGCCGCGAGGCGTGGGGCATGGCGCTGGAGTCGCTTGGATACGGAAGCGAATTCAAGGTAAAGGGCTTTTTGGACGCGAAGGCGGACGCCTTGGATGCGTTCGCGGGATATCCGCCGGTCGTAGGCGATCCGGCGACATATGTTCCGCAGGAGGGCGACGTGTTCATAACGGCGCTGGGGTCGATTTCCGCGCGCAGGCGATGCGTTGCGGCTCTTGAGGGGAAGGGTGCCGAATTCGCGACGCTGGTGCACAGGTCGGCGTTCCTGGGGCCCAACGTGACCGTAGGCGAAGGCTCGTTGATAGCGCCGGGCGTATCGCTGACGGCGGATGTGATGGTGGGCCGGCATGCGGACATATTCCACAATACATCCGTCGGGCATGATTCGCAGATCGGGGATTTCGCGCACATATACGCGCAGTGCGCCATAGGGGGAGGGGTGAAGGTAGGGTCCGGAGCGAGCGTCTATCCAGGCTCCGTCGTTGTCCCCAGGCGCAGGATAGGAGAGGATTCCACCGTCGGGGCCGGCTCCTGCGTATTCCTGGATGTTCCGTCCGCAACGACGGTCCACGGAAATCCCGCGGCCCCCGTCGAGTAGGATATTTGGTATAATATCAGCTTGCAGCACAAGGAAAGGAAGAGATAAATGTCGGATATCCGCGTAGGCATCGTAATGGGAAGCGATTCGGACTGGCCTTTGGTCAAGAAGGCGTGCGAGACGCTGGAGTCGTTCGGCGTCGGATACGAAACGCGCGTAATCTCGGCCCACCGAACGCCCGAGACCGCCCTGGAATACGCCAAAGCGGCGGAGGGGCGCGGGCTTGGGGTCGTCATCGCCGCGGCCGGAGGCGCGGCGCATCTCGGGGGGATACTCGCCGCCGGAACGGTTCTTCCCGTGATAGGCATCCCGGTCGCGGGAGGGGCGCTGAACGGGCTTGACGCGCTTTATTCGACGGTCCAGATGCCTTCGGGGGTCCCTGTCGCGACGGTTGCCGTAGGGAGCGCCGGACCCGTGAACGCCGCGCTGCTGGCGGTGCAGATTCTGGGGACGGCGGACCCGTCGCTGAGAGAGAAGTTCAAGGCGCACAAGCAGACGCTGCGCGAAAAGGTTGCGGCTGCGGACGAAAGGATCCATGCGTGAAGAAGGCGCTTGTCACAGGCGGAGCCGGATTCCTCGGAAGCCATCTTTCCAGGAGGCTTCTGGACGACGGCTACGAGGTCACCGCGCTCGACAACCTTTTCACGGGAACGAAGGAGAACATATATCCTCTTCTCGCGAACCGCCGTTTCTCGTTCGTCCTGCATGACGTCACGCAGCCGTTCTGGGGGCAGTTCGACGAGATATACAATCTCGCTTGTCCGGCGAGCCCCATACATTACCAGCACAATCCGGTTGAGACGCTCAAGAGTTCGGTTCTCGGCGTCATGAACATGCTTGACCTGGCGCTCAAGACGAAAGCCAGGCTTCTGCACACGTCGACGAGCGAAGTCTACGGCGATCCCCTGGTGCATCCGCAGGTCGAGACGTATTGGGGGAACGTGAACACGATAGGCGTAAGGAGCTGCTACGACGAGGGCAAGCGCTGCGCCGAGACGCTCGTTGCGGATTACCGCAGGGAATTCGGCGTCGATGCGAGGATGGTGAGGATATTCAACACTTACGGTCCAAACATGCATCCGAAAGACGGACGTGTCATATCGAATTTCATAATGCAGGCGCTTGCGGGGGAGAACATCACGCTTTTCGGGGACGGCACGCAGACGAGGTCGTTCCAGTACTGCGACGACTTGGTGGATGCGATGCGCACGTACATGGAGCTTCCCGTGGAGAAGGTCGGGGCGTTTTTCGCCGCGAAAGGCCTTGGCGCTCCGGTGCTGAATGCCGGGAACCCCGAGGAGTATACGATACGCGAGCTGGCGGAGAAGGTCCTGGAACTCATCCCGGGCTCTAAGTCGGAAATCGTCTTCGAGCCTTTGCCGTCGGACGATCCCAAGCGCAGAAGGCCGGACATATCGCTTGCGCGCGAACTTCTCGGATGGGCGCCGAAGGTCCCGCTTGAAGCCGGCCTTGCGAAGACCGTGGAATATTTCAAAGGAAAATACAACAGATGAAAGACCTGAAAGAAGCGTACAAGACGATAGAGGCCGACCATTTCTCGCCGCGTATGGAGATTTCGTTCATCGACGGGGCGAAGCGGGAGACGCTGTGCTACGAGAAGGTGACATGGAACATCGGGGGCGAGGAGAAAGGGCTGAGATACGGGGAGAATCCCGGCCAGGAGGCGGCCCTGTACAGGCTTGTGAACGGGAATCTTGTGCTCGGCGACGTGGAGATGCTGCAGCCAGGGCGCCATCTGGCGTCGGTGCCGGAGCTCCTGCAGAGCGGCAAGCATCCTGGGAAGACCAACGTCACCGACACGGACAATGCACTCAACATTCTCCGCTATCTCATGGAGAAGCCCACTGCCGTCATCGTGAAGCACAACAATCCGTGCGGCGTGGCGACGGGGTCCACTCTCGCCGAGGCGTACTTCAGGGCGAACAAGGCGGACCGTCTCGCCGCGTTCGGGGGAGCGATTGCGCTGAACCGCGACTGCGACATGGAGACGGCGAAGCTGATAGTTCAGAACTATGCGGAAGTCGTGGTTGCGCCGGACTTCGCCCCGGGAGTGATGGACGTTTTTGCGACGAAGAAAAACCTGCGCGTGTTCAGGATACGGAACATGTCGCGCCTCGAGGAATTCGTTGCGAAACACGTGGTGGACTTCAAGTCGCTGATGGACGGCGGCATAGTCGCGCAGACGTCGTTCAGCGCGAACGCAAGGAAGCCTGCTGATTTCATGCCGGCGTACTGCAACAGGAAGATATCGGACAAGGCGACAGGGGAGATTCGCTACGAGGAGCACAGGATCGGGCGCCTTCCCACGGAGAAAGAATACGCGGATCTCGTCTTCGGATGGCTTGTCGAGGCCGGGGTGACGTCCAATTCCGTCCTTTACGTGAAAGACGGGGCGACCGTCGGGATCGGCACTGGCGAGCAGGACCGGGTAGGCGTAGCGGAGATCGCGCGCGACAAGGCCTACACGAAGCATGCCGACTGGATTTCGTGGGAGATGTACGCAAAGCCCTTCAACGATCTGCGTCTTGCGTTCGGCGAGGCTGACGGGGCGAAAAAGCAGGCGGAGATAATGGAGCGGACGAAGGCGGAGAAGGGCGGTCTTCCCGGATGCGCCATGGTGTCCGACGCGTTCTTCCCGTTCAGGGACGGGCTGGAGGTCGGGATCAGGGAAGGGATAACTTCCGTCGTGCAGCCCGGAGGGGCGATACGCGACTGGGACGTGATCGACTGCGCCAACGACGCCGGCGTGGCGATGGTGTTTACGGGTCAGCGCAGCTTCAGGCACTGACCTGCGGGTAAAATCAAAAAGCAAGGAGACCGAGATGGCATTTCTTTTGGCGGAGGCGGAAGGTTCGGGTTCGCTGGTGGAGGCGGTGAAGAAGACGGCCGATGCCGGGCAGATAACGTTCGGCCAGGCGTGGAACGACGGAGGGGTCTTGATGTGGGTCCTGGCTGGATTTTCCGTTCTCTCGCTCGCTTCGATGCTCTATCTTCTCTTTTCGCAGCGCCGCGAGATTTTCGTGCCCGAGGCGCTTTCGCGGATTCGCTCGGCGAAAGATCCTGCGGCCGAGGGCTCCAGGATCGCGGAGTCGGTGATGTCGGCGGTGGATTGGCTCGCCGACATCGCGGCGATCGCGCCGCTCGTCGGTCTGCTTGGCACCGTATACGGAATCTTCGAGGCGTTCAACATACCCGTGTCGCAGGACAACCAGATGACGAGGGCGAGCGCGCTGACGCATGGCGTGTCGAAAGCCGTCGTCACGACCATTTTCGGTCTCATAGTGTCGATCCCGACGCTTTTCGCCCACGCCATCTTCCGCAGGCGCGCGGCGAGGCTTGTCGCGACGCTGGAGGAGGCGGCGGAGAAGGCGGCGGCGTTCGAAGCGACAAGGGCGGCGGCGATCGAGACCAACAGGGTTCCGTCGCATGACGCGGGCAAGGCTCCTTCCGCGGCGCCGGCGCAGGTCGATCCGGCGCTTTTCAGCTTGAGGGGCGCGAAATGAAGTTCGCCCCGAAAAAACGCGCGAGGGTTCCGGGGATATCCATGACGTCCATGCTGGACGTCATATTCCTGCTGCTGTTCTATTTCGCCGCGATGAGCGTGAAGGCGCAGTGGGAGTACGACTTCGACCTCAAACTGCCCTCGTCGAAAGCGACGACGGACAGTTCGAGGCAGATAGGAGAGCTTATCCTGAACGTCAATGCGGACGGCGTTCTCACGGTAAACGACGTCAAGCGCGATCTCGACTGGCTGGCCGACACGCTCGGAAAGCTGGCGAAAGACGAGATGACGGTCGTGATACGCGCGGACAAAGACCTTCGCTACGAAAAGCTTTTGGCGGTGATAGAGGTTTGCCGGAACTGCGGAGTCTGGAATTTCGCGCTGCCCGCCATCCCTGCCGGGCAGGAGGGCGTCCAATGACGGTTCTCCCTCTGCTTGTCGCGGCCGTTTCGGTTTTGCCGAGCGATAGGCTGGCGATGGCGGATAGGCGTTTCGATAGCGGCGACTACGAGACCGCCAAGGCTGAATATGCGGCGCTGCGCGGAGAAAAGGGCATCGCGGAGGACGAGATACTCTACCGGCTCGCGGAGGCGGCGTATGCGACAGGCGACGAAAAGCAGGCGCACAGGCTGTACGGCGAGACGCTGGCGGCGAATCCTGCGTCAAGGCATTCGTTCCGTGCGCGCCTCATGCGCGCGCTCACGGGCACGGAAGAGGAGCGGCGGCGCGAGCTTCCGCAGCTTGAGGGGGATGACGCGCCCAAGGCGGTCAGGACGGCCGCGCTGTACCATATGGGGGTTCTGCTTTCCGATCCCGAAAGGCTGAAGCGCTGCGAGAGTCTCGATCCGAAAGGCCCGTACGCGGTGCCTGCGCTATTTCGCCGGGCGACGATACTCTCCGAATCCGGAGATCAGGCGGACAGGCGCAAGGCCGTGACGGAATTCACGGAGCTTGCGTTCCTTCCCGACAAAACGCGGGCGGGCGAAGCGCTGTACATGGCCGTAAGGTGCTGCTATGCGGACGGAAAGTACAACGAAGCGTCGACGCTAGCGTCCCGCTACATGAAGATGAATCCGGACGGTCCATATGCGCAGGCGATACGGGTCATGGCGGCGTGGAGCTACTACAGGGAAGGCAAGTGGTCCGTTGCCCAGTCCTACTGCGCGAACGGCGGGATGGACGATTTGGAATACCTGCGCGGGGCATGCGCATTGGCCTCCGGCGACGACGAAGGGGCGAGGAGATTTTTCGGGGAATATCTGGAGGCGTATCCGCAGGGCCGATACCGCGAGAGCGCGGAACTGCATCTGGCCAGGCTGGACTACGCTTCGGCGGCCGCCAGGAAAGACGGCTCCGCACTCGTCGAGGCTGCCAGAAGGAGCGCGTCTCTTTCGGGGGCGCCGGGAGATCGGCTCAGGTATGCGTGGGCGCTCGAAAACGCCGGGCGCATGGAGGAGGCGTACGCGGAATATTCTGCTGTCGCAGTCAAGTTTTCCGATACGGTCGACGGAGCGGAGGCGAGGTTCCGCCAGGCTCTCATAGACGCCCGTGCGGGAAGGTGGTCGGAAACTGACCGGGTCCTCTCCGCGATGCCGGAGGGGGATGCCGGCGAGCGCCGCCGGTCCGAAGCCCTGTATTGGCGCGGGGTGGCGGCGCGTCAGCTCAAGAACCACGATGCAGGCGTCAGGTTCTTCGAGAAGGCCTTGAAGGGCGATCTCCCCTTCGAGGAGGCGCGCGAGGCCAGGCTTGCGATGGCGGACGTGGACTACATGCGCGGAACGAACGCGCTGGCCAGGGCGGGCGAGGCCACGGCGAGACCATACTTGGCGAAAGCCGCCAAGGCGTATGCCGGACTCGTTTCGGATGGCGCGTGCGACAGGATGTCTGCGACGCGTCTGAGGGACGTGTCGATTCTGGTGCTGGACGAAAGATGGGGAGATGTCCGTCCGGCCGAATCGGCGGCGTGCGCGGCGGCGCTTGTGGACCGCGCGGAATCGCCGGCGTGGCGTCAGCTTGGATTCATACTTCTTGGCCGGGCGGAGGAGAAGGCCGGCAACGCGGAAAAGGCGATGGATGCATACAGGATGGCGGAAAAGGAAGCCGCTTCGAGCGGGCCTGTGGCGGAACTTCCCGGAGCGAGGCTCGCGCTCGGCAGGATGGAGTCGGCCGCGGGAGAGTATGAGAAGGCTGATGCCACGCTATCGGCTGCGGTGAGGGAGCTTGCCGGCGACCACGCCATGAGGGCCGAGGCATATCTGTCGCTTGCGAACAATGCGCTGGCGGACGGACGATATGCCGATGCGCGCAAGTACGCGACGATTGTCGCCACTCTCTTCGGAGAGCGCGGACCGACAGCCGAATCGGTGAAGGCGGCGAAAGCGCTTCTCGAGTCTCTGCCCAAGGAGGTGAAGTGAGCCTTTCTTCCGGACACAAGGTTCTGATCGGGGCGTTCGCCGTCTCTGCGACGGTGCATTCGGTGCTGATGGCCTTTTTCAAGCCGCAGGTCATGATGCGCTACGAGGACTCGCTGTCGCGTGCGGCACCGCGCCGTTCGATAGTGGTGAACAGGCGGGCGGAACAGCCGCCTGCGCCGGTCTCTCCGGGCGGGGATTTCGCTCCCGTCGCGGAGGGCCCTGACGCCAGCACGGACGCGCTTCTGCCGCGCGTGTCGTCCCTGGACGAGACGGCGAGGGAGACCGCGATGGCCGCGGCGCCCCCTCCGCCTGTGGACTTCGTCCCCGGGAGGGACGTGGCCGGGCCTGCGCCCAAGCTTTCGGAGTCGCTTCCGGACGACATCGAGATGCCTTTCGCCAAACCGATGGCCGACGTCCCGGACACCGGATTTCTCGACGCATCAATGCCCGAGGCCGATTTCACGCAGGTCTCCGCAGTTCACGACGAGCCGCCCGCGCCGGTTTTGCCGTCGCTGGAGCCCGCGCCCGAGATCGAGCGCGAGCAGGCCTCGATACCTCCGCCGGAGACCGAACTCGAAAAGGAAACCGAGGTGTTTGTCCCTCCAGCCGAGGTCATGGCGGAAGTCGACGAAACTGTCGTCGAGGCCGAGAAGGCGGCGGTGAAAGGGCTGCTCGACGCGGGAAAGCCGAAAGATCTCCAGCCGCTCGTGAAATGCGAAGCCAAAAGCGCCGCGGACGAGAAATGGATATACTTCCGCGTCAAATTCAAGCCGAGCGCCACGCTGCAGGTCGTCCCGAAGGATGTAGTCGTGCTTGTTGACGCGTCGGGGTCGATCGCAAGCGACAGGCTCAGGAGCTGCCGAAAGGCCGCGAAGGAGCTGCTAAGGACATGCACGAACACGGGCGACAGGTTCAACCTTGTCGCGTTCCGGGACAGGTTCGACTATGCTTTCCGCACATGGAGGCCGTGCGACCGGGAATCGTTCGACGCCGCGGACAGCTGGATCAGCGCGCAGGCTGCGCATGGGCGCACGGACGTGTTCTCCACGATTTCGTCGGTGCTGACGCTTCCGAGAGATCCGTCGCGTCCGCTCATAGCGCTTGTGGTCACGGACGGCGAGGCGAATTCCGGCGTCAGCGGGACGGCGGAGATACTTTCGAAGTTCACCGCGCTCAACGACGGACTGGTCAGCGTTTACATCTACGGGGTCAAATCCGGCGGCAACACCGAGCTTATCGATCTTCTAACGCGCGGAAACCGCGGAGAGAGCCTGATCCATGAAGGTTCGCGCTCCAAGGCGGGAAGCGGCATCGGCAGGCTTAGCGAAAGGTTCCGCGATCCGGTGCTGTCGGATCTCCGCGTCATATTCACGGCTGGCTCGAAGGCTGAGGCGTATCCGCGCAGACTGAAAAATCTGTACCGCGGAGAGTCCGTGGAGCTGGTCGGACGCGTGCCGAAGGGAACGGAAGAAGTTGCGTTTTCGCTGAGGGGCCTGAACGGGACCCGTGCGTACGAAGGTTTCTTCAAGTTCGATCCGGCTTCGGTCTCGTTCGACGAAACGCTGCAGGAGGAATGGACTGGGGAGCAATCGCTGGACAGGCGTCTCAGATGACATCACCCCTTACCAAACCATCCGAATTTTGGTATAATACAACCCATCTATACGAAAGGTATCCACATGGGACAACTTGAAGAATCGACGGAGTTGACGCTGGACTTCGCGAAACTGGAGAAGGTAGGCCGGCAGGTGGCCGAGACGCGCGCGGCCGGAACGGCTTCGTGCGACCCCGGGGTGATTCCCGTGGCCGTCCAGAACGCCGACACCAGGGAGGTGATCCTTGTCGCGTACACGAATGAATTCGCGATGAAGGAGTCGTTCGCGAAGAGGAAGCTCATCCTGTGGTCGACGAGCCGCAACAAGCTTTGGTTCAAGGGCGAGACGAGCGGCGAGACGTTCGATCTTCTGGAGGCGTACGTGAACTGCGAGCAGAATTCGCTCCTCTACATCGTCCGTCCCTGCCGGGGCGGCATCTGCCACACGAAGAACGCGTCGGGCGAACCCAGGAACTGCTATTACCGCCGTATCGATTTCGGTACGCTGAAACTCACGAACGTCAACCCCTAAACAGGAATAATCATGATTGGTCAAGGTCTTGTCCTGATGCTCGCCGGAATGGGCATCGTATACGTGTTTCTGATCGTCCTCATCATCGTGACGAAGGTTTCGATGAAGGGCATATCGCGCTTCGACGGAATTCTCCCGCAGGATGCGCCCAAGAAGAAGCCGTCCGCCGCCAAGGCGTCCGACGACGACGCGAACGTGGCGCTTGCGATCGCAGTCGCGCTCGGCTGAACAATTTAACAAAGAAAGGCTAAAGGATATGGCAAAGAAAAACGTAAAGTTCATGCTCACAGCGTTCCGCGACGGATTCCAGTCCGTGATCGGGGCGCGCGTTCTGTCGAAAGATTTCCTTCCGTGCGTCGAAGAAGCCTACGCCGCGGGCGTGAGGTGGTTCGAGGCCGGCGGCGGCGCCAGGTTCCAGAGCTGCTACTTCTATTGCCAGGAAGATGCGTTCGACGTCATGGATGCGTTCCGCAAGGCAGCTCCCGAGGCCGATCTGCAGACGCTTTCCCGTGGCGTGAACGTCGTCGGTCTCGAGTCGCAGAGCTCTGACATGATCAAGCTCCATGCGCAGATGTTCAAGAAGCACGGCATGAGCTCGATACGCAATTTCGACGCGCTCAACGACGTCAACAACCTGAAGTGGTCCGGACAGTGCATCCACGACGCCGGGCTCAACCACGAAGTCGTCGTGACGATGATGGGCCTTCCTCCCGGCATCGACAACAAGGGAACCCACACGCCCGAGTTCTACCGCGACCGCCTGAAGATGATCATGGACGCCGGAATTCCCTTCGACCGCGTCGCGTTCAAGGACGCCTCCGGCACGTCCACGCCCACGACCGTATACAACACCATGAAGCTCGCCCGAAAGCTTCTGGGCGACAAGGTGCACATCCAGTTCCACAGCCACGAGACCGCCGGCAACGGAGTGGCGTGCTATCTCGCGGCGCTCCGCGGCGGGGCCGACGGCCTCGATCTCTCCATGGCGCCCATGAGCGGCGGCACATGCCAGCCCGACATCATCACGATGTGGCACTGCCTTGACGGCGATCCAGACTTCGGCTTCGACTTCGACATCGAGAAGATCAAGAAGGCCGAGGATTCCTTCAAGAACGCGATGCAGAAATATTTCCTCCCGCCCGAGGCGATGAGCGTCAATCCGCAGATCGTGTGGAGCCCGATGCCGGGCGGCGCGCTTACCGCGAACACCCAGATGCTGCGCGACAACAACATGATGGACAAGTACGACGACATGATCGCGGAGATGTACGATTGCGTGCGCCTCGGCGGCTTCGGCACGTCAGTGACGCCCGTCTCGCAGTTCTACGCGCAACAGGCGATCGCGAACGTCATGGCGCGTGCGCAGGGCAAGGAGTCGTTCACGACGTTTGCGCCTGGCTACGCGAAGATGGTGCTCGGTTACTTCGGCAAGACGCCTGTCCCGCCCGACCAGGAGATCGTCAAGAAGGCCGCC
>JAILJX010000022.1 GCA_024694365.1 Kiritimatiellia bacterium
CGCGCGACGAGGAGGACGTGGAGACCCGAGATGGCGAAGAGATGGACCGTGCCCGCGGCGATGAAATCGCGGCGGAGCGGATCGGGCACGAGCCAGCGCTCGCCGAGGAGCATCGAACGGTTGAGGGCGGCGGCGGAGGGGGATAGACCTATGCCGGCGCGGCGGGAGAGATCGGCGCGGAGGGAGGAGAGCGGGGAGGGGGAGAGACGCACCGCGCGGCCGCGGACGCGGAAGGTGCGGGGGGCGGAGGAGAAGAGCGGACCGGGGGCGAGACTGCCGGTCATGAGCCAGCGCTCGCCGGGGGCGGGGGGAGAGGGGAGGAGCGAGGCGGGGACGCACACGCGAACGGGCAGGCCGGAGAGGGAGGAGGGGAAGACGAAGAGACCCGAGGGGGAGGGCCTGACGGCGCCGGAGGGGGAGAGGACCGCGGGGCGGGGCAGGCCGCCGGAGAGGGAGGAGTAGGGGGCGAGGGCGAGACGGCGCGAATCGGCGGCATGGAGAGCCAGGGCGAAACCGGCGGCAAACACAGCCGCGAAAGGCCAGCCGCGGAGGGAAAATCCCCACCCGACCAGGGCGCAAAGCGCCGCCCCCCCCGCCGCCGCGGGCCACCACGGCGAATACGCCCCCGCCGCAAAGCCCGCCACCTCGCCCAATGCGAATGCGGCGCATGAAAGCAGCCATTTTGTTTCTGCAGCCATTGCAATCCTCCGTTGCGTCCAGAACGGAGGGTATGATACCAAACCCCGCAGAAAGAAACCTTTCCCATATCTAACGTTTCACCCCCGGAAAAAATCCCCCACCCACGTCATTGCATCCGCCCACGTCATTGCATCCGCCCCCGCCATTACGGCCGCCCGCCATTGCAGCCGCCCCCGTCATTACGGCCGCCCACGTCATTGCAGCCGCCCCAGTCATTACGGCCGCCCGCCATTGCATCCGCCCACGACATTACGGCCGCCCGCCATTGCAGCCGCCCGTCAGTACGGCGAAACGTGTATTTTCGTGCCTCTCGGCACCAGCTCGTCCATCTCCCGCGCGTCGTCCGCGTCCAGCTCCACCCCGTTTCTCGCCAAATAATCCCTCAAATTCGCCGGCGACTCGTATATGCCCGGCTCCCACGCGATCTCCGGCGCGCCCTCCTCGATCTGGTAGCGCTTGAACAGTTTTCCGTTCAGGTTGAGGTCCACCGCCCCCAGCTTCTTCCTCACCACCAGGTTGAGCGCGGGGCTGTCCATGACCGCCAGCTTCATCCCCGGGCGGATGCGGTTGAGGTCCACATCCGGATTTAGCCTTTTTATCGCCGCGAGCGTCGTTTTGTGCGCCGAGGCGATACCGGTGGCGGTGTCGCCCTTCTTGACGGTCACGTCCGAGACCCACTGGGGGTTCTTGAGCGCATAGAGCCGCCGCACGTTCAGCTCGCCGAGCTCCCTCACCAGGTCATCCTCGAAGTCCGCCGCCTGGTCCCCCGGCAGCGCCCTCAGGCTTTCTATGGCCTCGACCTGCATGGGGACGTTGTCGTTGTCCCTTGCGGTCTTGAGCCGCAGCAGGAGGTTCTTCACCTCGCGCGAGCGCGCGTCCATGCGGTCCACGACGATGGGCTTCGGGGGCGGCTGCGCGGGGGCGGCGGGGTCCGCCGCCGCGGGCGCGGACTGCGGAGGCGGCGCGACGACGAGCGTCGCCTGCTGCGCGGCGAGCGCATCCTCCCCGGACGGTTCGTCCGACGAGATGCGCTTCGCCACGTGGACTATGAACGATATCGCCGCGACGATGACGACGAGGACGATTATCCACCCGACGGCGGAGGAGCCATCATTCTCCTCGCGCCGGGTGTCGTACTCTATTCCGTATTTTGTGCGTGTCAGCGACACCGCCGCGGCCCCCTCACTTCTTCGCTTCCTCCTTGGGCGTGTCGGCGAGCGCGTCGTCCGTCACGGTTCCCTGCACGCAGCTGCGCAGGATGACCATGCGTCCGTCGAGGGTGTCGACGGTGAAAGTCTTCTCTGTGGCGCTGGCGATGGTGCCGACGATTCCGCCTGCGAAAACGATCTTCGCGCCGGCCCTGAGTTCGTCGATCATCTGCCTGCGCTCCTTCTCCTTGCGCTGCTGCGGGCGCAGGAACATGAAGTAGAAGAGCGCTATGAGTATGACGGGCATCAGGAGTCCGCCCCAGGCGCTCCCCCCTCCTTGCGCGGCGTCGGCGAGGATCGTGTACAGGTTATGCATTGCTCTTTGTATCCTTTCTTGCTTGTTCTTTCCACTCGAAGAAGGTGCCGTCCGCGATGGCGGCGCGCATCTCCTTCATGAAACGGTTGAGGGCGCATACGTTGTGTATGGTGAGAAGCCTCAGTCCGAGGATCTCGTTGCACGCGAGGAGGTGGCGCACGTAGCTGCGCGAAAAGTTGCGGCAGCAGTAGCAGTCGCAGCCCTCCTCGACGGGGCCCTGGTCGAAAATCCACTTTGCGGCCTTTATGGCGACGTTCCCCTTGCGGGTGATGGCGGTGCCGTGGCGCGCGATCCTGGTCGGGATGACGCAGTCGAACATGTCCACGCCCCTCGCGACGCACTCGGCCATCTGGTGCATGACGCCGAGTCCCATGACATATCGCGGGGAGTCCTTCGGCAGAAACGGTACGCTCGCGTCCACGGCCCTGTACATCTCCTCCTCGGGCTCGCCGACGGAGACGCCGCCGATCGCATAGCCGTCGAAACCGATCTTGACGAGCTCCTCGGCGCACATGCGGCGGAGGTCCGCATAAACCCCGCCCTGGACGATCCCGAAGACGAGCTGTCCGTCGGCGTGGGGCTGGTCCTTCGACGCGCGCGCCCACCGGAGGGTCTGCGCGACGGACTTTTCGGCGCGGGGGCGGTCGCACGGATAGGGGAGGCACTCGTCGAAGACCATGGCGATGTCGCTGCCGAGGACGCGCTGCATGGCCATGGACTCCTTCGGACCGAGGAAAAATTCGTGTCCGTCGATATGCGAACTGAACCGGCAGCCCTCCTCGGTGAGCTTTCTCATCTTGGCGAGCGAAAAGACCTGGAAGCCGCCCGAATCGGTGAGGATGGGTCCGTCCCAGCGCATGAAACGGTGGAGTCCGCCCGCGGCCGCGATGACGTCCGGACCGGGGCGCAAGAGAAGGTGGTAGGTGTTTCCGAGGACGACCTGCGCGCCCGTCTCGGCGAGGTCCCGCGGCTCCAGCGCCTTGACCGTGCCGAGCGTGCCCACATCCATGAAAACGGGGGTTTCCACGGCTCCGTGGGGGGTCCGGAGGAGCCCGAGTCGCGCCTTTGTGGCGGTGTCTTCCTTTAGTACCTGAAAATGCATCGGCGAGTATTGTACCAAAAAACTGTTGCCTTATGACGAAAAATGGTGTATCATTTTCATCATCAAATGGAGCAATAGGCAAAATCAGAGGTAAAACACCTATGAACAAAGCACTGCATGTTTTCGTATATCTGTTTCTGATCGGCGTCGGCGTGGCGATCTGGTACGAGTACCAGCTCAACGCGAAGAGGTCCGAACTCTATGCGCGCAACAGCCTGATGGAGGAATATCTCGTCAAGCAGATATCGCCTCTCGTGGAGGACGGCACGGACTACGACAAGGAAGGCTCCAACTACAAAGAGCCCGTGAAGGAGACGATCGAGCTGGACAGGGACCCGAACCCGAACCAGTATCCGAAGACCGATCCGCGCATGGAGGACGTGCTCGTCGACAGCGATCTCGACTACGACTTCGACCTCGAGATCGAAGACCACAAGACGCTCGTCTGGGGCCAGGCCGAGCGCAACGCCCTGAGGGACATCGAGAAGCTTGACGAAGAAGGCAAGCAGGTGATGAAAGGCGGCAACTGGGATACGGACGAGACGTCGGCCGACAAGTGCCTCGCCGGTCTCGTGAAGAAGCTGCAGGTGCAGAAGGAGCAGTTCGCCAAGACGCGCAAGGCGCTGAAGCCGCTGCGCGACAAGCTCGCCGAAGTCGTGAGGATGTACAACGACCTCACGCCCGTGGTGCGCGATCTCGCCGAGACGAAGCACAACAACGAGGAGCAGATCGCGACGCTCACATCGGAAAAGACGGCCCTTCTCGAGAAGCAGGCGGAATACGAGAACCAGCTCAAGGAGAAGACGCGCAAGATCGAAGATTTGAACCACGACGTCGAGGCGGCGGTGCAGGAGACGGCGGTCGCCAAGGAGGAGCTGGAGAAGTCCACGAAGATGGTGGAGATACTCAAGAAGCAGATCCAGGACCTCCTGCAGCAGCAGCGCAACCTCATGGCGAGCGGCGGCGGTTCGAACGGGCCTTCAGGCGCTGCGGCGGTCACGTCGCTCTCCTACGGCGACAAGGGCAATATCATCCGCGTGGACAACGGGCTGCTCTCCGCGGTCGTGCGCTTCGAGCCTCAGGCCATGAAAGAGCTCAAGGGCGGCGATTCGACGCGTCCGATCCCGCTCATGGAGCTCGCGGTCAAGCGCTACATGTCCGACGACGACAAGGTTGGCGAGATCGTCGGGCGCATCCGCCTGAGGCAGGAGGTTCCCGGGAAGAACTGGGTCATCTGCGACATACTCGCGGACTGGGAGCAGATGGAGATCGTCGAAGGCGACACTGTGTTCCAGGACTGACCGCGGCATGACGGCGAAGACCATCAGACTGGCGCTTGCGGCCCTCGCGGGGGCGATCCTCGCGGGCTGCGTCGCCGATTCGGCGGAAGACACCGATCTGCCCTGGGCGACGAACCAGCCGTGGGAGGGCATCGCGCCGCTGGGGCCATCGGTGATGAACCGCTACGACTGATGATAAGAGACGTTTCTTTCACAAACGGGGAAAGCGGCGTCCGGCTGGATGCCGCTTTGCTTTGCGCATTTCCGGCGACGACGCGCGCGTTCGTGCGCGCGGCGCTCGCCAAGGGGTCGGTAACCGTGGACGGACGCGCCGCGCCCAAGGGGATGAAGCTGCGCGGAGGCGAGACGGTAAGGGTGAAGGAGCTTCTGGAGGCGGCGGACAACCTCGTGCGGCCGGATCCGTCGATGCGTCCGCGCATAGTCTTCGAAGACGGGGCGCTTCTCGCGTGCGACAAGCCGGCGGGGCTGCCCGTGCAGCCGCTCGCGTGCACGGAGACGGGGACGCTCGCGAACGCGGTGGCTGCGGCGAGGCCGGAGTGCAGGCCGCTGGGGGACCGTCCGCTGATGGCCGGGGCCATTCACAGGATCGACGCGGGGACGTCCGGGCTGGTGCTCTTCGCGAAGAGCGCGCAGGCCTTCGAAGCGATGCGCGCGCAGTTCGCGGCGCAGACGGTGGAGAAGACGTATCTCGCGCTTGTGGAGGGAAGTGCGGCGGTGGGCGGGACGCTCGAGAACGACCTGGTGCACGATCCGTCGCTGAGCTTCTGCAGGATGATCGACGCGAAGAGCAACCGCCTGTGCGAAGCCGAGAAGAGAAAGCTCAGGCCCATGAGGGCGGTGACGAACTTCAGGCCCATAGGCCGCACGGCGGTGGAGAACGAAGAGCGCACGCTGCTGGAGGTGAAGATAAAGACGGGAGTCACCCACCAGATACGCGCGCAGCTGGCGATGGCGGGCTGGCACATAATCAACGACAGGCTCTACGGGGCGTTCGCGGTCGAGGGGATGGAGGGACACTGCCTGCATGCGCTCGCGGCGTCGTTCATGCATCCGGTTTCGGGGGAGAGGACGGAGATAAGGACCCCCCTTCCCGATTGGGCGAAGATCTGAAATCAGCTGCGCGACACGCCCGCGCCCAGGGAGGAGAGGCATTTCTCGACGGCGACGTAGCCGCGGTCGATTATCTCGGCGTTGAGTATGGACGAATTCCCCTTCGCCGCGAGGGCGGCGATGACGAGGGCGATGCCGGCGCGGATGTCGGGCGAGCTGAAAGTTCCGCCGTAGAGCTGCGACGGACCCGTCACCACGACGCGGTGGGGGTCGCACTGAACGATCTTCGCGCCCATCTGGCGGAGGTTGTCGACGAAATAGAGCCGCGACTCGAACATCTTCTCGAAAAAGAGGCAGGTGCCGCGCGTCTGCGAAGCGAGGACGATGAGGATGGACATGAGGTCCGACGGGAACGCGGGCCAGGGTCCGTCGGCGACGGACGGTATGGCGTCGCCCAGGTCGTAGCGCATGCGGCGGTGCTTCTTGGGGACGTAGCGGAGGGTCTTGTCGGTCGCGGAGATGGTCCATGTGACGCCGAAACGCTTGAAGGCGCCCTCGAGGACGGCGAACGGCTCGGGGTCGATGCCGGTGAGGACGAGCTCGCCGCCCGTCACGGCCGCGGCGGCGATGTAGCTGCCGGCCTCGATGTAGTCGCAGCCGACGCGCGCGTCGCATCCGGAGAGCTTCTCCACTCCCTCGACGCGTATGAGATTGGTCCCCGCGCCCTCGATCTTGGCGCCCATGGCGTTCAGCATCGCGGCGAGGTCGGCTATGTGCGGCTCCGAGGCGGCGTTGTAGAGCTCGGTTCTCCCCTTTGCGAGGACGGCGGCCATGAGGATGTTCTCGGTGGCGGTGACGCTGGCCTCGTCGAGGAGTATCTTCGCGCCCTTGAGCTCGCCCCTGAAGCGCAGGGTCTTGCGTCCGGCGACGGCCTTCGCGCCGAGGGCCTTGAAGCCGGCGAAATGGGTGTCGAGCCTGCGGTGGCCGATGGCGTCGCCGCCGGGCGGCGGCAGGGAGGCGCGGCCGGCGCGCGCGAGGAGGGGTCCGGCGAAAAGAAAGCTCGTGCGGAGCTTCGCCGCCATCTCGGAGGAGATGCGCGCGGTCTTCAGCTTGGGCGTCGTCAGGGTGGCCGTGCCCGCGGCGGCGTCGCGGACGACCTTCGCGCCGAACTTCGCGGCGGCCTCGAGCATGACGGCGACATCGGATATGTCGGGGAGATTCCTGATGGTCACGGGCTCGGCGGAGAGAAGCGCCGCGGCGATCATCGGCAGCGCGGCGTTCTTGTTGCCCGAGACGGCATGCGTTCCGGAGATGGTTCTTCCGCCCTGGATGGAAAGCCTGGACATGTCAGGAAAGCGCGTCGAGTTTGGACGTCTCGCCGAAGACTATGAGCCTGTCGCCCGGGGTGAGGACGTCCTGCGCCTGCGGGATGAGCACCTTGCGGGGTTTGGCGGGATCGTCCGGATCGCTCCTGCGGACGCAGAGGACGGAGAGTCCGACCGTGGAGCGGAAGCTGCTTTCGGCGAGGGACTTGCCGACGGCGGAGGACGGCACGGATATCTCGGCGATGGAATAGCCGTCGGACACCTCGAGAAAGTCTATGACGTTGTGGTTGGCGATGGCGCGGGCGAGGCGGTTGGCGCTGTCGCGGTCGGGGTAGATGACGTTGTCGGCGCCGATGCGCCTGAGGATCTTTCCGTGCAGTTCGCTGGACGCCTTGGAGACGACGTTCGGGATGCCGAGCTCCTTGCAGTTGGCGGTCGCCATCATGGACGCCTCTATGTTGCTGCCGATGGCGACGACGGCGAGGTCGCATTCGCCGAAGCCGGCCTCCTCGAGGACGTGGGGCTGGGTCGCGTCGCCCTGCATGGCGGTCGCGAATTCGCTGGCGCTCTGCATCGCGGGGCGGTTGCGGTCGACAAGCACGACCTCCTGGCCTGCGTTGGCGAGAGATTCTGCGAGGGATAGACCGAAGCGACCGGCGCCGATGATGCCGATGCGCTTCATTTCAGCTCCATGCGGCGGGCCTCGCGCACGAGCCCCTGGGCATAGGGATGCTTGGGCGCGGCGAAGAACGCGGCCGGATCGGAGGAAGTCTCTATGACGCGTCCGTCCTTCATCACGGCGAGCTTGGTGGCCATCTGCGAGACGACGCCGAGGTCGTGGGTGATGAGCAGCACTCCGCTGTTGGCCTGGTGGAGGTCGCGCATGAGCCTGAGGACCTGCGCCTGGATGGTGACGTCGAGGGCGGTGGTGGGCTCGTCGGCGATGACGAGGTCGGGTCCGAGCATGAGCCCCATGGCGATCATGACGCGCTGCTGCATGCCGCCGGAGAGTTCGTGGGGGTATGCGCGGGCGCGCACGGCGGGGTCCGGGATGCCGACCTTGCCGAGCCACTCGAGGGCCATCGCGCGCGCGGCGGGCTTGGCCATCTTCTCGTGCAGGAGAATCGTCTCGACGAGCTGGTCGCCGATGCGGTGCAGGGGCGAAAGCGAGCCCATGGGGTCCTGGAATATGACGCCGATGCGCCTGCCGCGGATCTTGCGGAGCTCCGGCAGGGGGAGCGTAAGCATGTCCGTCCCGTCGAAGAGGATCCTCCCCTTGGGATAGAACGCGGGCGGACTCGGCAGGAGCCGCGCGACGCTCATGGACACGGTGCTTTTTCCGCTGCCCGATTCGCCGACAATGCCAAGAACCTCGCCGCGGTCGAGCGTGAGATTCACGTCTATCGCGGCGGGATTCACCTCTCCCTCGTCGTTTCTGTAGGAAACGCTCAAATCTTCTATCTCAAGTAACATCGCGTATATTTTACCATATTTACCCCCTCCGCGTCACTAGTCAATGATATTCCATGAAAACAATCCTTTCGTTCCCTGAAATCAAACGATTTCGTTCCCTGAAATCAAATAGTTCCACTCCCTGGAATCAGGGTTGGAGGAACCGGCCAAAGACCGCCAAGTTGATTGCAGAGCGTCTTTTCCGTTCGACAAACCGGGAAGCGCGGAGACAAAAAGACCGGACCCCCTTCCGGAGGGCCCGGCTTCAAAGCGCCGCTTCGTCGCGGCCGGGTTTTGCAACTGCCTCCATATCAATTTGGGTGACTAGAGAAAAGTTCATGAACGAGAGAATATAGTTTCTTTTGGTCCTCTACACGTTGAATCATTTTTGTGTTATGAAAACGTTTCGTGCGAGTCTCTTTTGCATTCATATTTACTCCTAAGTCAAATCCCTCGGCTAGTCCTTTCTCATTGTCCATTAATATGCCCACTGTACGCCCATCGTCTGTTTGAAGAAAATATTCACAACAAACGAAAGCGCATCTGTCCTTGTGGGCGACTTCAAACAAGTCGTGGACCAAGGTCAATTCTTGATCAGAGAGTACCTTCTGGCCTAGAATGTTTCGGTTTTTAGGGAAAATAGAAACTGTACATTTCAGCATGGTCACAGGTGCAGTTAACGTCTCTTCATTCCGCCGCTGTGACGAATGAAGACATGCACACAAGGCCATAACGACCATAATGGGAAAATTGAACATGACTCACCTCTCTTCTTCACTATCATCGCCATATTTGACATCCTTTCGCTTCTGGGCCGAGCGTCGTGAGCCAGAAGCGGCACCTGGTGGCTCTTCCCGAGAAGCAGAAGAGACCGAGTATGAACGAAAGAATGCTTTTCGCGTTGAACGCATTCGCATTGCCTGTATTTTCTTCTCCCA
>JAILJX010000063.1 GCA_024694365.1 Kiritimatiellia bacterium
GGGCGAAGTGCACTTTTGGAGGCTTCAATAAGTGGGATAGCTGTTTTTGGAAATATGGCCAGATTTCTCGCGGTGTTGGGATTTTGCACTCTGGGGTGTCGTTGTCACTGTCATTCATCGCACCCGAAGAAGGTGAACAGGTCCGGTTTGTCGTCGACGTCGTCTTTGCCAAAACCGAGCCATCTTCCACATCGGGAGAGAAGCATCTTGATGCCCTCGGCGATGGCGTAGAAATGGAACTCCGGAAGTTCGTGTATTCGCAGTGAAGCGTCTGTGATCGCTTTGGCGATGAGCGCGCGTTTGTCCGAGTTGCCGATCCACGTCATGCAGAAGTATGCCGTGGCAAGGACGATCGATGCCATGTTCTTGAGATGGCGATATCGCAGAAGCCTGATGTCTTCGAGGTTGTAAGCCTGCTTGATGTATCGTATCGTCTCTTCGACTCGCCAGCGGGTGATGTATGCGGTCACGACCTGCCAGAGGTCTTTTCTGGCTGTCGTCTTGGCGAGCGTCGTCAGGAGCATCATCGGCTTCTGCCCGAATCCTTTCACCACGACCATGTGCAGCAGCTTGCCGGATATCTCCGGAAGGCGCACCGGGACGACGCCGTAGTTCAGTACGACGCGGAACGTCTTTCCGTGCGAGTCGAATGTTATTGTATCCGCGTAGCGCAGCGTGCACTGCGCGGCAAGGTCATCGCACATCAGTCGCCGCTTCCAGCTGATGACGCTGCGGCTTTTTAGCCGGACGATGAAATCGACGTTCTTCCTTAGGAAATAGCGGTAGAACTCGATGTTGTCCCCGCCCCTGTCGTAG
This sequence comes from Kiritimatiellia bacterium, assembly GCA_024694365.1. GTDB lineage: Bacteria > Verrucomicrobiota > Kiritimatiellia > RFP12 > UBA1067 > UBA1067. The sequence goes on from JAILJX010000063.1 coordinate 817, forward strand.
ATGAATATCCCGCGTCCGCCAGTTGCGCCAATGATGACATCGAACACGGATTCAAGTTCGTCGTTCTCGCTCGTGAACCCTGGGGCGTCCGGCGACCAGAACCGGAGATGCAGCGGCATCGGCCTGCATCCTCCATTCTCGCACGCGACGGCCATGCACCCGTAGTAGCCGAGATTGTCGCCTACCGCGCCTTTGCTGCCATCCCACACCTTTGACAGGAAGTCCATCTGCGTGGCGTATGGCTTCTGTATGTCGGAGGGGTCGACGATGATCAGTGTATCCGGCTTGACTCTGCGGGCTGCCTTCCTGGCGATGAACGAATGGAGAGTCTTCTCGATCCGCTCGTCGTCGAGGTGCATGCATAGCCTGTCGCCTGCCTTCTTCATCGTGATCGTCGGGCGGTACGCCCTGCATATCTTCGAAAGCTTCACGTCGCCTCCGGCCATCAGTCCGTAGAACATGTCGCCAAGAAATGCCGTCTTTGGCTTCGAAAAATGGGGCAGGAGTTCCCCCAAAAATCTTTTCAGCTGCGCTCGCAGTTTCGCGGCGATTTTGCTATCATTCATGTGTTGTCCTCTCTGGCTGGTGTAAGGACTTCGCATTATAGCGAAGACTAGTCAGAGAGGACAACGGCTGTCTTAAAACGGGCAAAATCGCGCAAGGCATCGCAAGTGCTCGGTAGCTCGCGAAAAAAATGGGGGACCTCCAGGAACCTCGACAGGTTGATTTCCGAATTCGGGAATGGTATAATTGTTCATGTGCTTGACAATACCGGCAAGGCGCCGGTGGAAATATCACTGGAGGATCTACATGCCAAGCCAAGATACGACAAAGCAGCAATCGCCGAAATCACCGGTCGATTGGATAATGCTGCGCGCGAGGCAGGGTCTGGAAGCCGCGGCGGCGCGCGCGGCGGCGAAGGGCCGCAAGTAGCAGCTTCCAGGCCGCTTGAGCTTTTTAAGCAGCTGGACGAAGGAAAACTTCCGGTCGAGGAGGTCGCGGTCGGCGACGTCGAGCCGCTTGCGCCCACGGAAAACGGCAATGTCATCGCGAGTTACGATCCGGCGAAGGCGAAGCCGATCGTCGTCTGGGAAGACCTCGAGGGGAACCGACACGCCGTCACGGGCGGAAAGCGGATCTCGATGGCCGCGGGGAGTGGCGCGGAGACGGTCAAGGCTGTTGTCGTCCGGGAAGCCGACGGCTGGAGCGAGGCCGAGGCGCGCGGACTGGGCGCAACCGAGAACCTGCGCGAGGGGCGCGGCGGAATCAAGAACGTCGTCGAGGCGGTCGACTCGCTGGGCGCCGACCAGGTTGCGGAGCTCGCCGGCTGGCACCAGGCAAACGGCAGCCGGGAGTTTGCGTCGACGATCCGAAAGGGGCTCGCCGTCGCGCAGAAGGGCGGAACAGA
>JAILJX010000083.1 GCA_024694365.1 Kiritimatiellia bacterium
CCCTTCGCGGCGAGGCCCGCGAAGCCGTCCAGGGGAATCGCCCGCGCGGCGAGGCAGGCGAGCGCCGAAGCGCCGGCCGCGGCGGCGAGGAATCCGGCCTGCATGCGGAAGTATGGCTTCGCCTCGAGGGGGCCGAAGAAGCCGGAGAAGACGACTTTCGTCTCCCACGGGATCTCGACCAGGACGAAGGCGAGGATCGTCGAGAGTATCACGCCGTCGAGCTTGTACGCAGAGGGCAGGAAGACGACGAAGAGGATGTTGGCCGTGAGGTTGAACGCGCCCGAGACTATGGGCTTGAGGCGGTCCTGGCGCCAGAGCCCCGCTGCAGACTTGAACGACAGCAGCATCTGCCGCGTCTGGTTGACGTAGAAATACGCGACCATGAGAACGGGGGTGAGCATATGGCGCATCAGCGAGGGGTCGCACTTCGTCCAAAGCTCCATGAAAGGCTGGTACGTCGCAGTCATGACCGCGGCGCACCACACCGACAGCAGCAGGGTGATGCGCTCCATGCGCATGAAAAGCGCGAAGTTCTCGGACTTCGGGGCGGTGTATATCCTGTTGCCGAAGCCGCCCGTCGCGGAGACGCTCAGGATCGAGGCGAGGCCGGCCACGGCCGTGACGACGTAATAGTAGTTCCCGTAGGCGGCGACGGCGACCAGGCCGAGAAAGGCGGAGATCACGACGTTGTCCATCGAGTATGCGACCACCCCGCCGACCTTGTGGAGGAATATGGACTTGACGTCCGAGAGAACCTTCCGCCGGAGAGCGGCGGGCAGGTCGCCCCTCGGCGAAATGTCGGGGAATATCCGCCTGGACGCGGCGACGAGGAGGATGTTCTGCACGACCGTGAAGAAGACGGTCGCGATCACGTAGTGGCAATAGTTGCGCGTGAGGGCGAGAATCGCGAACACCGCGACGTACTGGGCGGCGGAGACCCCCGTGCGTATGTTGACGATGACATCGTTTCTGTTGTGCGCGCCGAGAACGGAGCCGCGGTAGGCGAAGAGGAAATAGCTGGCGGAAGTGTTGACGAGGTGGATGACGTAGAGAGTCCGCAGGTCGACGCCGGGCGGGACGTCGCCGTGCACGAGGCCGTCGAGGAAAGGAAGAAGGCACAGCCCCATCGCGAAGATTGCGAGACCGACGCACCGGTAGACGTTTCTGTAGAACTCGAGGTACGCGCAGACGAGCTCGCGGTCGTCGTCGGCCACGGGCTTGTACATCGAGCAGACGACCGCCGTGCCGAAGCCCAGCTCGGCAAGCATGAGAACGCCGAGAATCGAGCCGAAAAGTCCGTTAAGCCCGAGATACCCCGGGCCGAGCAGCCAGAGGAAGAGCGTGCGGTTGAGAAACGGGAAGAGAAGCTTCGTGCATGTCCCGATCGCGTTGGCAAGCGCATTGCGCCTTGTGTTTCTGGCGAAATCAAGCTTCATCCGTCACCTCTTGAACACCCTTGCGAGCCTGCGGGCGATCTTCGGCCTGAGGGTCGCCCACGGCACGAGAAGGCGCATGAGCAGCCTGTTCGAACGCTTGAGGCACGCGGGGACGGGTCCGGGAAGGGCGAGGCCGGACGCCTCCGCCCACTCGACGACGCCGACATATTCGCCGAAGAACCTGAAGGCCCGGGCGGTCCACCCCTGCCACGGCTTGGGGCGGGCGATGAAGTGCACGAAGAGGCGCGAGCGGTCCTTGTCCATGCGGAAAGTCCGCTGGACGCGGGGGGCGTCCGGCGCGAAGTTGAGGCATGCGTTCAGGGTGCTTTCGTCGAGCTGGTGGTAGAACTCGAGGGACCTGTCCACGACGCCGACGTCGCGCTCGGGGAGGACTTTCGCCTGGAGGGCGTCCCACGTCTCCAGAAACCTCCTGTGCCTGGCGAGCGAAAGCGAGAAGAACGCGGCCGAGCCGGAGGTGGCGTACCGCGCTTCGGGGGCTGCGGCGCCGGCGACCTCCGCGACGTCGCGCCGCCATGCGCCGAGAACGGCCTTGGGGATGGACGAGCCGTCCTCCCCGAACGTGCGGCCCTTGAACGCCGCAGGCATCTCCGCCGGCGACCTGAGGCGGAAGTGGATCTCGTCCGGCGAGGCGGGGGCGAGAATCCCGGACGCGTCGCCCGTGAAGAACGCATCGGAGTCGGCCCAGGTCGCATACCCGGTCCCGGCCTTCAGCATGACGTTCGCCTTAAGGCACGTAAGCGAGCGGGTGACGCCGTCGAGCTCCACGATCTCCACGCCGCCGAGCTGCCCGAGAATCCGCTTCGCCTCGGGCGTGAACCTCTTTACGCCGACGAGAAACGGCTCTTTCATCCCGGCCTTGCGCGCGGAGGCGACAAGAAGGAATATCCCCCAGAGATAGTTGATGTCCCCTATGGTGACGATCGTATTGTCCATGGCATCCTTTCGCGTTACGGCGCCAGCCAGTATCCGGGCAGATCCTCGAGCCTCGCCGCCGGCGGACGCGGCGCCGGCGGAGGCGTCGCCGAGGCGGGGTCGATGAGATATCCGGCGAGCGCGGCCGCGGGGGCAATCGTCTCCCACACTGTGAACTCGCTCGCCGCGACGGTCTGGTTCTCGAGGTTGCCCCACCTGCGCCATATGGGGCATTTCACGGCGAGCGTCCTGTCCTTGCCGTAGACCATCTCTATCGCCTTGGGGGGCTGGCCGTAAGTCCACCTGTACGGCGTTATCCCGCGGGCGTACTCCGCGACGCCGTCCACGTACGAGGGCAGATCGAGGAAAACGACGGGGTAGACCGTTCCGAGGCCGCTGGTGAGCGTCGACCCGACGGGATTGCATCCGTTGTGGAAATCGAAGGCCGCGATGGCGGCGTCAAGATACCTGCGCTCGCCCGTGATCCGGTGGACGGCGACGAGGGTCTGCGCGCGCCTCGAAGGATGGCTCTGGCCCCAGCCCATCGCATGGCTCCATCCCCGGTTCGGGAACCACCACGGCACGCGGTAGGCGTATGCGCCGTCGACCTCCTTGAGCATCTCCGCGGCCCTGTTGAGGAGCTTCGACTCCCACGCGCGGACGAACGGGCCGGCCTCCCGCGGGAAGCCCAGCTCGCGCTCGCCCGCCAGGGCGAGAGCCTCCCAGCGCCATTCGTTCTTCCTGAACTCCTCCATGAGCTCTTTCCTGCGGACCTTGAGTTCGCGCAGGTATTTCCCGTCTCCCGTGAGCGCGGCGAGGTTGACCGCCGCCTTTATGAAAGGCTGCGACGGGAGGCCGGCCTCTTCGTCCCAATAGACGACCTGGCGCTCGTCCGCGCCCCAGCGCTTGGCGCGGCGGATGAAATACGTCTCGCTCGCGGGCTCGGAGCCGATCGCGTAGTCCCAGGCGCGCTTCGCCGACTCCAGGTACTTTCCGCGGAACGATTCGTGGCATCTCGCGAGAAGCGAGGCGTGGGCCGCGTATTCGAGAGAGCTCGCGCGGGTCGCCCGCGACACGGCGTAGTTCAGCGTGTCGCCGGGCGCGCTTTCGCCGGGGACCGGATGGCGCGTCGTCTCTATCCACGTGCCGACGCCGCCGTCGGCCTGCTGAAGCGAGAGAAGATGGTTCAGCCCCCAGTCGGCCTCGTCGAGGATGTCGGGGATGCCGTTGCCGCTTTCGGGCACGGCGAGCTGTCCGTCGCGGAAATTCTCCGGCTTCATGAGGTAGACGGCGCAGAGGGCGTTGACTATCCTCAGATGGGCGGGGCGGCGGTCGAAGTCCGCCGCATCGTGCCACCCGCCGCAGGCGGGGAGCCTCGGGCCGTCCCATGCGGTGTTGTTCGCTATCACGTCGAACCATCTGGTCCCCTTCGGAAGCGTCCCCTCCTCGGGCGCGAACCTCCCGCGGACGACGCTTTGGTGGCAGGCGCGTCCGCAGCGCTTGCCGAACAGCCCCTCCATGTGCACGCGGAAGGCCTCCTCGGCGGCGCCTGCGCTTATGCGGAAATCCATGCTGCGCCCTACGCCTTCGATCTCCGCGAAATAGGTCCCTTCGTTCGTGACGGACGAGAAGTCGATCTCAAAGGTGAATTCGCCCGTCCACGGAACGCCCTCCTTCGTGAGAACGTCGTCGACGCGGTGCACGGGCGGCGTTTCGGACGCAAAGACGGTCCTGCCGCCGGCGGCGTCGGCGATGCGCCAGCGCCCCAGCGGGGCCGCGGGACGCCACGCGCCGAACACGGGGCCGAGCCATCCGCCGATGTACGCGTATTTCTTCTGCGACGGGAGGTAGCCGACCTGGTTCACCTTGACGAGCGCGGTCCTGTTCGAGACGCTCCAGCCCGGGAGCGGCGAGGAGGACTTCCTGAAAAGGTTGTGGATCACCCTGGCCTGCGGATTCCCCGAGGCGGGGTCCTTCAGGCCCATCGGCGTGCGCCAGTACCCGGGCTCGGCGGCCCAGGGCGCGGCGACGGCGCCGTCATCGGTCTGGACGAGAGAGGTGTAAGGGTCGAGCAGAGTCTCCCTCGTGGCGCACAAGCCCGCAAGCGAGATCGCGCAGGCGAGCGCGCTAATCGTTTTTCCCGGCGGCATACTCCCTCCAATGGGCGTTGAGATGATCGAGAAGCGCGAAGAAAAGCATGAGGAGCGCGAGGTTCGTCTGCTGCCGCAGAACCCACTCGAGGCAGCTTTGCGCATAGCACGCGAGGAGTCCGCCGGCGAGCCCCGCCGCGACGCAGCACGCCGTCGACGGGGCGAGCCGCCACACGAGCCGCAGGGAAAGGACCAGATAGTGGAGCAGCCACAGCACCATGAGAACGAGCGCCGGGATTCCGCATTCCGCGCCGACGAGAAGGTAGACGGTCTCGACGATGCCGTCCTTGAAGTCCTCCCCGCGCGTCCTGGTGCGGCCGGCCGCCTCGGCGTATTCCCACGGGGGGTTTATCTTGATCCCCCAGTTGTTGACGCCGACGCCGCGCCACGGCTCGTCGCGCATCATCTCCACGGCGCAGCGGGCGAGCTCCACGCGCGTCGCGCCGGAGGCCTCGGGAGCCGTCTCGAAGCGCTCGATTATCCTCGGCAGCATCAGCATGAGCGCCGCGAAGCCGGCGGCGGCGAACGGCGCGAGCCTCTTCAGCAGGCGCGGGAAACCGGCGCCGCTACCCTTCCACCACAGCAGAAGCGCCGCCAGCGCGTAGGACAGCGGCATCAGGGCGATCGCGGCGCGCGAATAGCTTCTCACGCCCGCGGCGGCGGAGGCGGCGAACGCGATGGCGGCGAGGCGGGCGGAGCGCCATCCCCGGGCCGCGTAGAGCGCGAAGAAGAGCCCGCCGAAAAGGTGCATGGCCATGACCATGCTGTTCTGGTGGGGGAAGACGCCTTCGGGCTGGTAGACGCCGCAGAAATGCTCCTTGACGACCGCGAGGAAATTCCATATCGCGAAGAACGCGAGAGCCTTGACGAGATGTCCGGCGCCGTCCGTCGCGGCGAGATACGACCTCACGCCAAGATAGACGAGATACATCATGAGCATCTTCCACGTCTCCATCCAGCAGAAGAGGAGATTCTCGGCGGAAGTCCACGACGGCAGGCAGAGGAGGAAATAGGCGGCGTACAGCTTCATGCCGGCCGACGGAAGAAAGCCGGGGAACCTGCCGCGGACGGCGGCGGCCAGGACGAGCGCCAGCGCCATCAGGTACGCAAGGCTGACCTCCATTCCGCGCGAGGAGCCGCGGTAGTCCTCGTGCGAAAAGAAATTTATCGACGTCGCCTGAAAAAGCGCAAGCGCCGCGATCATCGCCCATATCGCGTACTTCATCCACCGCCTGTTGGCGGAGAGCGCGAACGCAAGGGGAAAGACGCCGATCGCGGCCAGTGAAAAGACGGCGTACTTCATCCGGGGTCAGTTCGGGTTGACGAGGGAATTCCTGGACATGAGAAGGTTCACGACCTGCACCGTCGGCAGAAGCTTGCGCACGAAGACGTTGTATTCCGCCATGTTGTCCTTCGGCACGTACACGATGTCGCCGGCCTTGAGGGTGACGTTTCTGCACCGGCCGGCGAGGATGCCGTCCACATCGACCTTGTACATCTTCGGGTTGGAGAGCCCGTCGCGGATGATGATGACGTTGCACCAGTGGGTGTCTTCCATCCACCCTGCGGCGGTAAGGGTCTCTATGAGGCCCATCCCCGGCTCGAACAGGCGCCTGTGGGGATTCCTCACCTCGCCGCATACCGTCACCGACGCCTCCATCCTCTGGGCGATGTAGACGTAGTCGCCCTTCCTTATGCGCAGGTTGTTCAGCGCGTCGCCGCGCTCTATGGCCTTGCGGAAATCGACGGGCAGCGCCTCGCCCTTGCGTATTATCAGGGAGTTCTCCAGATCGGCGACGTCCACGTCGACGCCGTTGAAAAGCCTCGCGTCGCTGGAGCCCGCCATGGCGTAGAGGTCCGCCAGGCGCGTCGAGTTGGATATGCCGTAGACGCCGGGGCGCTTGCACGCGCCGGCTATAGTCGCCGTTTCGCTCACGATCTCGCAGACGGATATGCTGACGACGGGATTCTTGACGTACGGCTCCAGGCCCTTGCGGATCTCCTCCGCGCCGCCGGCGATGGTCCGCCCGCTGAGCTTCACCTGCCCGACGAACGCCATGCCGACCGTTCCGTCGGGGCCGACCTTCGTCTTCAGGCTTATGTCCTCGTGCCCGTAGACGCGTATGTCCACCTCATCGCCCGCATTGATCCTGTATACGGGATCCTCCTCCCTCGACAGCGCGAGCAGCCTCTCCATGTTCCTGGCGGCGGCGGCCTCGTCGCGGCCCGTCTCCTCGATGACCGCGCTGTCGTCTTCGGTGTTGTTCAGCTCGAAGACGGAATCGTAGTTGCCGGTCATGCGGCCGGAATAGCAGCCCGCGGCAAGCGCGGCGAAAACGAACGGCGTCAAGCGCCTCATACCCTCGCCTCCATTTCCCTTCCTACAGTCTTGGCGTCGGCCTCGGTCGCGACCGCGAGAATCAGCTTGCCCGAGGCGGCGAGATGGCGGCGCGCGTAGCCGAAGACGCTGCGCGGGGTCTTCTTCGCGCCGATTTCGAGCAGCACGCCGTCGCATATGCCAAGCAGCTGGTCGAAGAACGTCCCGCCGACCCTCACGCCGCCGTCCATGCGGATGAACACCGCGTCGCAGGATTTCTCGAGCTCGTCGATGTCGGCATGAAGCATCTGCAGCTCGGCGGGGGCCATGACGAAGCGGTTCGCCGCGGGGAACCATCCCCTGTTCCCCTTCTTGACGACGCCGATCATCTGCTCGGAGCCCTCCGGGGGGGAGAATCCGGCGACGGGGACGATGTCGACCGTGAAGCTGCTCGTGCCGGACATCGTCTCGGTGAATTCGAGCGTCTCCTCGAAATCGTCCCTCACCTCCGCGCCGGGGAGCCTGCACACGAGAAGCGTGCGCCTGTGCTTGTTGGCGAGAAGGACCTTCAGCGCCACGACGCCCATCACCTCGCGGTCCTCGTCCTCCGGCAGCATGCCCTTCTTCGGGAGCGAGCCGAGGAATTCTATGCCGTCCCACGCCGAGACCTCGCGTCCGCCGTAGACGTTCCCGAAAGCAAGCTCGAAGCACACGACGAGAAGGAGAAGCCCGCCGCAGAGGAAAACGGCCCCGCCGAGGGAGAGGGCCATCTGCTTCGGGCCGAACGCACCTTTGTCGGACGCGCCGCCGGAGCGTTCGATCAGCCGCAGGTCGTTCTTCAGGGATCCGATCAGGCCGGTTATCCCGTTCAGCTCCTCGTCCTTGGCGCGTATCTGGGCGGTCTTGACGGCGCGGTCGGTGTTGATGCGCTCGTAGTCCGGTATGAGCGCCGCCAGGGCCGAGGCGCGCTTTTCGCTGTCGGCCATCTCGTGCGCGAGCACCTTCCTCTTCTCCTCCAGCACCTCGAGGCGCGTGATCGCGTCCGCAAGGTCGCCCGCGGCCTTCTCTATCTGGTCTATGCCGGAGATGTCGATTCCAAGAACGCCCTTCTCCTCGAGCAGCCGCGCAAGGTCGGACTCGATCTTCTTCCTCTCGTCGAGCTTGCCGGTCACCTTCGGGTTTATGTCGGTGTAGCGTTCGCGCAGGACGGAGAGGGTCTTGTCGATCTCGGCCATCGCGTCGACCATGCGGCGTATCGCCGGGGCGTTGGCGACGATGGCGGGTCCGTTGCCGCCGACGGCCTCCTCGAGCTTGCGCTTCTTCATCTCCTCGTTGGCGATGTCGACGCTGAGCGCGGAATCGTTGCGGCGCTGGTCGGATATCAGCGCGTTCATGGCCAGAAGCGCCTCCTGCGGGGAGAGGACGCCCGTCTGCGTCTTCAGCTCCGACTCCTCCGCGTCAAGCTCGGCCAGCTGGTCCACCAGCTCCTCGCGCTCGGCTGAGAGGCGCTTCTCGCGCTCTTCGAGGTCTTTTCTGCGGTACTTGACGTATTCGTCCATCAGAACCTCGGCGTAGGCGTTGGCCTTCATGACGGCACCCTCCCACGTACCCGACGCCGCCTTCGCGGTGTAGAGGGTCGTCGGCAGCTTTTCGTGGACGAGCTCCATGTCCAGGCCGAGGCATTCGCGCTCGTTCACCGGCATGGGCACCTTGTCGGCCACCCTGAACTTGAGCGCCTTTTTGGCCAATATCGGCATGAGCTGCTTGTCGTTCGGGGCGTCTATCCCCTCGACGCGGCGGGGATTGTACAGGAGCTTCGACTCTGCTTCGAAACGCTTCACGCTGCGGGAGGCGCGGCTGACGAGACAGGCCGACAGCACCGCCAGAACGGAGACGAAAAGCACCGTAAGCACCCTTCTCCATTTGAACATGATGCAGCCGACGACCTTGATGAAGGACGCCATCCGCCTCATTCTCGCCTTTTCCGCCTCTGTCAGCTCCTCTTCCATATCGGTTTGAACGTATATTTAATCATATTCCCGCGCAGAAATCAACAAGCCTTGCGGCGAGACGGTCCCACCCGTACCCTGCCGCGGCGCGCCGGGCGGTCTGCACCATGGAGGCGGCGCCGTCGGCCGCGATCCTCGCGGACAGCCCGGCGAGCGCCCCGTCGAGCGATGCGGCGTCCCCCGGCCTGAAGACGAGAGCCGCGCCCGGATG